>NZ_JAMDJP010000011.1:0-173991 GCF_023475945.1 Shewanella sp. 8A
GTAGTAATCTTCATAGGTGGACCCGTCCTCTTTCTGATGAGTTTTAGCGACTACATCGTGGCCCATTGCGAGGCCGATTTAAAGTGGATGGGTCCATTCCATTATCCATGACCGGACTCACGCAATTTATTCCAACGCCCCGCGGCAACTTCGCAGGGGAAGGTGAACTCCTGAATTTGTAGTGTTATCGATTAATCCCCAAAGCACTTAGCCTGTATTATTTTTTTGGAAAAATATTAATCACTGAACTTACTATAATGAACAAAAAATGAACGCTCACGCGATTAAACTGAACTTCACACTTTCAATAATCACAACTAAACTCGCAGAAATCTGGTTTGGCGATATATAGTATCGTTATTTCTATTTGTTAATAGCCAAGGGAAGAACCTGCAATCATTTATGATGTCAGCGTGAGTTTGTTTCACTTATATTTTAAATAAACTTAAAGCGTTTTTAAAATATTGATGATAAAATCAATAAAACTTAGTCACCATGCTGCTACTGGCGAAAATAAAAGCAATACATCCTTTAATCTAAAAACCATTTATCTTGAACATGAATTATTATTTTTAAATTGCGAGTAATAAATTGATAAATACTAAAACTAGATATGTAAGACTAGACGCATTTAGAGGTTTTTTAGCAATAGGAGTCGTTGCTTATCATTCACATCTCCACCCATTTTTCCCATGGTATTGGATGTCTATGGATGTGTTTTTTGTAATGTCTGGCTTTCTTATAACCAAATCTATGATTAGTATCAAGGAAAAAAAAAGAGGAGCAACAGATTTTTTCGTATATAGGGCCGTTAGATTACTCCCTCTTTTTTTTATTGTGCTTTTTTCAGTTGAGCTATTTATTTTTATATGTAATCAAAATTTACTATTTCAAAGTTGGAGTGACAAAGTTGAATCAGGTTTCTCTTTGTATTATTTTTTTATGTTGCAAAATGTTGACTTTATTTTGTGGGGGGAAAAGGTGTTTCCTAGAGGAATTGGTTTGGACCACTTTTGGTCGCTCATTATTGAGGAACATTTCTATGTAGTGATGGGTTTGTTATTTTTTTATTTTTATGACTCAAGGTTTTTCTCGGTAAGAAATATACTATTAATTTCTGTATGTCTTATTTTATTTTCGAATTTATATCGTTATTATGGCGGTCATTGGTGGACATTACCTGCAAGGCTTGATGGGTTTGTTCTTGGAAGTGTTTTGGGCATGTATATTTTTATAGAAAAATTCAGCTTCCCCATTTCTTATAAGTTAAAAAACTTTTTCATTTTTATATTTATATTTAGTTTAGGCTTTACGCTATTTAACATATTCAATTCCTACAATATGCCTTATTATGACTACATGAATTCAAGTTCGAGGGGGACGGATATTCTTTTAGCATCATTACTATCTGTTTTTCTGATCTATAATATTTTTAAACAAGATATTATGCATCCAGAAGCTAACGGAATAACAAAGTTATTTTCATTAATTGGGCTTTTCAGCTTTGAATTATACGTTATTCATTACCCAATAAAGTATGTTATTGAAAAGTTATTAATGGGTGTGATGGAAAACTGTTGGAGTTATAACAACTCATTGATTAACCTGTCGTGCGATAGTTTATTTTTTGTTTTATTATTATGTATTTCCATCCCTACAGCTTGGTTAATTCATGTAAAAATTACCAGCCCAATATCAAATAATAGAAATAAAATAATAAAAAATATTAGTTTATTTTTTAAAAAGACCAGAAAGGCATAACATTTATCAGATATACGAAGGACTTAAAAGGGATTAAGCACGTCATGGAAGTGACCGTTGACGGCATGGTCGCTCATTCACATCTGACCCATAGGGATATGGGAAATGTCACTATGATGCCGGGAGCATCATTGACCATGTGATCGCGGCATTCGCACATCCATACGCAGCATATGCCGTCATCGAGCCCTCAGGATGACTTATTTTTACCCCATAGTCAGGCGAGTCACTGAAATGACTGTGCTTAATTGATTGCTGCGGACAGAGTTTGAAATTTGAGCATGCAATCAAGCATAAAAAAGCCCCGCTAGTGCTAAACACTGCGAGGCTTTATTTATCTAGTGCGCAGCTAACATAACCGCTGCGCCACCCAACCTAATTAGCTATTTAGGTCTTGGAAAAACTTCTTCACGCCATCGAAAAAGCCTTCAGCCTTTGGGCTGTGCTTCTTTGATTCACCGGTTAAGGTGGCTTCAAATTCCCGCAGGAGTTCTTTTTGACGCTCGTTTAAGTTGACTGGCGTTTCCATCACGACTTTGCAGAGCAAGTCGCCAACGGCATGGCTGCGAACCGATTTAACCCCTTTTCCACGCAGACGGAACATACGGCCCGTTTGCGTTTCGGCTGGGATCTTCAGGCTGACTTTACCGTCCAGTGTTGGCACTTCAATCTCACCACCGAGCGCCGCTTTACTGAATGAAATCGGCACTTCGCAGTAGAGGTTGTTGCCATCGCGAACAAAGATGGCATGTTCACGCACACTGACCTGAACGTATAAATCGCCCGCTGGGGCGCCAAACTCGCCCGCTTCACCTTCACCCGCTAAACGAATACGGTCGCCAGTGTCGACACCTGCTGGGATCTTAACTGACAGTGTCTTCGTTTTTTCGACACGGCCATCGCCATGGCACTTAGTGCAAGGATCTTTAATGATCTTGCCGCGACCATGGCAGGTTGGACAAGGCTGTTGCACGGTAAAGAAACCTTGGCGCATTTGCACTTGGCCTTGACCATGACAGGTTGTACAGGTGGTCGCCGACGTGCCTTTTTTCGCACCGCTGCCGTCACACACATCACAGCTGGCTAAGGTTGGAATACGCAGTTCTTTGGTGAGGCCTTTTACGGCTTCTTCCAGTGATAACTCTAGGTTGTAACGTAAATCTGAGCCGCGGGCTGCTTGGCGTTGACCGCCACGACGTCCACCGCCGAAAATATCGCCAAAGACATCACCGAAAATATCACCGAAATCGCCCGCGCCGCCGTAGCCACCACCGCCGCCGCGATTGGGATCCACACCCGCATGACCAAATTGGTCATAGGCCGCTTTTTTGTTGGCATCGGTAAGGATTTCGTAGGCTTCTTTGACTTCTTTGAAGCTCGCTTCGGCAGCTTTATCGCCAGGGTTGCGGTCGGGGTGAAACTTCATCGCCAAACGCTTGTAGGCTTTTTTAATTTCACGTTCGCTGGCGTCACGACCAACGCCTAATACTTCGTAATAATCTCGCTTTGACATAATCTCATGCTTCTCAGCTTAAGTTGAACGAACGGGCGTTAGGGTTTCCCCGTAACGCCCGCCTAGAAATTAACTATTTGAAATCAATCAATTTGATTGAGAGCAAATGTTATTTCTTGTCGTCTTTCACTTCTTCAAATTCAGCATCGACAACGTCATCGGCAGTCGCGTTAGACTGTTTAGCAGCACCTTCTTGTGCGCCGCCTTGAGTTTGAGCTTTAGCCTGAGCGATTTCCATCAGCTTAGCAGACGCTTCAATCAGCGCTTGAGTCGCTTTTTCAATGGCTTCTTTGTCGTTGCCTTTTACAGCAGTTTCAACCGCGCTCATTGCCGCTTCAATCTTAGCTTTGTCTTCGCTTGGCAGTGCATCGCCCGCTTCTTCAACTTGTTTCTTAGTTGCGTGAACTAAGCCGTCAGCTTGGTTGCGAGATTGCACTAACTCTTCAAACTTCTTGTCTTCTTCAGCGTGGGCTTCAGCATCACGTACCATTTGCGCCACTTCTTCTTCGCTTAAGCCTGAAGAAGCTTTGATGGTGATGTTTTGTTTCTTACCGGTTTTCTTGTCGGTTGCAGAAACATGCAGAATACCGTCAGCGTCGATATCGAACATCACTTCAATTTGTGGCATGCCACGTGGTGCAGGCTCAATACCGTCTAAGTTAAATTGACCTAATGACTTGTTCGCGCTCGCTTGCTTACGCTCACCTTGCAGTACGTGAATGGTTACTGCACTTTGGTTGTCATCGGCTGTTGAGAACACTTGCTGTGCCTTAGTCGGAATAGTAGTGTTTTTCTCAATCAGCTTGGTCATTACGCTGCCCATGGTTTCGATACCCAGAGACAGTGGTGTTACGTCTAACAGCAGAACGTCTTTCACGTCGCCTGACAGTACGCCCGCTTGAATCGCAGCACCTACGGCTACGGCTTCGTCTGGGTTTACGTCTTTACGAGGTTCTTTACCGAAGAAGTTAGTCACCGCTTCTTGAACCTTAGGCATACGGGTTTGACCGCCCACTAAAATCACTTCATTGATGTCTGATACTGATAAGTCAGCGTCAGCCAGTGCCACTTTTAATGGCTCTAAAGTACGAATGATTAAGTCTTCAACCAGTGACTCTAACTTAGCACGGGTGATTTTCACCACTAAGTGCTTAGGACCTGTTGCATCTGCAGTGATGTATGGCAGGTTCACTTCAGTTTGGTTGGTGCTTGAAAGCTCAATCTTCGCCTTTTCAGCCGCTTCTTTCAGACGTTGCATTGCTAATGGATCTTTACGCAGATCTAAGCCTTGCTCTTTCTTGAATTCGTCAGCTAAGTAGTTGATTAAACGGTTGTCAAAGTCTTCACCACCTAAGTGAGTGTCACCGTTAGTCGCTAATACTTCGAAGGTTTGGTCGCCGTCGTTGCTGTCGATTTCGATGATCGAGATATCGAATGTACCACCACCTAAGTCATACACTGCAACGATGTTGTCGCCTTGCTTCTTGTCGATACCGTAGGCCAGAGCTGCAGCCGTTGGTTCGTTGATAATACGTTTAACTTCAAGACCTGCGATGCGGCCCGCATCTTTAGTGGCTTGACGTTGTGAATCGTTAAAGTATGCAGGAACGGTAATTACCGCTTCTGTCACTTCTTCACCTAAGAAGTCTTCTGCTGTTTTCTTCATCTTTTTCAAGATTTCAGCAGAAACTTGTGGTGGAGCCATTTTGTTGCCACGTGATTCAACCCAAGCATCACCGTTGTCGGCTTGGATAATTTTGAATGGCATGATGTTCACGTCACGTTGAACTTCGTCATCTTTGAAGCGACGACCGATCAAACGCTTGATCGCGAAGAATGTGTTATTTGGGTTAGTTACAGCTTGGCGTTTTGCTGGCTGACCCACGATGGTCTCATCATCGGTATAAGCGATGATAGACGGGGTTGTGCGATCGCCTTCAGCATTCTCTAATACGCGTGCTTTGCCACCATCGAGGACAGCTACACAAGAGTTTGTTGTGCCTAAGTCGATACCAATAATTTTACCCATGAGGTCCTCCGAAAAATTTCTGTCAAACTAAATTAATAAGTTGGTTTTGATATGGGGCCGGACGCATTTTTTTCAAGTCCACTGTTGGCCACCTTCTCAGCCTTAACACCTATATTGGGACAGGGAATTTAATTACAAGGGCCATACAAAAAATTTTCTGATTTATCTTTTCGAAAAACTCAGCTGTATAAAATATTCAAAACGGTAAAATCCGCTTGCATATCAACAATAGCTGTTATTCAATCTGCGCACATTGAGTGGCGGTTTAAGTGCATAGGGTAAGAGTGTGAAATCTTCAAATTTGGCGTATGTGTACGGCATGGGTGCGGTATTCCTCTGGTCGACGGTGGCAACCGCCTTTAAGATTGCCCTCGGATTTTATAGCCCGTTGCAACTGGTGTTTGTGGCGGTACTCACCTCAATCGTCGCCCTTGGCGCCATTCTCGCTTGGCAAAAAAAGCTACCGCTACTTAAAGCGCAGCTGTTGCGTCGCCCGACTTTTTATCTGATCACTGGGCTGATTAATCCCTTTCTTTATTATGTGGTGCTGTTTAAAGCCTATTCACTGTTACCCGCCCAGCAGGCGCTCTCACTTAATTACACGTGGGCGGTATTGCTACCGCTGTTAGCTGCGCCACTGCTGAAACAACATTTGCGTAAGAGCGATATGATTGCGGCACTGATTGCCTACTCTGGGGTATTTATTATTGCCACCGGCGGCGATGTCAGCGGTTTTCGCTTCGATAGCCCCCTTGGCATTGGGCTGGCGCTGACTAGCACCCTGCTCTGGTGCCTATATTGGATTGTGAACACCAAAGATCAAGGCGACCCCGTCGTCAGCCTACTGTTGAGCTTTTTAATCGGTTTACCCTTTATTACCATCACGCTGTTACTTACCGATGCGATCCCTAGCTTTAGCATTAAAGCCGTGATGGCGGGGATGTATGTCGGCTTATTTGAAATGGGGATTACCTTTGTACTCTGGTTAATGGCGCTTAAAACTGCGACTCGCACCGCCAATATCAGCACCTTAGTATTTTTATCGCCGGTGATGTCGATTGGTTTTATTGCTTGGATTTTGCAAGAAACCATCGCCACCGCAACCTACATTGGCCTAGGCTTTATTTTAAGCGGCATGATGTTGCAGCAATTATTCCCGCGCTATCTGGAGCGCAAAACCAAACTCAACACCAAACTTGCGGACTAAGCAACGGATAAGGTGCCTTACTCGGGTATAGATAATTTATGCCCGAGCTAACATTTTAAACGCCAATAAAGGGCTACTATGGCGGACTTTTATTGCCCCAGAAATTGACGCAAGGAGTAAAGCATGACACCTGCCGTACAAATGGCAAAGAAAGCCAAAATCCCCTTTGAAATCTTAGAATACAGCCACGACCCACACTGCGCCGCCTACGGCGAAGAAGCCGCCAATGTGTTAGGCCTCGCTCCCGCGCAGGTATTTAAAACCTTACTGGTCGCGACCGATAAAGCGCATCCGCCGCTTGCAGTTGCGCTCGTTCCAGTTGATCATCAACTCAATTTAAAAGCCGTAGCCAAATGTTTAGGCCAGAAAAAACTGCAAATGGCCGATGCGGATTTAGCGCAAAAGTCTTCCGGCTATTTGGTTGGAGGGATCAGCCCGTTAGCGCAAAAGAAGCAACTGCCAACGCTGATTGATGAAAGTGCGAAGCAATTTGACAAAATCTATGTCAGTGCTGGTCGCCGTGGGCTTGAGATATGTCTCGCTGCAAATGACTTAGCGAAGTTGTGCCGCGGAACATTTGCCGATATTAAAACCCTATAACTTAAACTCGGTCTAGAAAATTCTTTTACACGCTATCCATAAAATCATTGAAAAGCCCCCCTTAACCGTCTATAAATTAAACAATCGGTTAAGTGACTAAGGATAGTCATATGGAAAAATCAACCCATTGGAATCAAGAAGATGGCATAACCCCTATCGGTTGGGTTGCCATGCTGGTGTGTATCGCCCTTTTTATCTACGAGCATTTTTGGGGGAATGGTTTTACCACCATGGTGGTGATGCTCTATTGCAGCTTTTTACTTCCGTCGGTATTACTGACTCGCAAAGTGCAAGAGAAGTATTTTCTCTATACCTTGGAATATATCCGGCCCTTTCGAAAATTCACCACAGTGATGTCAATCGCTTTTGTATGTTTATGGCTGATTGCCACCTATACCCCACTTATCCACTAAGATAAAGATTTACCACTAAAAAGCCGCTTTTCAGCGGCTTTTTAGTGTACCAATCAGGCTATGAACGACTCGTATAATCGCCCCACGCTAACCACTTATAGGTGGTTAGCGCCTCAAGCCCCATTGGGCCACGGGCATGGAGCTTTTGCGTGCTCACTGCCACCTCGGCACCTAGGCCAAATTGGCCGCCATCGGTAAAGCGGGTACTGGCATTTACATACACAGCGGCCGAATTAACCTCATTCATAAAATACGTTGCAGCATGGATATCATCGGTCAGAATCGCCTCAGAGTGCCCACTGGAATAGGTACGGATATGGGCAATTGCTGCATCAATATCACTCACCACTTTAATGCCTAAGGTCAAAGATAACCATTCGGTCGCAAAGCTTTGCTCCGTTGCCGGGGAAATATCAAACCCCAACCCATCGAGCAGTGTATAGCTTTGTTCACACACCGAAAAACGCACACCTAAACGATGTAAATACTCGGCAATTTGTGGCACAAAGCGCTCGGCAACGGCGTTATCCACCAGCAAGGTATCCAGAGCATTGCATACCGTTGGGCGCTGCACTTTTGCGTTGGCAATCACCTCAAGAGCCCGCTCAAGATCGGCATGTTTATCGACATACAGATGGCAGATCCCAATGCCACCTAAAATCACCGGAATTGTCGCTTGCTCGGCACAAAGGCGCTGTAAGGCTTGTCCGCCACGGGGAACAATCATATCGACATATTGGTCGAGCTTAAGTAGCCCTGTGACTAAGGCTCTATCGGGAGAATCAATCAATTGCACCGCATCGACAGGCAGACCTTGGCTTGCAATCGCTCCACGGATCACTTCACTAATCAGTTTGTTGGATTCGAGGGTCTCTTTTCCGCCACGTAAAATCACCGCATTACCGGTTTTAAGTGCCAACACCGCAATATCGACCGTCACATTCGGCCGTGCCTCATAGATAACCCCAATCACCCCAAGCGGTACGCGGCGGCGCGTGAGCCTTAAGCCATTGTCCAACACTCGGCTACCGAACTCTTCGCCAACGGGATCGGCAAGGCGAACCACATCGCTAATGTCACCGATAATCCCCGCTAGGCGCGACTCGGTCAGTAATAGACGGTCGATCATCGCATCACTCAAACCATCAGCCTTTGCGGCTACAACGTCTTTGGCGTTCGCCGCAAGAATAGCCTGAGTGTTCTGCGTCAAGGCCTCGGCAATCGCCTCGAGTAAATCCGCTTTCTGTGCGGCGCTAAGATTTGCTAAGGCATAGCTGGCTTGCTTAGCTTGACTACCCAGTTGTTGTAAATATTGCGCTTGATTAGTTTGACTCAAAACAGACCTCGCTTATAAGACGACCATGTCGTTGCGGTGCACTATTGCGTCACCATAATCGTAACCGAGTACAGACTCGATTTCGTCGGAATGTTTACCTGCAATTAACCCTAAGGCCTCACCACAGTAACGGGTTATGCCTCTGGCAATGATTTTGCCTTTTTGGTCAACCAATTGCAGCGTTGCCCCGCGTTCAAATTCCCCTTTAACGCCAATAATGCCCTTCGATAACAGGCTGCGACCTTTTTCGGTCACGGCTTTAACGGCGCCCGCATCGAGCACCAGTGAACCTTGGGCGGCGGGTCCCGCTAAAATCCACTGTTTACGACTCTCTAACGGATTTTCGATCGCACTAAAATGGGTGCCAATGGATTCTTTAGCGACCACCTTTTTAATCACATCGGGATGATGACCCGAGGCAATGACCACTTCAATCCCCGCACGACGAGCGATATCGGCCGCTTCGAGCTTAGTCGACATCCCCCCGGTGCCTAACCCCGAGACCGAACCACCCGCTAACAGGCGCAAACTGTCATCAATTTTCTCAACCTGCGAAATCAGTTTGGCATTGGGATTGGTGCGTGGATCAGCATCGAATAAGCCCTTTTGATCCGTCAACAAAATCAACAGATCAGCATCACACAGCAATGCTGCGCGCGCTGACAAGTTGTCGTTGTCACCCACTTTGATTTCGTTAGTTGCAACCGCATCATTTTCATTGATGATGGGGATAATATTGTGTGCCAGCAAAGCATTAAGCGTATCGCGGGCATTCAAATAGCGCTCTCTATCGTGTAGGTCTGCACGGGTCAGCAGCAATTGCCCCACATGTAAACCGTAGATGCTAAAGAGTTGCGCCCAAGCGAGAATAAGCTGACTCTGCCCGACAGCGGCTAATAACTGTTTGTTAGCCATAGTGTCGGGCAATACCGGGTATTGGAGATGTTCGCGTCCTGCGGCAATTGCCCCAGAAGTACATAATACGACTTCGACCCCTGATCTCATCAGTGCGGCCATTTGACGAGCAAGCTCAACCATATGGGCTTTATCTAGCTGTTTACTGCCAGAAGTCAGCACACTCGTCCCCAACTTCACCACCACGCGGCGATACGCTATCTCACTTAAGTTCATTATTCATTTGTAGAAAATAACCGGACAATCCTTATACCTAATCCGCTAGATAATTGGTAGTCAGAGGGCTGGATGCGGGTAGAAATTTTCAATTCTGCTTGGGATCGCGCATTAAAAAGGGCCATCGATTAGATGACCCTCAAAAAATATCCCTTAAACGGCAACTCGTTCTAAGTATCAGCCGTAAATAAATTTCGCAATAAACATCGCCGCGAGCACAAGCACACCGATATTTAAATCGCTAAACCGACCCGTTAACAGTTTGATGGCCGCATAGGAAATAATTCCCAGTGCAATCCCCGTCGCAATCGAGAAGGTCAGCGGCATCAGGATACACACCACGACTACAGGCGCAGCCTCAGTTAAGTCTTCCCATTCAACGTGAACCAACCCTGACATCATCAGAATAGCCACATAAAACAGCGTACCTGCCGTGGCATAGGCGGGGATCATCCCTGCTAAAGGCGATAAAAATAATGCCAAGATAAACAGCAAACCAACCACCACCGCCGTTAAGCCAGTTCGACCGCCCGCACTCACCCCAGCAGTACTTTCGATATAACTGGTGGTGGTTGAAGTCCCTAAGGCTGCACCTGCAATCGTCGCTAAACTGTCAGCGGTTAAGGCACGATTTAATCGAGGTAAACGGCCCTTTTCATCGAGAAATCCACCACGCTGTGCAACCGCAACCAAGGTGCCTGAAGTATCAAACAAATCCACAAATAAGAAGGCAAACACCACTGAGAGCATCGTTACTTCAAACACTTGGGATAAATCCATCGCCATAAACGTGGGCGCAATTGAAGGCGGCATAGAGACGATGCCGTTGTAATGCACATCGCCAAACACCAATCCAAGCCCAGTAATGATCAGGATACTTAAAATCACCGCTGACTTCATGCCACGCTGCACCATAGCAATAATCAGGAAGAAACCTAATACCGCCATCACCGCCGGAAACGCAGTAATATCGCCCATGGTCACCAAGGTTGCAGGGCTTGCCACTACAATGCCTGCACTCTTAAGGCCGATCAGCGCTAAGAACAGACCAATACCCGCAGCAATACCAATACGCAGCGACATAGGAATACTGTTAACAATCCACTCGCGAATACGCACTAAAGATAGGATCAGAAAGCAGATCCCCGATAAGAAAACCGCACCGAGTGCCGTTTCCCAGCTGTAGCCCATCTCACCCACCACTGTGTAGGTAAAAAAGGCATTGAGTCCCATACCTGGGGCGAGCGCGATAGGATAATTCGCCATCAGCCCCATCACGATACAACCTACGGCCGCAGCTAGACAGGTAGCCACAAACACGGCGCCATGATCCATACCCGCATCGGCTAACATCATGGGATTCACAAAAATGATGTAGGCCATCGTCATAAATGTTGTCAAACCTGCTATCGCTTCCTGCTTGAGGCTCGTTTGATTTTGTTTCAGTTTGAACAGCTTTTCTAACATGGAACTGGGTTCCTTTTATTTTTAAGTAGGTAGGGTCTAAAAATGTAAACACTATGTAGCGGTGTTTTTCGCAGGGGATTATAGGGAGTTTGTGCTGGTCAGGCCAGAAAATTGATGGGGATTTTATTGATAGAAATCGCTAAACAGAACAAAAAACCACCGCACTTAATTTACATTAAAGTTCACTGTAAATAGGGGTTAGCATACCAGTCTTAATCTAGGAAAATTCAAACGTCGTTCAGGATTAACAGCGTATTGTTTTTAAAGCGAAATAATCACAAAACAGTACAATGGTTTTCCCATACAGGCATATTAGGCTGCATCTGCGCAGCCAATGGGATTTAAGTCGATAGCAAAAAGCCGGTGCCCTTAAGGGCACCGGCTTTTTGAGTTCAACGGGTAAAATGCTTAAAAACGATAGTTAAAGCTGACGGTAAAATTGCGTGGCGCGCCGTAGTGATACACACTGTATGCTAGGCCAGACGCTGACATATAGGCATAATATTTCTCATCCAGCAGATTCTCTACGTTAACCTGCAAATCCATATTCTCAGCCAGATCGTAGCGCGCCATCAGATTCACTAGGGAGTAAGCATCCTGCTTAATTGCCACATCACTGACATCTGAGTAACTGTCACTTTGCCAATTCACTCCACCACCTATGGTTAACTCAGGCAATAAGTTCACAAATTGATAGGTGGTAAACAGTTTAAATTGCTTCTGCGGACTGGTAGTTGCGACTCGCTTACCCTCTGCATCTTCGGCATTAAATTGCGAGTAACCCGCAGAGATATTCCAGCCATCGGCAGGCTCACCCACCACTTCTAGCTCAAAACCCTTACTCTTTGTGCCTTGTGCGGCCTCATAGTAATTCACGGGTTTACCACCGATATAAATCGTTCCGGCTAAGGTTGCCAAGTTATCTTGGTCAATTTGGAACACGGCTACAGTGGTATGTAGACGATCGTCAAGATAAGCACTCTTCAGACCTAATTCGTAGGCTTTGCCCTCTAATGGATCGAGGTAATTTTGATCGGCATCGAAATTATTCTGCGGATTAAAAATCCCGGTATAACTGGCGTAAATACGATGCGCGTCATTGATATCGTACAAGGCGCCAACATAGGGCACAAACACGCCATCATCGCCAAAGTTAGTATCGGTACCATAGCTCACGCCTTCACGGTTCCAGCTTGAAATACGTCCACCGGCAATCAGTTTAAAATCATCGGTAATGGTCAGGCGGGTCGCCGCATAAAAGCCTTTTTGCTCGGTATCCATATTGAGCTGACGGTTCGCGTTGCTCGACCATTCAGGCTCAGCAAACTGATTTTGTTGCCATTCGTAGAAGTTATCGACCACTTGTGAGTCCCAACCCGTCATATTGTCACGGATAGGCTCATAGGTATCAGCGTAGGATTTTTGCTTACTATACAAAGCCCCCGTCACAAACTCATGGGTTTGACCAAAGAGGTCATAGTCGCCTTTAAGCTGCACATCAAAGTTATTCGAGTTACTTTCACCATGGCTGTGATAACGCTGACCACTAAGCCCCGCCCCCGTGTCTTTATCGAGTAAACCCGACATGTAAATCATCTTAGTGGTGGTTTCATATTCCATGCGGTTGTAGTTAGCCACCAATTGCCAGCCATTGCTAAAGTAATGATTTAGGTTAGCAAAGTAGTTAATGTTTTTAGTTTCCCAGCGGCTCCAATCGGCGGCTGTAGTGGTCGATGTATCCCAATCTGTGGCAGAACCATCGCTAAAGACGGCGGGCAACGCGCCCCACATCGCCCCCTTCGGATCGTTGTGGTTATAGCTACCACCGACACGCAGTAAAGTGTTGGCGGTGATATCGCTATCGACAACACCATAGAGAATGGTTTTACGGTCTTGATATAGATCTTGATAGGAATCGCTATTCACATACTTAGCGACCAAACGGCCACGCACACTGCCGTCGTCATTCAAACCATTAGACACATCCGCGGTGACTTGTTTTTTATCCCAACTTCCAGTGGCGACATCCACATAACCTTTAAGATCAGAACTGTCAGCATGCTTACGCACTAAGTTAATCGAGGCAGAAGGATCGCCAGCGCCGGTTAATAATCCGGTAGCGCCACGCACAACTTCAACACGCTCATAGATAGACACATCCGATACCGTTTCGCCAGCATCACCGCCTAAACTCCAAGATAAAGGCACTCCATCAATTTGATAGTTTTGCACGGTAAAACCGCGGGCCGAAAAACCGTTACGCACATTATCGGTTTTTGAAGATGATAAGCCCACAGTGTTATTCACCACGTCGACCACAGTATTTAATGCCTGATCTTCAATCCGATCTGCCGTCATGATGCTGACCGACTGAGGCGTTTCTCGTAATGTGAGTCCTAGTCCTGTCGCGGTATCAATATTGCGACTCACAGTGTATTTACCCATCACTGTGATTTTTTCGATATTTTGATCTTGTGCCTCTGTTTTAGAAGAGGTTTGTTCTTCGGCCATCAATGCCAAAGGATTCAAGGCTAGTGTGACCGCAGCCGCCAGAGGAAGTAGATTAAAACGCATAGTCGTTCAGCAAGTTTCGTCAAGGTGCGCATACGGTAACACCATTGAGAACGATTTGCATTTGTATTTTATGTGACAAATGTAACAAATTCATCATTCTTAAGTCGTACAAAAAGATGAATAGATTAATGACAAGGTTTTATGTTTTAAAAACAACTAATTAAATTAACTATTGCGAAGAGTAGTCATCGCAAGATGGCCGCAAAAAATTTTACGTTTATGGGAAGGAATGAGAGGCATTGCGTCATAACGACAGAAAAAAGCTAAAAAAAAGCCTGCTCAATGAGCAGGCAAGACATGTTTCAAGCGTCCCTTTCGGGGAAGTACATTACCGCGCTAGCGGGAAAAACCTGGCATACCCATGCAAAAACACCGATATGCTACTTGAGTCTAAACACGCCCAAAAAGGCGATACAAAGGTTGATGGATGATGGAAACTAGATTTAAAGGGATAGTTAGCCCTTAAAGCTCATAGCGAATAAACCGCCACGCAAAACATCAGTGTTAAACCAAGTATTTTGCCAATAAAAATGGTTGTTGCCTGTATAAGACATAGTCAATTACTCCTAAGTAAAGTTGAGATTAAGTACTCTAGTAAAGCTTGGCTCGGTTCCTTGGAACTAGAGATTCTCAAATCCGTTGAGACGACTTGTCACTCGGGTCCTTGGAGAAGGGTATCCATCCTGGATAGACTAGAGGGGAAAGGCTTAATGCCCTGTCCACGAAAACCATTATATGTTTTCGTAGTTTTATTACAAGCTTTTTTTGTATTTATTTTGATTAAGGCTTTTTAATGTAATTAAATTACACAAACCATCAAAAATATTGGCGACCTGCATCACATAAAAACAGAAATAATCCTGCAACCACCTAATAAATAAGATATTACAGAATTATTTCTATTTGTTACGTTATTTCGTTAACGATTGATCAGATATTGATACAAACTAACCAAGGGGCTGGCAGTGGGTTTACCGTAGAGCGGATCGCCCTCTGTGGCACTGCCCGCAATATCTAAGTGTGTGTAAGCTAAAGGAATAGCGGCATTAACACTGTGTTCAAACAGACCTGACGCCTTAAGTAGAAAGGCTGCAGGATATTGATGCCCGCGGGCAGTTACTGAAGACGGCGCATTGTTTGAAGATAAAATATCAGCCGCCCCAGACACTTCGCGGATCTTGGCAAAATCCTCACGGCGTAATGTGGAAACCTCAAAGGGTTCGCCCCAGTGGCTCGCTTGTGACGCAAGTGTCTGCGCGCACAGTGCACCACTGGCGACCGCATTTTCAATCGCTGCGGGATAATTACCGTAGCAGCGCACCACATGTCCCGTGAGCGTCGCAACCGAAAACAGCTCAGGCTTAACAGCCGTTACTGCTTTGATCCGTAGATGGCTTAACAGGTCTGCCAATACTAAGCGCCCTTCCGCATCCGTATTACCAATGCGTACCCGCACGCCCGCATGGCTGGTGATAATTTCGTCGGTGACAAACGCTTCGCTGCCAATGCTATTACGCACTAAACCCAGTTCGGCAATTACGCGGATCCCTTTAGGCTTGAGCATAGACAAGGTTTTAAATAACCCAGCCACAGCAGAGGCGCCGCCTTTATCGCGGCTCATGCCGGCCATTGCGCCGCCGACTTTCAGATCGGCACCGCCCGTATCGTAGACCACGCCTTTGCCAGCAAATAAGAAAGTACGAGTAATCTCACCTTCGGGCAGATATTCGAGTTTCACCACCCGCGGTTGATGCCGACCAACCGCAAAGGAAGAGCGCGCCACCGCACTTAATAGTGGATAATCTCGCTCGAGAATATCCCTATCTTCCACCACTGCAGTTTTAATCACACTGTCTTTAAAGGCTTGCAAACAATATTCGGCAAAGGCCTTCGCCGACATACGCTCAGGCTCAGTACCACATAAATCTCTTGCCAACACACGGCCAGCTTCTAATGCGTTGAGCAATTGACTCTTTTCAGATGATAACGACAATAAACCTATCGCTTCAAAGGCCGGCGTTAAACCTGTCGCCTCACGTAACTCTAAGGTTTGCCATAATTCTTGACCACAGGCCAACGCCGCGACTTCGGTCGCAAAACCAAACTTAGGGGTTGCTGAAGGAACAACATAAAGCAGCGGACGCTTAGCCCCCGCGTCTTTGGCGATAGCAATCGCGGCTCTTGCCGCATCGCCATAAATACGCACATCGGCATAATCATCAGTCACTTGAGTGACGGGCGCTATGATTAAACGGCCACCGGCTAAACCGGGGGCAAACAGTAACGTCGGGCTCTTACCAACCCGCTTATCGACCTTAGCACCGTGCTCGGCCAACAAACTGATCTCATCAATTCCGATAGAAACGAGATCCGGTGTGACCACCACAACCACATCCCAACCTTCGCCATCAAAAATGGCATTTTCTGCTTGTACATCAATAAAGTTAACTTGAAACATGACCCATCCTTTTTCATTATTGTGCCAGCATTATTCCCGCTATAACGCTTAATTACCAATCAAAAAATCGCTTTGACACTATCGAAAATACAGAGGGTGGCAACTTTCGCTGCCACAAACGCACACGGAGTTATCGAGATGATTAATCGCCCGAGCAGAATGTGTTAGGATTAGCGCAAATTTGCCCCATACCCACAAGACCTGATGAGGGACCTTCTGTGACAGCGTTAAGTCAGTTATACCCACAGCCTTTATGGCAATGGTTCGAACAAATCTGTGCGATTCCCCACCCTTCCAAACATGAACAAGCACTCAGCCAACACATCCAAGCCTGGGCTAAGAGCAAACAACTCGATGTAGTAGAAGATGCCGTCGGCAATTTAATCATTCGCAAACCCGCAACTGCGGGAATGGAAGATCGTAAAGTCGTTGTGATCCAAGCCCATATCGATATGGTGCCGCAAAAAAATGCCGACAAAGTGCATGACTTTACCAAAGATCCTATCGAAGCCTACTATGTTGACGGTGACTGGGTAAAAGCCAAAGGCACAACCTTAGGCGCCGACAATGGCATTGGTATGGCATCGGCCTTAGCGATTTTAGGCTCAGATGACATCAAACACGGTCCACTCGAAGTACTGCTCACCATTGACGAAGAAGCCGGTATGACAGGCGCCTTTGGACTACAAGCAGGTATGCTTGATGCCGAGATCCTGATCAACACCGACTCAGAGCAAGAAGGTGAGATCTACATGGGCTGCGCTGGCGGTGTCGATGCTCAGATCACTTTGCCTATGGTATGGCAAGCGTCGGAGCAAAGTTATGCATCATTTAGCCTGCATTTATCGGGCTTAAAAGGTGGTCACTCTGGGGTCAACATCCATTTGGGTCGTGGCAACGCCAACAAGATTTTGGCGCGCTTCCTGTTCGAAAATGCCGATGAGTTAGCCCTAGAGTTAACCCAATTTACCGGTGGTTCACTGCGTAATGCTATCCCACGCGAAGCCAATATCAGCTTTATGTTACCTGCTGAAAATGTCGATGCACTGAATGAAAAAGTGCGGGCTTTTGAAGCCTTAGTCCACGCCGAACTGGCCATTGCCGACCCAGATATGCGCTTAGTATTGAGCGAAATCCCAACGCCAAAACGCGTGATGAGCGAAAACAGCCAAAATACCCTTATCGACTTATTGCATGTTTGCCCTAACGGGGTAATGCGCATGAGTGATGAAGTAACTGGCGTAACCGAAACCTCACTCAACGTTGGTGTGATCAGCACTAACGATGAAGAAGTCAGCATTCTTTGCTTAATTCGCTCGCTCATCGATTCTGGCCGTAGCCAAGTTGAAGGCATGCTTACTGCGTTAACCAACTTAGCGGGTGCAGATATTGAACTTAGCGGCGCTTACCCGGGTTGGAAGCCAGACAACACTTCGCCGGTGATGGCAATTGTGCGTGAAACCTATGAGTCAATCTACAACAAAGAACCCGTTATCATGGTGATCCACGCTGGCCTTGAATGTGGTCTGTTTAAAAAGCCCTATCCAGAAATGGACATGGTGTCGATTGGCCCGACCATCCGTTATCCGCACGGCCCAGATGAAATGGTCAATATCACCACCGTAGGTCAGTACTGGGATCTACTATTAGCCGTGCTAGAGCGCATTCCTGCTAAGGCCTAAGTAAACTCTCCTCAGACTCAACCGCGCATAGTATGCGCGGTTTTTTTATTGTTTTTTCAGATAGAAATAAGGTGTTAATTCCCATCAACAATTTTGATTCTCTACTATAGTTGTTTAGCAACCCCATAAAACTAGTGGCATTTAGCTACATCTTTATAAACTTGCTAGCTTAAGGAAAGAGATCATGAAACTAGGAAAAATTGTTTCTGCCGCCCTATTAGTTTTCATCAGTCACATGAGTTTTGCCGAAGAAGTGCCGCAAGAAGTCATAGATTTAACAAACACCTTAATGCCATTAGGAAGAGAGCCTGTACTTGTTACAGCAGTAAAAGCACAAAATACTCAGGGAAAAAGTTTAGATTCCATCAAAGAACTCGACCAAAAGTGGATAGCCACTGAAGGTATCGATCCCTTTATGTCATCATTGATGAGTAATGATGCAGCCAAATTCTTAACAACCTTCGAAGCAAGTAAGCCTTATTACCAAGAAATTTTCCTAATGGATAATCAAGGGGCTAACGTCGCTATGACAGCTAAAACCTCTGACTATTGGCAGGGTGATGAAGATAAGTGGCAAAAATCCTTCGCAAATGGAAAAGGGGACAAACATATTGGCCCCGTTAAATTTGATACCAGCTCACAAGCCTATTTAGTGCAAATATCTATCCCTGTTATGGATGGTGACACTGCCATTGGCGCAATAACGATAGGGATTAACCTTGATGAATTTGGCAAGTAAGTACTAACGGCAACATTGATTTTAATACGCTACTCATCCTAGCTGATCTCAAGGAAATCATATATGCGTTGGTATAAGGATCTATCAATAAACCAAAAACTTATCTACCCGAGTCTACTACTTGCTGGGGTCGTTATTTTTGCATCTTTCACAGGGATTGTGGGCCTAAAAGCACTAAAACAAAGTGCAGATAAACTGGCATTAGAATATTTACCTAGCCAATCCCTGCTGCTACAAGCGGATAAAGAGTTATACCAAGCGCAAGTGGCAGAAAGAAGTCTAATGTTTGTTAATGTTGGAACAGACTCCTACAACCAACTTTTGAAGCAACACAACCAAAGTATTGAGCTAGTCAACCAACACTTAACACATTTTGCCAAGGTAACAACAAGCCAGCAGGCTCTAAATCAACTCACAGAGTTAACCCAAACCTTTAATGAATGGCAAAAAATAACCAATGAAATTAGTAATCAACGCACTAACAATGGCCGAAATGGTCGCACCACAGCAATAGATTTAAGCTTTGGTCAAGGTGCAACCCTCTTTGATAAGCTCCATGTACAAATCAGTCATCTGACCGATGAGCTAAATAGCCATACAAAGGGTGCCGTAGAACAAGTTGAAGCTGATGCCCTAGAAGGACAAAAACTACAACTTGTCGCCCTTGCAATCAGCATTATTATTTGCGCCATCTATGTCATAGCATTACCTAAATTAATTAGTCGGCCACTCGCTGTTTTATTGGCGAAAATTCATGATATTACCGATGGTGATGGAGACTTAAGAGCAAGGATTAACTTAACCTCCAAGGATGAGCTTGGAGACTTAGCCCGTGCCTTTAATCATTTCCTGGACAATCTGCATAGTATTATTTCGCAGTTTAAAGACTCGACCGCCAGGCTTACGCTATCAGCACAAGGGCTTGCCCACGCCAGCGAAATGGCCAAGCAAACCTTAAGGACACAGGAAGAAACGACTCGGAAAGTGGCTGATGCAAGCGACCATATTGCAGCCTCTGTGCAAGAGGTTTCAAGCAGCGCTAACCATGCAGCAGAGGCGGCTAAACAGGCTGACAACTTTACCGCCACAGGCCAAGAAAAAGTACAAAACACCATAGCTGTTATCCGACAACTCGCCCAAGATGTTAGCCAAGCAGAAAACCAAATTAACAAGCTAGAGCTCGAAGGGCAGCACATAGGAAAAGTACTTGAAGTGATTCAAGCTATCGCCGAACAAACCAATTTACTTGCCCTAAATGCTGCTATTGAAGCCGCTCGTGCAGGAGAACAAGGCCGAGGTTTTGCCGTCGTGGCCGATGAAGTGCGCTCTCTCGCCTCCAAAACCCATCAATCAACGGAGGAAATAAAACTGATGATAGCGAATGTCCAAAATGGCACTCAAAGTGCCGTTGCAGCTATCAATATCGGTAATCAAAAAGCGATTGCTAGTGTGGAAGCCGCCAGCAATGCTGGAGAAGCTTTGGCTCATATTGCGGAAATGGTGAGCGAAATCAGCGAAATGAATAATCAAATCGCGCTTGCCGCGAAAGCACAGTCAATAATGGAAAACGAAAGCCATCACAATATTCAGCATATTGCAGAGCAATCAGAAGAGAGTCGACATACAACAGACGAAATCCATGCTGCAAGTATCCAACTTTCAACCATGGCCAATGAACTAACAGCCTTAGTCAGCCGCTTTAAGTTATAGCGATTGATAACGTGTAAGGGATGAGATTGATTAAATTGATAACGCGAGTTGGGTTTGCAATGGATCAACCTTCGCAATCGGTGATTTATCAGTAAGTCCCACAGCCACGCCGAGTAGCCGAATCCCCCTCCCTTCTTGCCTTGTCATTGCCTGGGATAATAATTCGTAAAACATCATCACAGACACATCATTACTGCGATGTTCAATGGTTGTTTGTTTAAAGTCACTGAATTTAAGCTTCACCACCTGCTTATGGATTTGTCGATCCTTGGCACTACGACTTAGGCGAGTTGATAACTCTTGTATTAATCCAGGCATCACTTGCTGGCACTGCTCGAGGGTATAAATATCCTGCGCCAACGTAGTTTCAACGCCGACAGATTTACGCTCGCGACTCACTGATAACCCACGCTCATCAATCCCATGGGATCTTTCAATTAATACGGCACCAAATTTGCCAAAACGAGTAATAAGGTCTTGTTTTGGATAAGTTTGTATATCTCCGCAAGTATTTAACCCCAAAGAGGAAAGTTTTTCTGCGGTGACTTTCCCCACACCGGGGATCTTGCGTAGGGATAAGGTTTTAATGAACTCAGGAACCTTGTCGGGCGAAATAACATACAAACCATTAGGTTTATTTAAGTCAGAGGCCACCTTGGCGAGGAATTTAACAGGAGCAACGCCAGCCGAAGCAGTAAGCCCTGTTTCGGCCAAAATATCATGGCGAATCGCTTCAGCAATCAGAGTTGCAGAGCCCTTAAACAGCTTGCAATCGCTAACATCTAAGTAGGCTTCATCGAGGGAGAGGGGTTCAATCAATTCAGTGTATCGAGAGAAGATAGCGCGAATTTGTTGCGATATATCCTTATAGACCTGCATTCGACCGGGGACAAGAATTAAGTCTGGGCACAGTTTAAGCGCATAAGCCGTTGCCATAGCGGAGCGCACACCAAATCGGCGCGCTTCGTAATTACAGGTGCTGATAACCCCTCGCCGCTCACGGCTCCCACCAACGGCTAACGGTTTACCACGGTATTCGGGAAAGTCTCGCATTTCCACCGCAGCAAAGTAGCAATCCATATCAACATGAATGATTTTTCGCACTAAAGGTTCCTCCAACACCCAAAATACTGTATATAAAAACAGTAATCAAGTATCTAGGACATATTTACGCAGTCGCGAAGTTCACCTATCGACTCAAGCATCCTTATCCAAGTATAACATTCCCAAAAAAACCAAAGGAACGCTAAGGCTCCTTTGGTTTTAAAACAACAGCATTTAAATTTTAAATTGACCAATATTACGTGTCAGTTCTCGAGTTGCTTGCTCAAATCCTTGTAGACTTTGGGAGAGATCTTGGCTTGACAATAGGGATTGATCGGATAAACCACGCACGCTCACCACGTTTTGCGCCACTTCATCGGCAACCACTGCCTGCTGGCCTATCGCCACAGTAATTTCCACCGTTTGCTGCTGGATAGACGTAATCGCACTGGCGATGTCGCTGAGGGCTTGCTCGACTTGCGTGGTTAAGTCTTGCCCTACTCTTGCCTGCTCAACCCCTGATTCCATCACTTGTTCGGCTTGTAGCGCACTTTGTTGCAGAGTTTGGATAATGCCTTGAATATTGGCGGTAGAATCTTGGGTACGCAAAGCCAGCGTGCGCACTTCGTCAGCAACAACGGCGAAGCCTCGACCTTGATCACCCGCCCGCGCCGCCTCGATGGCCGCGTTCAATGCCAGCAAGTTAGTTTGGTCGGCAATATTGCGGATCACGCTCAAGACTTCACCAATTTGCTCTGAGCTGCTTCGTAGCCGCTTAATCACATTAGCCGCTTCGATGACTTGAACCGATAATGCCTTCATCCCTTCGGTCGCACGGGACACGATTTGCGTACCACCAAGGGCCTGAGTCTGTGCCTTTTCGGCAAAATCATTTGCGCGTTGAGCACTTATCGCCATTTCTTGGCTAGTCTGCGCCATTTGAGTTGCTGCCGTGGCGACAGAATCGATTTGTTGTTTTTGCGATGACACCGACGAGACAGCTAAATCACACACTTGGCGCGCATCCATCACTCCAGTGCCGACCTCTTGGGTTAAGCTACGGGTATGCAGTAACATTTGCTGCACCTTTTCAGCAAAACGATTGAAGGCATCACCCAACTTGCCTAACTCATCTTCGCGCTCCATCAAAATACGTTGGGATAAGTCACTGTCACCCTCGGCAATATCTTCCATGGCATCGAGTAATTTGCTGAGCTGGCGTCTAAAGGGCAATAGCATCAACCAAACAGTAATCCCCACTAACAGCATGATCCCTAATGCAACAAAACAGGCATTCCAAAAGGCTTTGGTAACAGGCGCTTCAATTACTTCATGGGGCAACATAAAGGCTAAATGCCACTTTTGCTTAGGACAATCCCCGCCTACAGTCACAAAGGTCACTCGCTGTGATACGCCATTAAAACTGACCTCGGCAAACCCCTGAGGCTCGCGCTGCATTTGTTGCATTAATGCTGTAAAACCGGAGGTATCTTTAAATTGGCTATCAACCTGATTAGCAAGTGAGCCCGGCGGGAATTTATCCGAGAATCCAGGGAAATACACAAGCTTACCTTCATCCGTCATCAGGAAGGCTTGGCCATAGTTGCGGTATTTAATCGGTGCTAACAGGTTTTTACCAATGGTATCGATCAGAATATCCATACCACCAATGCCAATAAGTTCGCCATTAGCACTATAGACTGGGGTTTTAACCGTTGCAGAAATAGAACCATCGTTGGCATCGACCGCAGGATCGCCCACAAACAGGCCACGTTGATCAATCGCCTCCTGCCACCAAGGACGCTTATTGGTGTAATAATCAGGATCGCCATCGAAACGGCCATTAAGGTCAAAATACTCAAAGGTGTTTGCCGAACCAAAGAATACTGATTTCACATCGCTATCACGGTCGGAAAACGAGCGAAAATAACGAATAATATCTTGATATTGCTGATCCTGCGCCAGATTACTGCCTCGGGCATGATACTGACTAAACCAGTTGATAAGCCCAGGCTCGGCAAATACCGAGTGGATTACTTGCCCCTTGGCAACAAAGTAACCACCAATCTCATTCGCCTTGAGAGCCACAAGTGCCGAAATGTCGGCATCCACCTGCTTACGTGTATTATTACTTTCTTTATTCACGAGCAAAGCGGCAACTAAAGTAAGCAGTACAGCGAGGGCACCGACGATAGTTACCACTAACTGCAAACTTAGAGAACGTTTTATATACCTCATTCATCTTCCCGTCTGGTTAACCAACCACTTAACATAAAAGCCTGCAAAAACAGCCTCACACGGTAACAATTTTTACCCGCCAACAACAGCCAATATGATGAGAAAAAACGTAAACAAGTATTTGTAAAGAATAGACATTAATGAAATAACAGGAATCGCTAAACAATCCACCTCAAACAGAACATCTCATTACTACAGCGAATTTTTACAGAGTGTTAGACTAAATACTCAAAATCCCAAAACAAAGGCCAGTCATAAAATGACTGGCCTTTGTGCTTGAGCCGCGCAATCGGATATTGTTACATCTTAGTTTGCAGATAATTCGCTAAACCAATGCGGTCAATTAAACCGAGCTGTTTCTCTAACCAATACATATGGTCGGATTCGGTATCATCGAGTAGCACTTCTAAGATCTCACGGGTTTGATAATCTTTTTTCTGCTCACACAACGCAATGACTTTACGTAAATCATCGGCCACCTTGTATTCATAGGCGAGATCGTTACGCAGCATCTCTTCAACATTTGAACCGATGTTGAGCGCTTCCCGCGCGGCCACATTTGGCACGCCTTCAAGGAATAAAATACGCTGTACTAATTTGGCCGCATGGCCTTTTTCATCATCCGACTCGTGGGCAATACGCTCATAGAGTTCGTTTAGTCCCCAGTCTTCGTACATATGGGCATGCACAAAATACTGATCCATCGCCGATAACTCTCCGGTTAGGAGTCGATTTAACGCATCGATGACGTCTTTATCACCTTTCATATTCAGCTCCTATGACTCACTAATTTGCGATTGAAGATAGTTTTGAATGCCAGTTAAGCTAATCAGCTCCTGCTGTGACTCGAGCCAATCTAAATGCTCTTCTTCATCTTCAAGAATATCTTCGAGCAGATCGCGACTGACATAATCCTGCTCAACTTCGCAGAGTGTAATGGCATCCCGCAACAGCGAGAGTTGTTCCTGCACCATGGCTAAATCGCAATCGAGCATCTCTTGAGTGTGTTCGCCAATACGCAGTTTTTCGAGCTGTTGTAGATTCGGTAATCCCTCTAAAAATAATACCCGCTCAATAAGCTTATCGGCGTGTTTCATATCTTGGATGGATTTCTTGTATTCGACGTGGTTTAGCTTCTCCAGCCCCCAATGCTTGAACATTCTGGCGTGGAGAAAATATTGATTAATGGCCGTTAACTCACAGGTAAGCACCCGATTGAGTTGTCCCACCACTTTTGGATGACCTTTCATAAGTTACGATCCTTGATATGAGTGAAAGATTGATCTAAATCAAGCTTCTAGCCTAGTACAGTTTTCAAGCTAACTCAAATTTTCTTTATTTTTCACAAACTTAAAGATAAAAAGCATTCTCATTATCGCTTAGATTAGCCTGCTATCCTCCTCATAAATCAAGGATTAATTTTAACGATGCTAAATTTGAGGCAAAAAAATAGCCTCCAGAGGAGGCTATTTTAGTTGAAGCGGATAATTAAATGATCCGGTCTTTGGTTAACTTCGCTCGGCGCGCTTCTTCAGCGGCCATACGACGCTTACGCTTGTCGCAGGGATCATCACAATCGCAGGCTTTTTCAATCCCTAATACACCTAAACCGCCACAGCTTCCTTCAACGGCTTTGCGCTTGATGAGATAACCTATCGACATAAGCAAAAAGAACAGTAATAAAATCACAAATGCCGCGATAAAAGTGCTCATGTTAACTCCAACTACTTAAGGAAAGGCTTGAAGGCGTCACTGTAGTAGACTTTAAATCCTTCGCCTTGCTTTTCTATTAGCATTATCGCCAAGTGTTCTTTCTTGGCAAGCTCCAATGACGCTTCTGTGCCTAAAACCATCATCGCCGTCGCAAAACCATCGGCCGTCATACATTCTTTATGCAAAACGGTCACAGATGCTAACTTATGATTGATAGGCAAACCGGTACGCGGATCGATTATATGGGTAAAACGTTGACCTTCTTCCTCATAATAATTGCGGTAATCCCCCGACGTCGCCATGGCCATAGTGCCCGGTTCTATCACCTGCTGTACCGCCATGCCCTCATCGGTCGGCTTCTCTATGGCGACACGCCACGAACTGCCATCGCCTTTGGTGCCTTTAATGCTCAGCTCGCCACCAATTTCAACTAAGTAACCCGTTGCGTGATATTTATCTAAAATAGTAGCCACTTTATCAACGCCAAAGCCCTTGGCGATAGATGACAAATCCACGTACAAATGGGCGTTATGCTTGCTTAAGCGATTGCCTTCGATAGAAAGCTCACTGATACCCGTTTTAGCCTTAGCTGCATCAATCTCGGCTTGAGTCGGCACTTTGGTTGGGCGCTTATCGGGGCCAAATCCCCATAAGTTCACCAGCGGCCCTAAGGTAATGTCTAAGGCTTTGTCTGTCACGTGATACAAACGCATGCCTTCTTTAACCACTTTGACAGTATCCGGCGACACTTCGACACTTTGCTCAAGCGGTAACTGGTTGAAACGGGACAATTCTGAATTAGGTCGATAGGTCGACATCTGGTTATTGACTTGCTCTAGGGCTAAGTCAATTTCGGCCTGCAATAGCTGGGCCGTGGGCATTTGCTCATTAGGAACCACTTTAATATGGTAAGTCGTGCCCATTGTGCTGCCCGCAAGGGAGATAACCTCATCCTGTTTGCTACAGGCTGAAATAAAAAAGGCTAGACCTACAAGGACCAGCCAGTTCACTGAATGCTTTAACACTGAGGTTTTTAACACGGGGGTTTTTAACGCTAGGGTTTTAAACATAGTGACTAACAACTCTTTTGGATGCCCTTTAATGCAAAAGTTGCAGATGAGAGCTTTACTCCACATCTGCAACTCTTCTCACCTTGGGCTAATTCACATTAGCCGCCGAAGTCATCCAACAGGATGTTTTCGTCTTCGACACCAAGATTTTTCAACATACCGATCACGGCCGCGTTCATCATTGGAGGTCCACACATGTAGAACTCACAATCTTCTGGCGCGTCATGGTCTTTCAGGTAGTTTTCATACAATACGTTATGGATGAAACCTGTGTAACCATCCCAGTTATCCTCAGGTTGAGGATCGGACAGGGCCACATGCCATACGAAGTTGTCGTTTTCAGCCGCTAAGCCGTCAAAGTCTTCTACGTAGAACATTTCACGCTTAGAACGTGCACCGTACCAGAAGCTCATCTTACGCTTAGACTTCAGACGCTTCAGTTGGTCGAAAATGTGTGAACGCATTGGTGCCATACCCGCACCACCACCGATAAACACCATTTCTGCATCGGTATCTTTCGCGAAGAATTCACCGAATGGACCAGAAATAGTCACTTTATCGCCAGCCTTTAGGCTCCAAATGTAAGATGACATCTTACCGCATGGTAAGCTCAAGTTACGTGGAGGTGGCGTTGCGATACGCACGTTCAACATGATGATGCCGAACTCTTCTGGGTAGTTAGCCATTGAGTAAGCACGGATCGTTTCTTCGTCAACTTTAGATTCAAGATTGAAGAAACCAAAGTGCTCCCAGTCACCACGGTATTTTGCCGGTACGTCGAAATCAGCATATTTAACATGGTGTGCTGGCGCTTCGATCTGGATGTAACCACCCGCACGGAACGGAACAGATTCACCATCAGGAATTTGCAGCTTCAGTTCTTTAATGAAGGTCGCCTTGTTATCGTTAGAGATAACAGTACATTCCCACTTCTTGATACCGAAGATTTCTTCGTCAAGCTCGATTTCCATGTCGTTCTTAACGTTCACCTGGCAAGACAGACGACAACCTTTACGGGCATCACCCTTGCTGATGTGGTCCAATTCTGTTGGCAGAATATCACCGCCGCCAGACTTAACCACTACGCGACATTGGCCACAAGAACCACCGCCACCACAGGCACTCGATACGAAGATACCGTTGTTCGCCAGCACGCCTAACAGCTTGCCACCGGCACCGGTTGTAATCGCTTTTTCAGGATCGTCGTTGATGCCGATCGTGATGTCACCGCTAGACACTAGCTTAGATTTAGCGAATAAAATCACTAACACTAAGACTAGGACGATAGCAGTAAACATACTCACACCGAGGTAAACCTCAAGCGGAGTAGATTTAAAAATACCAAGAATATCCATTAACTTATCCTTAGAAGGTCCAATTCAAGAAGCCGTTTGGTGTCTCTTACAGAGACACACCAGAAAACGACATGAAACCTAAGGCCATTAAACCAGCGGTGATAAAGGTAATACCTAAACCACGTAGGCCATTGGGCACATCGGCATACTTCAGCTTCTCACGGATACCGGCCATCAATACGATAGCTAATGCCCAACCTACTCCAGAGCCGAAACCAAACACCACACTTTCGCCCAGTTTGTAGTCACGCTCAACCATGAATGATACCGCACCGAAAATCGCACAGTTCACAGTGATCAGAGGTAAGAAGATACCTAACGCGTTGTACAAAGGAGGAAAGTACTTATCCAGTGCCATTTCCAGAATTTGAACTAAAGCCGCAATCACACCGATAAAGGTAATGAATTTCAAGAAGCTTAAGTCAGCTTCAGGTGCACCAGCCCAAGCCAGTGCGCCAGGCGCTAACAGCCCTTGGTAAATAACTTGGTTAGCAGGAACAGAGATAGTTAACACTACAACTACCGCAATCCCTAGGCCCATCGCGGTAGTCACTTTCTTTGATACCGCTAAGAAAGTACACATACCTAAGAAGAAGGCCAGTGCCATGTTTTCAATGAAAACAGAGCGAATTAACAGGCTAATATAATGTTCCATCTCAATTACCCTTTTGCTTCAACTTGCTCTGGCTTATAGGTACGAATAATCCAAATCAGCATACCGATTAGGAAGAACGCACTTGGCGGCAGTAATAGCAAACCATTTGGTTGATACCAACCACCATCAGAGATCTTGTGCAGGATTTCAACACCGAACAGAGAACCGTTACCAAACAGTTCACGCACGAAGCCAACGGCTAACAGAATCGCACCGTAACCTAAACCGTTACCGATACCATCCATAAAGCTCATCATTGGTGGTGTTTTCATCGCATAGGCTTCAGCGCGTCCCATTACGATACAGTTCGTAATGATAAGACCCACGAATACCGATAACTGCTTAGAAATCTGATAAGCATAAGCCTGCAGCAATTGGTCAACCACAATTACCAGAGAGGCAATAATGGTCATCTGCACGATAATACGTACGCTGCTAGGAATATGATTACGGATCATTGAGATAAACAGGTTCGAAAACGCTGTTACCGCAGTTAATGCCAACGCCATTACCAGTGCAGTTTCGAGCTTGCTCGTTACCGCTAACGCACTACATACACCAAGGACTTGTAATGCAATCGGGTTGTTGTTGACGATAGGTCCAGTCAAAACCTGTTTCAGTTCTTTAGCGTCAGACATTAGCTGAGACCTCCATTGCGTGCTTTTTCAATGAAACTCGCAAAACCTTCTTTACCTAACCAGAACGTCAGAGAGTGTTGAACACCGTTACTGGTCAGAGTCGCGCCGGATAATGCATCTACACCGTATTCAGTGCTAGCAACAGCGGGGTTTTTGGTTACGCTGATCGCAATATTACCTTGCGCATCAAATAACTTTTTACCATGCCATTTCGCTTTCCACTGAGCGTTTTGGACTTCACCACCCAGACCAGGGGTTTCGCCTTGCTCGTAGTAAACTAAGCTTTGAATCGTGTTCAGATCAGCATCTAACGCGAGGAAAGCATACATAGTCGACCACAGGCCATAACCATGGATAGGCAGGATCACACTGGTTAACTTACCTTGATCGTCGCGAACCAGATAAACCACTGCATCTTCTGAAACACGCTTAACTGAAGCGATATCGTTTTCAGGTACAAATGAGGTTTTCACATCGCGAGACGCTTTGCGTTGATCAAATGTATTGGCGTCAACACCTTCAACCCAATCACCAGTTTTTAAGTTTACTAACTTAGCTTCGATATGCTTACCGTAAGTTTCCAAAATTTGCGCTTTGGTCACTTTACCGGCTTTAGTGTCAATCAGACCCGCAGCTTCCAGAATGTACTTTTGCTTATCAAGCAGTTTGTTTTCTGCTTGAGTTGGGCGCAGTAATACTGCCGCAGTCGACACAAATATCGCACAAATTAGACATAAGCCAACGACGATAAATAGCGTTCTTCCGAACGAATCTCTATTACTAGCCACGAGCAATCCTCCGCTTGATATTTGCCTGAACCACGAAGTGGTCGAACAATGGCGCGAACAAGTTAGCAAACAAAATCGCTAACATCATGCCTTCTGGGAACGCAGGGTTAATCACGCGGATAAACACAGCCATTGCACCAATCAAGATACCGTATGCCCATTTAGCTTGGTTAGTGAATGACGCAGACACTGGGTCAGTCGCCATAAACATCATGCCAAATGCAAAACCACCTAACACTAAGTGCCAGTACCAAGGCATTGCAAACATTGGGTTAGTGTCGCTACCCACAACGTTCAGCAGCGTAGAAATGGCAATCATACCCAGCATTACACCACCCACGATGCGCCATGATGCGATACGGGTATAGATGATGACCAAACCACCTAAAAGAATCGCTAGCGTAGACACTTCACCGACAGAACCTGGAATGAAGCCGAAGAACGCATCCCACCAGTTTTGGTTGAAGGCATAATCCAAATTGCCCGCAGCAGCTTGACTCAGTGCAGTCGCACCAGAGTAACCGTCAGCCACAACCCATGTAGTGTCACCAGACATGTTCAATGGGTAAGCGAAGAACAGGAATGCACGACCGGCAAGCGCTGGGTTTAAGAAGTTACGCCCTGTACCACCGAACACTTCCTTAGCCACAACCACACCGAAGGTGATACCTAGTGCAACCATCCATAATGGAATAGTTGCTGGCAAAGTTAAGGCGAACAGGATAGAGGTAACGAAGAAACCCTCGTTAACTTCATGACCGCGGATAGAGGCAAACAACACTTCCCAAATACCACCGACAGCAAACGTCACCGCGTAGATAGGTAGGAAGAAACAGGCGCCATACCACATTAATGCAGGCCAACCAGAGTTTGCTGTCAGTTCAGTACCGAACATGCCAAACAAGCTCACTTGCCATACATCTGGGGTCGCAAAACCCGCAATTAATGCGAGTTGTGCTTGTAAACCTACGTTGTACATACCGACGAACATCGCGGGAAATGCACAGGCCCAAACCGTAATCATCATACGTTTTAGGTCAAGGTTATCGCGAACATGGGTTTTTCCCTTGTTCACTTTACCTGGCGTATAAAAAATGGTGTATGCCGCTTCGAATAGGGCATAAAACTTTTCGTATTTACCGCCTTTCTCGAAGTCGGGTTCAATACGTTCGAAAAAATCTTTCAAGCTCATTAGCCTTCCCTCTCGATCGTATCTAAACAGTCACGCAGATATGAACCGTAGTCATATTTGCCTGGACATACGAACGTACACAGTGCGAGATCTTCTTCATCTAACTCTAACGCGCCTAGGGTAGCCGCGCCGTCAAAGTCACCCGAAATCAGGTCACGCAGTAACATTGTAGGAAGAATATCCAGAGGCATTACACGCTCAAAGTTACCGATTGGCACCATTGCACGGTCCGAGCCACCAGTGCTCGTTGTCATATTGAACAAACGAGAAGAGCTTAAGTGACCAAGGAATGCGCGAGTGATAGAGAACTTGTTGGCGCCAGGCAATACCCAACCCAAAAATTCTTTTTCAGTACCTTCTTCAAGCAGACTGACCTGCATATGGTAACGGCCTAAATATCCTTGAGGACCAACTGCAGTACGGCCATTCAGCACAGAGCCTGAAATGAAACGCACGTTACCATCTAAGGTTTCGCCAGCAGTCAACTCAGTCATGCTTGCACCTAAAACAGTGCGAACCAAACGTGGCTTAGCTGCTTTAGGACCGGCAATTGCAACCACACGTTCGGTATTCAGTTGACCCGTCGTAAATAGCTGACCAATGGCTATTACATCTTGGTAACCGACATGCCAAACAGTACGTTTTGCAGAAGCTGGAAGTAGGAAATGGATATGAGTACCAACAAGACCTGCTGGGTGAACACCGGCAAATTCTTCAACTTGGGCATTAGCAGCAGGAATATCGGCGCCAGGCGCTTTGCAAAGGTAAACTTTACCTTCGGTAAGTCTTGCTAAGACTTTAAGACCATTAGCAAAATCTTCTTTATGCTCGCGGATCACCACTACGGGATCGGCAGCATGGGGTTGCGTATCAATGGCGGTTACAAATATACCCGCAGCAGAAGAATCTACGGCTGGCACTTTGCTGAAAGGACGAGTACGCAATGCAGTCCATAAACCTGACTCAATCAGGTTGTCACGGACCAGTTGCGAGTCAAGCGTATCAAGAGCAGTGGCGTCATACTTAGCAAAGGAAACGCTTTCGTTACCTTCCACTTGAATAACAACAGACTGCAGCACACGCTGGGCGCCCCGGTTAATGTCTAATATAGTACCACTGGCTAAAGCCGTATATTTTACGCCAGGATTTTTCTTATCTTCGAAAATCACCTGACCTTTTTGTACTTTATCGCCCACTTTGATCTTCATCGTTGGACGTAAGCCAATATACTCTTCACCCAAAGTAGCTACATGTTTAATGGCTGGGCCATTATGGATAACTTGCTCTGGTCCGCCTGCTATAGGCAGTTCCAATCCTTTCTTAATTGTAATCATATCCACAAGCACTACGTTTTGAAGGAAAGACAATGCGCCGCGTTCCTGCTAAATACGTAGGTTTTAAACAAAACCTACTGCATTGAGCTAGCGCAGATTTATCACAGAAATGCGATCGCAATCACGCTGGTCGCGCGCATTTTACCCCAATTGCCGTGCCATCGCCACGAAAATTATAGGTGTTTTCAAACCTAAAATAAGGATTTAAAAGAATCATGCACTACAGCGTTCACCTTCCGACCGAGTGAGGGCTCAGAAAGAGAGAGTATTACGGTCACTAAATACTATAACATTAATTTTAAAAGAATTAATTTAGCAAAAGGTCGATATATCAAGATAACCAGAAATATAAATACCTTTTCGCTTTCTTGCTGAACAAACGTCAAACAAGATTTAACTCAGTTTAGAAACGCCATTGATAGCCCAAATAGCTGATCCGTCCATTTTCTACTCGAATTCCGCTATTTGATGCTGAGGTTACCAAGGACTCATCAAGTAGATTTTCGACCCGAACATACAATCGATGGTGCTTATCAATATCGTAATTAGCCGCTATATCGGCACGCCATTGACCGTCAACACGCTGCAACTCACTACCATACTGACTGAAATCACGCTCAGATTGATAAGCAGCAACAAGGTTTAATTGATATTGGGCGTATTCAATCCCCGCACTCAATTGCAATTGATGCTCGGGTAACCAAGCCAGTTTGTCGCCCTCCAGGACGCAACCTTGGATATCGGTGCAGGTGCTCGTCTGATATTCAGCGCTAAGATACTGATAGCTTAAGCCTAAGGGCAATTCAAATTCACCCAGCATCCACTGATAACCTAGGCCGAGTTCAATCCCATAGCTGAGCACATCAGGAATATTCTCTTGGGTGAGTAGACGACTATCAACACACATGGAATAGCTATCACAATCAACATGTAGATTATCAAATTCTTGCACATAGGCGCGCAAATCGGCCTTAATCCCTTCGCTCGCATATTGGGCGCTGACTTGATAATGGAGTGACTCCTGTGCTTCCTGAGTAAGATTGCCTGCACTCGCGGCTGCCCACGCTCGGCGGATATCAGTACTAAAGCGCCAATCGCCAGCGTCATACAGCACACCAAATTGTGGCATCCAATCGCTATCAGAAAAGTCCGCTTCATCAAGCCCTGCAAAGACTAAGCTAAGCTCACGATTGACACTGACATGCTCGTAAGTAAGCCCTAACTTGATTTGCATACCTTGCCAACGCCATAAAGAGTCGATTGCCGACGTCAGCGCAGTGGCATCATCGGTGTAGGCTAACACCGCATTAGACTCATCACGCACTATACTTCTGTCCGCTTGCCACAAAGCCGTTTGATCACCGAAACGCATTTCGGCTTTATCGGTATGATAACGAGCACTGTAGGTAATTTGATGCTCTCCATATTGGTTTATCGCCTGAGTCTGAGCACCAAACGCACTGTAATCATTATCTTGTACCAACATATTGATATCGGCACCATTAACACTGGGATTTCGGTCAAAGGCGGCAATGTCGTAAAGCGTTCCCAAGCCAATATTTTGCCCATTAAACGCGCCAAGCTGATCCAGTTGTTGTGAATATGATTGATAGTAAAAGTCGCTAATCACTCGACTGTCACCCAAATCCACTTGATGTGATAACTGGTATTTATGCTGTCTCCCTTGGTGGGTATCTTGTGCTGTAGCGGAATATAGCTGTAATGGATCTTGCTGCCAGTCGGCAGCCGTTATCCCAAGCAATGAGCGATAACTATCGTCATCGATAAATTGATAGGTAAATTCAGTTTGCTGTGGACTGCGAGCACCAAGCAAGCTCGTGGCGTTGACCTTAAATAAGATATCCGTTTTTTTTCTGTCAGCATCACTGCCGTTTAAAAAATTCGCATCGCCTTGTTGTTTTAAATAATTGGCGGCAAATAAGGCTCCGTATTCTTTTTGCTTAACGCCCCAACGCAGGCCAGCATTTACATCGGAATCCGTTGTCCCCTCAATTTGAACACTGCCGGATTGCGGGCGCTCAATAATGTTAAGGCTTTGATAATCCACAACCCCAAACGCTCCCTGACCACCAACAGCCATATTGGCCAGTGGTGTAGTCGTCACACTTTGCTGTAATAAAAGATGGGGTAAGAGTTGCAGTTGAGGGGCTGAGTAAGGCGCTGGTGAGAAATACACCCGATCTTGCATTACAGCGACACCTTGGCTGGCAGAACGCATACTGATATTGGCGGAATTGCCACTATGGTCGGCTCGAAGCAAGGTTAAGCTATTAAGATTGCTTAATTGCATCGCATCATCGCTGGAATGGTACTGATCATTGAGCTTGGCTAAATCGAGCGTTTGTGAATAAAGGGGATTTGCATTGAGTGAGTTAGCGTAAATACAGGAAACCGCCAGCGCGGTCAGCGACATGACAAAATAGCGACTTGGCATACCAAGCTCCCAAAATTTTTGTTAGCGTACGGCGTTTGTTGTTATTTTGTAAAATAGCGGAATTAGTTCGAAAAAAAAAGCGACTAATGTCGCTTTCTTGACGCTTTCGCGTTAAGCCCATATTTGCGGCTTAGAGTTTACCTAAAATCTCATCACTGAGTTTTAAATCATCGTTGCGGTTAACACTCACACCAGCAGCGATAATATTGCGTGCAATTTCCTGTGCTTGCTCCAAAGAGTGCATCTCGTAGGTACCGCATTGATATTCGTTCAGCTCAGGAATTTCAGATTGTTCAACGACTTTCAGCACATCTTCCATAGAAGCAAGCCAAGCATCCGCCACTTGATGTTCAGTGGGCACACCAATCAGGCTCATATAAAACCCAGTGCGACAGCCCATTGGCGAAATATCAATAATTTCCACATCATTGCCATTTAGATGGTCACGCATAAAGCCTGCAAATAAATGTTCCAAAGTGTGAATACCACGCTCGCTAAGGATATCTTTATTCGGCGCGCAAAAACGTAGATCAAATACTGTGATCGCATCACCTTTGGGGGTAGTCATATGTTTGGCGACACGCACAGCAGGTGCATTCATTCGAGTATGGTCAACAGTAAAGCTATCAAGTAATGGCATAGGGATCTCCAAATTATCAGGGCGATACAACGCCACTGGCGCTATCTATTTATATGAGTGCAAGCATAACACCAAACAGTAACAAGTTAACGCAAGATGAAATCATCTCATATCAGTAAGGTGCTAATATGAACATTTTGGGTAAATAGCCATCATTAATGCTGTCGTTGTTGGCTGTAGGCATCTTCAGAAATCTTATGGTATTCACGCACGCCTTGCTCATAAGCATGATAAGCCCTATAGACTTTGTCCATCATGGGATCTTGTTGCGCCTGCTCTGCAATCACCTGTTGTGAGATCCGTTCAAGTTCAGTTAACACGGCAGACGGAAACGCCTTAAGCTCTACCCCTTCCTCTTTTACCAGAGTTTCAAGTGCACTGACATTACGCGTGGTGTATTCATCCAACATATCTTGATTAATGGCACGCGCAGCCGTCTTAACGATGGCTTGCAAATCTTTAGGCAGATTCTCAAAAGCGTCCTTGTTAATTAAAAACTCCATATTGGAACCTGGTTCATGCCAACCGGGATAGTAATAATATTTAGCCACTTTATGTAAGCCAAAGGCGAGATCATTCACAGGCCCAACCCACTCAGCCGCATCGATTGAACCAGTTTGCAGAGCACCATAGAGTTCTCTTCCTGGCATATTGACGGGCACAGCACCGGCACGTTTGAGCACCTCACCACCGAGTCCTGGCATGCGGATCTTCAATCCTTTAAAGTCAGCTATCGTATTAATGGGTTTATTAAACCAACCACCCATTTGCATTCCCGTATTACCACCAGCCAGAGGGATAATGCCAAAGGGACGATAGACTTCCTCCCACAGCGCCATACCACCACCATAATGTAACCAGCCGTTCATCTCTTGTGCTGTCATCCCAAAGGGAATTGAAGAAAAAAACTGGGAGGCGGGGGCTTTGCCCTTCCAATAATAGGAGGCTGCATGCGCCATCTGGATTTTACCTTGGCTAACGCCATCGAATACCGCAAAGGCAGGCATTAATTCTCCCGCGCCGTAGACGCTAATGTGCAATCGGCCGTGGGACATCTCATCGACAAGCGTGGCAAAACGCTCAGGGGCCATGCCTAACCCAGGAAAATTTTTTGGCCAAGAAGTGGCTAAACGCCATTCAATCACCTGTTTAACAGGAGGCCTTTCAGCAACGGAAATAGACTCCGCATGTTGAGATGAGGGATTACAGCCAGTCACGCCAAAAAACAATACCGCTAATAACAGCCCCCCCAAATAACGCATCACGCACTCCCCGCAACAAAAACTGTTAACCACATGAAAAATAGCACTCTTTTTGTAGAAAATAGGCGCTTAACTCAATAAATAGAACATATTGTTAACACAGAATATTCGACAGGGGAACCTAAGAATGAGACCAATTTGACTTAAAACAAAAAGCCACTTTAATAAAGTGGCTTTTTGTTTTAAGCATGACCCGTCCTAAATAGCGTTAATTAGCCGCGACAATTGGGGGTTTTAGGCACCTCGACGTTCGTCGCCCATTCACTTTGAGTAAAGGTATGAATAGATAGCGCGTGGACACCATTAGCTAACTCATCGGCTAAACAGTTGTTCACCAAGCGATGACGGGCAAGCAAACGGAGCCCTTCAAATTCATCGCTGACCACCACAACTTTAAAGTGAGTCTCTGAATTAGGAGGTACATGATGACGATGACTTTCGTTAAGCACTTCTAAATAGGTTGGTGAGAAGCTCTCAGTTAACTTCTGATTGATGGTCTCAGCCACGGTGCTCTGCACTTGGGTATTGGACATATTCAACTCTCAATATGGGTAAATCCAGTGGCCGCAGAGTACTGCTTCAAGTATAAAAGATCAAATTTCAGCGCCCGTTTTGCAACTTAAAACCTAACAAATCCGACAACATTTTGAATTCAATAACCTTTCAATTATCCATGATAATTAACGATAAGTTGCCTAAATGTGTAGTTCCAACGAGGCTCTGTGACCTTTAGGCGCTTAGGTACACTGTGCAACCAGTCACGTTGCATAGGCCAGTGCATAATTAATAAATCACCACTATGTAAACTAATCGTGTATTTAAGCTTGCTATGTTTATGTTTAATCACAAAATCACGAGTCGCACCTAAGCTGATTGAGGCAATATCGCTGCCGTGGGCAATTTCAGGTTCATCATCACTATGGGCTCCCATACAATCCTGACCATCGGCGTAACGGTTAACTAACACCCCATTACTGCCAAGGCTAAAATCTCGCTGCAATTTATCGCGTAATTTTTGCAGATACTGAGGCCAAGGCAAGGCGCGAATAAATAGCCCCGAATACATATAGTCACATCCCAAATCGCCATACCAAACCTGCTGGCGAGGGATCGAATGGTATCGTCCAAACACTTGAATTTGCGGGCGAGTAAGCGGATATGATTGCGCCTCATTAATCAACGCATTTTGCAGCGCCTTACCTAGATAATCCCGCACTAAGGTGATAGGTGGTTCGAGTTGTCCAATATCGAGGCTTTCGATGGCAAGCACATCATCAGGTGTATCCAAAGGATAATCCTCAAATTCGAATCCTAATTCAGCTTGTTTCATACCCCCACCTTATTCACAGTTCGCTCTTTCGACAATCAGCCTAACGCCAATGATAGTAGTGTTTTACGTAGGTTTGCGCAGCGTTGCGAGTCAACAGTGTATCCAGCCTCAGTCTGAGGATTCAAATTTGACCAGTAAACTTGGCTGCCATGGTACGGCATCAAAGGCATACCTCAAGGTATACAAACTAAGGCAAACATCGCAAGCGGCCATGAAATCTGCGATAATCAGCGCCTTATTTTTATTGGCACAACACAACATGACGACACAATTTTCAGTAGCAGGAATAGAACTCGAACTATTTCGCTATCCCGCATCGCAGGAATCGAATCTTCAAGCGTGGGATGCCGCAGACGAGCATTTAATCAATAGTTTGATTGAAGGTGAACAACCAGCTGTGCCAACGGCCATTATTAACGATAGTTTTGGCGCCTTAAGTTGCGCCCTCTCGCGTATCAATCCCAACTGGCCGCTTCGCGTTGAAACCGATGCCAGAACCAGTTTTTTAGGTGCCGAGCAAAATCATCATCGCAATCAATTGCCGATGGATAACCTGCAATGGTTTACCAGTCGCGACACCTTGCCTCAAGATGTCGCCTTAGTGTTGATGAAATTACCGAAGAATCTCACCTACTTTGCCCACCAGCTCATGCGCCTGTCGCAGGTATTACCCGCTGGCTGTCGCGTCTTAGTTGGCGCAAAAGCCAAATCAATCAACGCGAGTTTACTGGCATTATTTGCTAAACACTTGGGGCCAGCGAGCGCCAGCCTTGCTTGGAAGAAAACCCGCGTGATCACTTGTATTAGTGATGGTAAGCCAAGAACACTGCCAAATGAAATCATTTGGGATATTCCAGAGTTTAGCATTAAAATCAGCAACTTAAGCAACGTATTTGCCGCCAACAAGCTCGATATTGGTGCACGAATTATGCTCGATAATCTACCCCAAGGAGAGTTTAAAACGGTTGTCGACCTTGGCTGTGGTAATGGCGTGCTAGGGCTTCGTGCCGCCCAATTATATCCCAATGCCGATATCCATTTTATCGATGACTCCGAAATGGCTGTTGCCTCGGCAAAGGCCAATTGGACAACCAATCAACTCCCCGAAGGCAAGGGACATTTTCATTGGGATGATTGCATGAGCCACTTTCCCGATGATATAGAGCCTGATTTAGTACTGTGTAATCCGCCCTTCCATCAGGGCGAAGCCATTACCGATCATATTGCTTGGCAAATGTTTTTAGATGCCCGTCGTCGGTTAAAAAATGGCGGGATTTTACATATAGTGGGCAATCGTCACTTGGCTTACCATGTGAAATTACAACGCTTATTTAAAAACTGCACCACCGTTGCCTCAAATGGCAAATTTGTCATCCTGCAAGCCCAAAAATAGTCCTTTCTACACCGCGAAACTGGCGCTAGCGATTAGCGCTGTTTTCGCAAAATTAGCTCAGATGCTTATCATCAGAATGTTCTGAACAGCGGCTTTTAACTAGCCGCCGCCCGAAGTTGTCAGTACAATCCGCGAAAGCAAATACATAAAACTAAACGACTTAGACTTTTATGTACCTGATTTATATGGATAGCGTATTTAGGATACTGATATGCCGTTAAAGGATGACGTAGAGCAACTCAAGGTAGAATTGACGCAATTAACTTTGCAGCACCTCGCGCAGCAATCTTCACTTGACCGCCAACTAGCTGAGTTCTCAGCCAAACTCGATACCTTAAGCTTAAAGCTTGAACAGCAAAATTATGGCTCCACTCCAACGAGCAGCATAACTGAGCTAGCCGCTGCCGAGTCATCCCCGATTGCGATCACAACAGATGCTCACGCAATAGCGAGTCATGCCACTCTGCAGTCCGAAACGGTTTCACATCCTACTGAGTCACAAGCCCCAGCCACGTCACCTTGGCAGGATGATCCATGGCAGCGCCAAACTAACCCGCGCTCTCGCGAGCAACATGATTCGCCACAAGCCACTGATATCGAGCTGATAAAGCAAACTCGGGTAGAACTAGGTGTTCAAGCAACAAGCCAAGTTGAAGCCCAAGTAGAAGCCTTTTTATCGCAAGGCGTTGCCGCAATAATGGCGCCCTTTGTGGCCATAAAAGAACAGCTAAAAGGCTTCTATCAACATTATCAAGCGAAGGGCTTGGGGCCAGTGTTTTTAATGACCGTGGCCGGCATTATTACCCTCACCCTAGGTTTTGGTTATCTGCTGCAATATTCCATCAATCACTGGTTTTCTGAACTCGGTAAAGCATTGCTCGGTTTTGGCTGTGCAAATGCGATTATCGCTGGCGGCATTTTTATCCGTCAAAAACGCCAAGGTATGGCCGACTTTGGCTCGGGAATCGTTGGATTAGGGCTGATCTTAAACTACCTGTGCGCTTATTTTATTGGCCCCTATTTTGAGATTATTCCCAACGGCGCCAGCTTTATTCTATTGCTATTGATTACCTTAGCGGGCTATGGCCTTTCAATGCGCCTCGATGCCAAAGTCATTGCGGTCATCGCCTTAATTGGTGGCTCAACGGCACCTATGATGCTGTTATCCCAAAGCTATGCGCCGCTGTTATATATTCCCTACTTACTGCTGATTGGTACTGGGGCATTAGCACAAAGCCGCAAATTGCAGTGGCCATTACTGCTTGAAATGACCGCCTTATTACATATCGCTTGTATTGAAGCCTTCAGCTATTTTGTCGATTTACCACTCCAGCAATGGCACGGCGAAGCTGTGCTGGCCGTTGTGAGTCTTAACGCGCTCTTTTATCTCTATGGGCTAGCTGGGCTTATCGTTAACTCATCGACAACATCACTAAGCCATAGGGTATTGGCACTGCCGATTGCGTTATTGGCTTTTGTGATCTTTGAACTGACACAATTTACTGAGTTTGCAGGGGAAATCTTTATCGCTAACGCACTAGTCTGCGTAGGGCTGTACCTTAAACTTAACAATCGGCTCGCTAAATCCCAAAGTAGCCTCTTGCTGGTGTTTGGCGGAAGCTTTGCCGCCTTTGCGGCACTTTATCTGGTAAGCCATGATTTCTTAGGATTAGTATTGCTACTCGAGGCAATATTACTGTTGTGGATTGGGCTCAACGAAAAACTGATTTCAGTGCGCGCCGAAGCCTATGTCTTGCTAATGATGGGACTGGCGCTCAATGCCTACAGCCTACTCTCGGGCTTGACCTTACTCGAACTCGGCGGCTTATCGCCAGTGGGTGCCCTTGGCTTCCCCCTTATCGCGTTAGCCTTAAGTGCTGGCGGATTGTTCTTTACGATCAATCAACTAACAAATAATGAATTAATACTTTCCAAGTTAGAAGGACAACTCAGCTATCTACTAAAAGAAAGCCTCAGCGGGTTTTATGTCGCGACGCTATTGATTACAGCTTATCTTGTTAGCAGTGATTACTACCTCGCCATTGTGCCACTCCTTAGCCTGTTACTCTTATATTTAAGTAGCAAAGACAAACTGGTGGTCAGTGAGTTTGCCGCCTGGCTATTGCTGCTACCATTGTTGTTTGCTGTAATCGAAGGCGTTACCCTCTCCGGCAGCATGAGTTTTAGTGCTCAGCCACTGATGGCCAAAATCGCGCGGATTGAATTGTTCGCCGCCCTATTGCTGGGTCATTATTGGTATCGTAGATGCTATCCAGAATCCTTATTCGCTCAGGCCGCCAAACAGATACAAATCGGCTGTTATCTTCTTTTGCCACTGCTTTTATTACCTAAAGTCATCCGCAGTTATTGGGAGTTTACCGCAGCCGCATTCTGGTTTAGCAACCTATTCAGCCTTGGACTTGCCTATGTGGTTAGACACAAAGCCCTTGAGATTGAAACTAAAATTCTGACCTGGCTTGCCATACTCACCACAGCGAGCTTATGTCTGATTGAAATCTGGCAAGGGCTTATTGCGCTGCTGATTGGCATGCTTGTTATGGGATTTGTACTCATTCGTTATCGCACTCTCCCCGACAGGTGGCGGCTACTATTAACCCTTCAATGGCAACTGAGTCCCTATTACTTTGCACTGCCGTTGGCCGTACTTGTCTATGGATTAAATCGCACTGATGTGGTGGCTTGGTCGATGACGGCTTTAGCGCTCAGTGGCTACTTTGCACTATTACTCCAAAGAGGGACTAACCATACGGGCGAAAAGACCAGCTTATTCGGTCACATTGCCTGTGAAATCCAAGCCGCAGTGCGCTCAAGCTACAGTCTTGCCTACGGTCTTTGCCTTGGCCTAGCGCTGCTGCCTATCCTGCTGCATTTTGAGATATCGTTGAGAGTAGATTTGAATAATGCGTTACTGATCCTCTGCGAATTTACCGCCTTAGCATTGCTTGCCACGCTGATATTACGCCGCGGCGTTGCTATCCGTTTACATCGACGCTTCTTACCGCTGCAATGGTTAAAATGGGGTTGGCATGGATTACTTGCGCTCAGCTATCTCACCTGGAGTTATGTATTTGATAACATGATTGCCGCGCCGCTCAGTGCGATTTTATTAGTGGTGCATGGCAGTGTATTGATGTTTATCAGCTTAAAACCCCAACATGCGGATATGATCCGCCTCGCCGCAGGGCTCTTTACCTTAGCCACGCTCAAGGTGTTATTACTGGATATGGCGTCCTTCGAACTGGTGCAAAAAGTCATCGCCTTTATGTTAATTGGAGTCATTTTACTGAGCGTATCTTACTTCTATCAAAAAGCGCGTAACCGCCTTCAAGAAGCAAATGAGTAAGAGACGTTTATCCTTCAAACGCAAAAGGCCGCTTCTACTAGCGGCCTTTTTCAAACACATACGATGATATGACAAACTTTACATCAATGCTTTTTCCAGCGCCTGCGAAACATCGGCGATAATATCGTCGATATGTTCAATGCCGACGGAAATACGAATGAGATCTTCAGACACCCCAGCTCTAGCAAGTTCATTCGCATCCAGCTGTCTGTGGGTGGTGCTGGCAGGATGACAAGCTAACGATTTCGCATCACCAATGTTCACTAAGCGCAAAACCATCTTCAGGGCATCAATAAACTTACCTCCCGCGATTTTACCTTCCTCTGGCGTTACCGCTTTAATACCAAAACTGATGATCCCAGAGGCTTTACCGCCAGTGATCTTTTCACAATTCTCACGGTAAGGACTGCTCGGCAGAGCACCATAATTTACCCAGCTAACGGAAGGATGCAGTATCAAGTATTCGGCCAATGCCAACGCATTTGAGCAATGGCGCTCCATTCTAAGGCTTAAGGTTTCAAGCCCCTGCAACAGTAAAAAAGCACTGTGTGGTGAAAGTGCCGCCCCCGTATTACGCAGCGGCACCACACGGCAACGTCCGATAAAGGCCGCAGGGCCAAAGGCTTCGGTGTAGACCACACCGTGGTAGGAAGGATCGGCCTGATTTAGCAAGGAAAAACGTTCTTTATTCGCCACCCAATCGAATTTACCCGAATCGATAATCACACCGCCAATGGTTGTACCATGGCCGCCAATGTATTTAGTGAGGGAATGAATAACGATATCGGCACCATGCTCAAACGGGCGACATAGGACTGGCGTGGCGACAGTGTTATCGACAATTAAAGGCACACCGTGTTTATGGGCAATCTCGGCTAAACGTTTAAGGTCGACAATATTACCGGCGGGGTTACCGATAGACTCACAAAATAACGCCTTGGTTTTGGCATCGATTAAAGCTTCAAGTCCTTCAAAATCATCAAAGGCCGCCATCCGCACTTCGACTCCTTGGCGCGGCAGCGTATGGGCAAACAGATTGTAAGTACCGCCATAGAGCTGGCTGGTGCTGACGATATTATCGCCAACCTGAGTTAGAGCTTGAATCGCATAGGTAATAGCCGCCATGCCAGACGCCACAGCAAGCGCACCGATCCCACCTTCAATAGCGGCAAGACGCTGCTCAAGTACGCTGGTCGTTGGATTCATAATCCGCGTATAAATATTCCCAGCAACTTTTAAGTCAAATAAATCAGCACCATGCTGGGTATCATCGAAGGTATAGGACGTCGTTTGATAAATAGGTACCGCAGCAGCTTTAGTCGTTGCCTCTGATTCATATCCGTGGTGTAACGCCAGTGATTCAAGTTTCATTTTTGCTTCCTTCCCCTGAAAAATTCCCAACCATTGCGCCTAAGCCAACACAAACATTGGGGGCACTTTGCGAAAATAGACACTAAAACCGCACAAGATTTGTGCACTGCACCCAAGCTACCAGACGGCCATCTAGAAGTCTAAACATTTTTATACATAGTGCTTTAAAATTTAACTGCTGCAATTAAAGAACAAGTATTTTGAGTAAAATAAGTTTCACCCATTTATCCGTTATTATATTGTTATTAATATGACAATCATTTTCAGGCTTGCTTTATTTTTTTAGTTGGCCTATGGTATGGACAGTTTATTAGTCATTAATCATTAACTCTGTTAGATGATTAATTTAATCTTAAAATTATATGGAGATGTAGCCCGTGTTAAAAAATGCATTTTCATTACTCAGACTTAAGTCAGCTTGGTTAATGCTGAATACACTTGATTATTTATCCCGCGCGGTACGCCTGTCTCTTAAATTCCCAGTTTAAGCCGAGTGCTACTCGCACTCGGCATCTGATTACCCACATTTCAATTTATTGCTCCTATTTTTATGCTGGGGCTTAGCTGTTATCTAGCTCATATTTGGGGTAGCTATGTTTTATTCTTTTTTTAGTAATCTATTTCAGTCTTTTATGTTGAAAACAGAAACCTATTACTTGCAAAACAGTTTTAATGCCTCATTACGCCCCACCGCACTGGCGGCGGTGATAGCAAAGCTCGATCAACTTAAAAGTGAAGAAACCCTAGATAAAGTGACCGTTGGGCGTGAAGTGCTCCTCGTTAATCAACAGGATCAGCAGGAGTATCGTATAGAACTGGTATACCCACCTAGACACAAACCAAGAGCGGGTCGCTACTCTGTCATTTCCGATTTAGGTGTGAGCTTACTGGGGCGAACCAAAGGTGAATATGCTGAGGTAAATATTTTAGGTAAGCCCGTGCTGTTTATGGTGAAGGATATTTCACTTAGCAAGAGACAACCTAAAAATTAACGGAAAAAAATAACAACTTTAGAATAAAGCATGTTCAAATTTCAGTGGCAACATGCTTTTAGGTCGCTATTTGCGGCGGCATCTAGCACAGGCATAAAAATATATTGGAGGATACGATTTTGAAGTTATTTACTGGCCGCGAAATAAATTAATAGCAGAGAGCTAACACTTACTCCTCTTAAAAACTTACTAAGTATGGCAGCGCTTATGTAGAAACCATAAAGAGGTCAAAGTGTTTTATCTCGCTCAGAATGCTTTAAATTATTCAAATTTATCGATAGATTAATTTGAACTAACTGTCGGTGAGAATGCGGCGCTACACTCGATAGTTTGACTTTACTTAATCTCATTTTAGTTAGGAGTATTTTCCATGAGTAAAGAAAAAGCGAAAAAACCGCCGATGAAAACCTTAAAAGAGAAGCGACAGGATAAGCGGAATCGCCAAAAAGCCTCCGATTAATGCCTGTTATAAAAATCCCTTAAATCCTCTCTTTTGTGACATAGGGTGCGGCAATAGCCGCGCCCTATTTTTATGCGAGTTGGCGGCGATATTGCTCGGGTGAGTATTGAGCATATTTTTTAAACATCACAATATAGGGTGAAGTTTGGTTATAGCCCAATGTCAGGGCAACTTCTTTGATTGATAAGCCTTCACGTAGCAATTGCAACGAATAAATAAACTTATGCCGCTGACGCAATTCAGTAAAACTCATTCCAAGGCGGTCTTGGCAACGCCGAGCGAGTGTGCGTTCTGTGGTATGTAATTCACTCGCCCAGCTTTTAAGGCTTATTTGACTGGCAGGCTCGAGTTCAAGTTGCTGCAAAATAGGTTGCAACAGTTTATCTGTACTCGAAGGCAAAAATTGTGGCTGCGCCTGACCTAAGATTAACTGGTCAATTAACACCTCAACCAAACGTTTATCCGCATCCGTTTGTGCAACACGCACCTGCCGCTGGCGGAGATCGTTCACTATTGCCTGCGCTATCGGCGTCACCACAAGTAAACAAGTTTCATCAGGAAAAACCTGCGCCCGACTCGTAACAATATTCAATGAGCAATAATGGATACTGCGGCGGGTGTAACTCTCATGCTCTACGCCTGCTGGCACCCAAATCGCATATTGGGATGGCGACAAAAATCGTTGTCCAGCCGCATGCAACTCCATAATGCCACCGCTGATCAGCTGTAATTGCCCCCAAATGTGGCTATGTTTTGGTGTAATGGTATTGGGCAGAAAGGCTTCATAGTTGAAGAAAATATCTGCCACTGGCGCTTGCTCAGAATTAAGTGGATGGTAAATAGGGTGCATCGTACTCCTAAAACTCGACTTTACATCCAATCAAAACATCGATTGATGCGGTGGTTGTCTATCGAGGAACTGACATTGTCTTTTAAGCAATATTTATATCATAAAAGACCAGCAATAATAGCGACTATCTATGACAGCACGTTTGCCACTAGGCATCGGCTCGTTTCCCCCAATGAAGACTGACCTATGTTGTATTTATTTCCACTACTCGCCGTAATGATTTGGGCGGGTAACGCCATTGTTAACAAACTTTCCTTTGGAATTATCGCCCCTGAAGCCATTGCCTTTTATCGCTGGTTTTTTGCCATGCTTGTGCTTACCCCTTTTATGCTCAAACCCGTCTTGAAAAAACGTAGAACAATCATTCCTCTACTACCGAAATTAGCGACCTTAGCCTCCTTAGGAATGGTATTAAACCAAAGCCTTGCCTATTTTGCCGCCGCGACGACAACCGCCACCAATATGGCATTAATCAACTCGATAGTGCCTATGGTAAGCCTGTTTTTGGCGGTACCTTTACTCAAGCAAAGGCTCTCGCCATTAGTTTTTGCTGGCAGCCTAATCTCACTGCTGGGCTTAGTGTTTATGCTAAGCCACGGGGATATGGCTAATCTGGCGATAGGGGTTACTGAGGGGGATTTATTATTACTTATCAGTGCGTTTGTTTACGCCCTTTATGGGGTACTGCTAAAACGCTGGCAGCTACCGATATCGACGTGGGAATCAGTGTATATTCAGGGCATTATCGCTGTGTTGATGTTAACTCCGCTGCTGTTTAGTGCGCCAAGCGTCACGATTAGCAGCCAAGCTACACCACTTATTGTGTACGCCGCCCTTGGCGCATCACTCATCGCCCCTTGGGCGTGGATTAATGGCATTAGCAAATTGGGCGCCGAACGCACCAGTATTTTCTTCAATCTAATGCCAATTCTGGCGGCTATATTTGCGGCGATAATCTTAAATGAGACCTTAGCCGTTTATCACTACCTTGGCGGTTCAATGGTTATCTTGGGGGTAATGTTAGTGCAGATAAAGCCCAAACCTAAAATATCAGCCCTAAGCGCCTGTGCTGATTAAATCGACTCAATAGCCCCATATCAGTGGGGCTTTCCTACGATGATTCTCCTTAATTGTCTGTTGTTACTGCAAACCACAAAATAGCGACTAAGCTATTTAATAAGCAATTTTGTCAGTACGTTATGGAGTACCCTATGTTTAATAGTATTCGAGTAAAGTTTTCGCTGATGTTTGCCATTATGGCGACCGCCTTGATCGTTATGGCAATTACTGATGCTATGCAAAGCCGCTCAACTCTTAAGCAAATGCAGGAGTTTAGTCAGTTATTTAATCCTGCGATTTCAGCCATTCTCAACGCTGACCGCGATCTCTACCAAGCACAGCTAAGTGAAGAAGTGTTACTCAGATCCGATCTGGGTAGTGACAGCCGTAAAAGCGAAATAGATAACTGGCAAGAGAATGTCGATCAGGCCCGCGATCGAATGGGGGAGTTTAAAAAACTCTTGCAGGATCATGCCCAAGTATTGCAATCCACCAATGGCTTTGAAGCACAGTTTTCGCTCTGGTATCAAGCCTCATCTGACGTGATAAATGCAGTAAAAAATAGTCAGTTTGACCTAGCAAGACAACTACACGAAAGCAAATCCAAAAAAGAGTTTAAAGCCCTAAGAAACATCTACAATACCGCAGGTGAAGCCGCCGACAATCGCGTTAAAGAACTGGATTTACAAGCCACCGAGCAGGCTACAGCCCAAACTCAAATGTCAGTTACGATCGCTACGCTTGTCGCTATTGTCGCCCTCGTGATTGCCTACTTTGGCCCTAAGATTATTGTCAACGCGATTCAAGACATTACTAATAGAATTAATGACATAGTCGATGGCGATGGCAACTTAACCCAACGAATTCCTATCACTCGCCAAGATGAAATTGGCGAACTGGCCAATGCTTTTAACTTGTTCGTTGCCCAGCTGCAACAGATGGTAATCGCCATTATCAGCCAAACCAAAGATGTGAGCCATACTGTTGAAAACCTAGCGACTAAATCAGCTACTACCATAGGGATCAGCCACGAGCAGGAACAATTTGTCGACACCATAGTTACAGCCGTAAATGAAATGAGTGCCGCGGTAAGGGAAGTGGCCAGCAACGCCCTGCATACTGCTACCGAAATCACTAAGGTCAATGATCAGACTATTGAGGGGAAAAAAATCCTCACGCAATCGGTGCATCATATTCAGCAATTGTCTGAATCGGTTAAAAATGCAGTCGCTGTTATCGAAAAGCTCTCCGTCAACTCCGCTAACATTGCCTCGGTACTGGATGTGATCCGCTCAATTGCGGAGCAAACTAATCTGCTCGCTCTTAATGCTGCCATTGAGGCTGCTCGTGCCGGTGAACAAGGGCGTGGTTTTGCGGTGGTCGCCGATGAAGTACGTACTCTGGCGAGTCGTACTGAAACGTCGACTCAAGATATTCAGCGCATGATCGAAGAATTGCAGCGGGGCGTTAATGATGCGGTGAAGAGTATTGAATCAGGCGCCAGCCTCACCCATTCTACGGTTACCCTTGCCAGTCAGACTCAAGATGCCTTAGATCAGATCCTAAATTCCACCTCTAAAGTCAGTGAGATGTCGACTCAAACCGCGACCGCAACAGAAGAACAAACCCACGTCACAGAGGAAATCAATCGTAACTTGACTGAACTGTCTGATAAAACAAGATATTGCAATATGGTGATCCAAGAAACACAGCAAATAGTGGTCAATACCCGAGCCATTTGTAGCAATCTACAAAAAGAAGTCTCGCGCTTTAAAGTCGCTTAAAGAGAGGCATTTGAGATACTGGCCAAGCCCAAAAGGATTGGCCAGTTTTTATTTAAAACAATGGCTTGAATAGAATAATCCGATAGGTACATCAAACTGCGGCACGTCAACCACACCGCCTTAGTACCGAGCATGTTTAAATATAACGGTTAACAGACTAACTGGCCGCCAAGCTGATTAATTTTATCTTTTGCAGCTTTAGCTGAAAGATAACCTGCCACCTTGGTTAGTGCATCTGCACGCCATGCGAAAGGCGCTTGAACGCTAACAACACGCTCATTAGACGCATCAAAGCTCATCATATCGACATTACCTGTCGGCAGTAATAATGCTGGACAACCTAGGCTCAATTGCTGCGAAACTCGTGAGCTTGCCAGAGCCATATTGCGGACTGTTATCTTCTGGCTTAATCCATTTGAGCCTCGACAAAGCACATCCAAGGAGGCAGAACCAAATACTCGCAAGTCCCCTCCCGCATTGACCCAACCACCAGAAACCCCTGCACGACGTAACTCACTTACTGCCATATCAACCGCATACCCCTTGGCGATGCCGTCAAAAGTAACAATTAATGGCCGAGCTAACCGCGCTTGGTTCCCTTTAATTTCAATATCTTGCCAATCGCCCTGCAAAAGTAGCGGCATACCAAGGTAGCAAGGTAACGCCCCGCGAGACATCATTTCACCACCAATGGTGCAATTAAATAAGTTGTCGCTAGCTTTACCAAACCACTTGGCTAATTTAAATACCCTCAGACTATCTTGGCTTAGAGTGACCCAATGGCCAGGCTGACGGTTTAGAAGATTTAACTCACTATCTTGCTGATGAAAACTTAATAAACGTCCAATTTGTGCAATGCGAGAAAAAGCCGCAGTAATCGCAGCTTGAATGGCTTGCTCATCGAGTGTTGGTTGGCTGGGTTCTTCAACTACCGATTCGACTGCAATTTCAATTAACGTGCCCAGTAATGGCTTAGCTCTTCGTATCACGATGCTGCTGGCTATGTGAGGTGTGGATGAAGGATCACCGTTTTACCGCATCTGGTTACTAACAGCAAGAGTGGCCTTAGTATGTTATGCGAAAAGATACCCGCAAAATTAAAATGTTAAAAACGAACATAACTCCTCACACTCTCAGCACGTAGTACTGTGTCAAAAACAACAGAAAACCCAACAACACCGAATCGTACACCAACTTAAGATCCACTAAACTGTATCAGCGGTGGAGGAAGAAATAGCCCCCTATTGCTATATTACTGAGTAATTCACATTTAGCATTGGCTAACAACAACCAGCAAATCATTAATAGAATAATTTTAATATACTGTTTATTAAGATTAAAAATTAAGACAAACCACGATTTAAACCTCTTTTTAACGAACAGATTACAACGGAAGTAAAAACATCTAGACGTCTAGATTGACAGTAAATTGGCAATCCAATATGCTTGGCACCAAGTTGCTAGGATATGATGCCAAGGCGACATAGATTTAGAGCGAGTTTGACTGCCAAGGAGCACGCAGACAACCCGCCGAGTAAAAGAGAAATTACATTGAGTCAATCAACCCAAACCACTGCACCGAGTAACCCAGCATCATTTGTTGCCCTGTTACCCTTATTCGTTTTTTTAAGTCTGTTTATTGGCGCAGGGGTCTATTTCCAAAGCCAAGGTGTAGACTTTGCTTTCTATCAATTACCGAGTGTGATTGCTATTCTGCCGGCCATTATTCTGGCTTTGGTGTTATCAAAGCAAAAATTAAATCAAGCCATTGATACCTTTATTGGTGGAATTGGCCATAGCAATATTATTGCCATGTGTTTAATTTACTTGCTGGCTGGCGGCTTTGCGGCGGTAGCGAAAGCCACTGGCGGTGTCGATGCAACCGTAGCCTTAGGTTTATCTCTTATTCCCTCAAACCTATTACTGCCAGGCTTTTTTGTGATTGCCGCCTTTATTGCAACGGCCATGGGTACCTCTATGGGCACGATCGCCGCCGTGGCACCTATCGCCTTAGGCGTTGCCGATCAGGCACAAATTGATTATGCCCTGATGGCCGGCGCCGTGATGTCTGGCGCACTGTTTGGTGATAACCTCTCAATTATTTCGGATACCACGATTGCGGCCACTCGAACTCAAGGCTGTGATATGAAAGATAAATTCCGCGAGAACCTGATTTTTGCTATCCCAGCTTCACTGCTGACCTTTGTTGCCTTTGTCATCGCAGGACAAGGACAAGCCGATCTAGCCGCTCAAGATATCGACTTTATTAAGGTGATACCTTACCTGACGATTCTAGTATTAGCAGTTGCAGGACTAAACGTATTTGTCGTCTTAACCTTAGGCATACTGCTTGCGGGTGCCACTGGCTTGCTGACGATGGACTATGGCGTAATCCAATTTGGTAAGGATATCTACGCGGGCTTTAGCAATATGCAGGAAATTTTTATCCTGTCGATGTTAGTCGGTGGTTTAGCCGCGCTGATGCAGCAACAAGGTGGTTTAGCCTTTGTGAGCAAACAGATTGAAAAGCTCATCACCCGTTTCTCAAAAGCCCAAGGCGAAGCCTCATGCCGCGCGGCCGAATTAGGGATGGCGGGAATTGTAGCCGTGACCAATAGCTGCGTTGCTAACAATACGGTGTCGATTGTTGTCACTGGTGACATTGCGAAAGATCTCGCAGAAAAACACGGCGTAACACCTAAACGAGCTGCCAGTGTACTCGATATTTTTGCCTGTATTATCCAAGGGTTAATACCCTATGGTGCCCAAGCGCTGTTAATCGCCTCGACATTTAGCATCACACCGCTAGCAGCCGTGTCCCATGCATGGTATTGCATGATCCTTGCAGCAGTAGCTATTGCAATTGTCATGTTCCGTAAACGCCACTGATGTAGTTAAGTATCACAAGGTTTATTGAAAGCAACACAAAACAAAGGGAGCCACTTGACTGGCTCCCTTTGTTTTAAAGGTTAAATGCAGCGCTATTTAGAATACTTGCCTTCATGAAGGGATTCAGGCAAGTTACACCCGATTATTCAACCTTGCCCCTTAACCCACACCACTATTCATTAAAAGCCAAATGAATCCAAGACAGCGTGAACCCAGTTTTTACGATTTACATCGCCTAATCACTTGGTTGATTGTGGGAGCCGCACTGCTCAGTGCGATAGGAGTGATGGTTGCTCTGTATGGACAATACCAAACCATGGGCGTTAGCGCCCTATTTATCCGCGCCGATTTTTTAGGGGACTATACCCACTCGCCCCTTGCCTATGTGTTTAATTTAGGATTATTGGCCGCAGGGATTTGCATGCTGATCTCTATGGCTGGGCTGTACTTACTCAAGCTCGATAGCTTTAGCCAATATATTGCACTCACAGGAGTTTGGGTTGGCACTTCGGTGATTTTGATGGGCATTTTTCCGATTAACTTTCTAACCATGCATAGATTGGTTTCCACTAGCTATCTCTTAAGCACGCTAACCTTGCATGCCTTAGTGATTATTGCCGGAGTCGTTCCTAAACTTATCTGTCCAAGGCCCTTGTTTTACTTGAGTTTATTAAGTTTTATCAGCGCTATTAGCCTGAGTTTACAACTGGATTGGAGCCAACTGGATTTTCCGCCCTGTGATATAGACAATCATTTCTGTTTGGTTAGTACCAATATGTGGCTGCAAACGAACCTCAATATTATTTGGTGCTTAAGCCTTGCATTTGCGATGCGTCGTTTATCCAAAATCCTGTATTATCGCGCCCAAGTCCATCACCCATTTTAACTTAATCGTTTATGCGTCTAGCTAAATACCTTGCCCAATGTGGTATCAGTTCACGCCGAGAGGCCTGCCGCTTAATTGAGGCAGGACGCATTACGCTAAATGGTAAGATTGCCACACATCACGACCCAGTCCAGCTCGATACAGATGGTCAATGCCTTGATAGTATTTGCTTGGATGCAAAGCCTGTATTAGGCAGCGAAACTCCTACCTATTGGCTATTCAATAAGGCCGTAGGTACAGATTGCCGTTTACTCAAAGACGATAAATCCAGCTTGCTCCACTTACTGCCACCAACACCAAGACTCTACCCCGTCGGCAGATTAGATAAGGATTCCCGCGGATTATTGCTGCTCACTAACGATGGCGAACTCACCCACAAACTGATGCACCCCAGTTTTGCCCACAGTAAAACCTATCATGTGCAGCTAGAGAGGGCCTTCACCGATGAGTTTATTAAGCTAATGGCCAGCGGCGTAAAGTACAAAGAGGTAGATACTCTCCCCTGTAACGTTCGTAGGCTTAGTGAAGATAAATTTGAAATAGTGCTGATCCAAGGCTTAAATCGGCAAATTCGGCGGATGTCCAGCGCCTTAGGTTATAAGGTTATCGATTTACAGCGAGTGGCCTTAATGACACTCAGCCTTGAAACAGTAAGCGAAGATAATTGTACAGAAAGCAAAGCAGCAACAAACACACTAAACACTCTACCAGAGGGAGAAATGCGACCGCTAACACCCACTGAAATTACAACGCTAAAAGCCGCACTAGCGATATAGTCAGATGAAGTGTGGTAACGAATCTCAGACCAATGTGACGTTACGCCCCATAAACCATTTATTCAGCTAAAAGATTTTACACTGTGCAGCGCTAACGAGGTAACCTGAGCTCGGGATAAGTAGAGCCGCTGAATAGGCATCTTTTCGGGCCTCTGTGCGTTGCTCTGTCTAACCATAGCTCGCGATGCCGTACGACTGAGCGCCTTGATATACGCAAAAATCTGCGCACTCAGTCAGAAAGAAAAGATTTTTCCTTTCAAAAAAATCATTTATAGCATTGATTTAGTTTGTTAAATTTAGATTTTTTCGACACTCGTTACCCCGAGTTCAGGTAAGGTAAATTATTATGCTTTCAACATGTGAGTGGTTTATTGTGAATTTAGGTGATGCGCTTATATCACAATCAACATTAAGCGCACATCAATATCACCTAACCAAAGTTTATCAACAAGCTGGTAGCCCTGAGAATCTGCTGGCAGTATTTAAGCACGAATCCCAAGATCTCCATTGCCACATAAAGCTATTTCTTACTTCGGAATTTCAAGAATTAGCAATGTTAGATGGCGCCGTCAGATGCGTAAAACCTAATTTTAGCGGTACTAGCTATTTGGCGGGCAATCCAAGTTATATGCTCAAAAAATAGTGAACAACTACACATAGAGGCTATACAGCACCCGTATTGCCAGCAGAATCAATACCACACCAGAAAGTTTATCAATCAAGCCCGCTTTTTCCCGCAACTTAGGCAATATACTCGAATGGGACAACACTAACGCAATTAAGGTGTACCAGAGCCCATCAACTACCAGTGGTGTTAGTACGATAAGAGCTTGACCTGTAAAACTATCTGCAACCATCACAAACTGGCTAAACAGCGCTAAAAAGAACAGCATAATCTTAGGATTGAACAGGGAAATCGCGATACCATCGCGCGCCGCCGTGAGCGTATCCGTCGCCTCCCCAGCCGTAAGTTTTGCCTGCATGCCACCGTTTGAGCGTAATGCTTGGAGCCCCATCCATGCCAGATAGAGCGCGCCTAAAATCGCTATCCCATTAAAAACCAAAGGCGCATTTTTCAGCATTACCGCAAGACCAAGTAGCGTGACTAGCGCATAGACCCCTATGCCAATCGAGTGCGCCCAAGCACACACAATCCCTTTCCCGCGACCACCGCCTAAGGTATGACGCACGACCATCGCCAAACTCGGCCCAGGGGACATAGCGCCCAAGCAACAAATCGCCAATAGTCCCAACCAAGTACTAAAGCTCATTTTCACCCCTTTAAAGCATAAAAAGGCCCTCAAAAGGGCCTTCACAGGAGTGGCAGTTTAACACTGGCCTAGCAATACGGTCACTCTCATTTCACCCCGTTGGGATGATAAAAAGCGCGAATATCTTGCACAAGTTGCGCAAGCGATGCAGGCTCTACATACATCATATGACCCGCCTTGTAGTAATGCATAGTGACGCGGCTATTATCAATGCCGTTATCGGCAAAGGTATTTTCAGTCGCAAAGAAGGGCGTTGCGAAATCAAAATATCCGTTACCGACAAAAATACGCAAGTCTTTATTCTCGCGCTGCGCCTGCCCTAAATAGGGTGCCACATTCACATAATGCATTTGTTTACCGCTAATATTCCAGTTCCAGCCACGGTTAACATCGGTGGAAAGCACGTTGAAGGGGCGTGATAATTTAACCCCTAAATCCTCATACAGATATTGATGGATAGCCGCTGTATAAGCACCATCAATACCATATCCTGACGGGTCGTTATCGGTCGAGTCACCGCCACTGTCGTAATCTTTGCCAGTATAGCGACTGTCTAACCGCCCGATGGTCAAATCCTGATCCCTGAGCAATTCCTTGGTATAGCGACTCGCACTCACCCGTAAATTTACTCTGTCGAGGTAGGACTCACTCAAGCCCGTAAAACGCGCCAACTGTTTGCGTACAGCCTGATAATCACTTTGCGCTAAACGGCTGCCCTGTAATAGGGCTAAGGCGTAATCCTTAATAGCAAATTGACGCGCCTGTTCGACAAATGCTTCGAGCCCCAAGGCCTTATCGGCATCACTGACTTTGTTATGATAAAACGCAGTCGCCGCCATGGTCGGTAAAAAACCAATGTAGGGTTGGTTGTTACCCGGTTGATAGCGAGCGTGACTAAAGTCGAGAATCGATGAAATCAGCATCACGCCATTGACAGAGATATCGGTCCAGCCGCCTTGAAGTTCATCCACTAATGCCGCGGCTCGCGTCGTACCATAGCTTTCACCGGCAAGGTATTTGGGCGAATTCCAACGCTTATGTTCAATCAACCAACGGCGGATAAACTCGGCAATGGATTGGGCATCTTCTTTTACGCCCCAAAAATCGGTGCCTTTCTTCTCACCCAGGGCGCGGCTAAAACCGGTACCCACAGGATCGATAAACACTAAGTCAGATTCATCGAGTAATGAGTAATCGTTTGCTTCAATCCGATAAGGTGCCGCACCATCATCTTTGGCATCACTGGGCACAATCACGCGTTTGGGCCCAAAGAGTCCCATGTGCAGCCAAAGCGAGGCTGAACCTGGGCCACCGTTAAAAATAAACGTGACTGGGCGTTTACTGCTGTCCTGCACATCATCCCTTAAATAAGTAATAGAAAAGATACTAGCCTGAGGCTCCCCCTTATCATCCTCTAAAATGGTCTCACCACTAATGGCTTGATAACTGATCTTCTGATTTTGAATCGTCATTTTATGCTTAGTGGTCACCACCTCTGGCACTAACTTATCCACTTTGGCTTCGCCTTTTTGAGCAGGCTCGGCATGGCCGACCATGGACACAGTAAATAACAAGGGCAGCAACATACTTGCCCATGTTAGCCCTGCGGGCGTTGACTTTTTATTTAGCACTCGCATCAATTATCCTTCCCTTCTGTAGTCATTATTTTGTGGTCTTTTTATTAGTGCACCAGCTTACAAAGACTGCGCACTCGGCGCAAAAGCACAATTGCAACTGAATGCGTCAAAGGTTTAATCGGCTTTTAAAACATAAATTCACGCAGATTTAAGCTGTTAGCCGCTAAGATAGAATGGATTATCGGAAACTTATGTAGGCATCTATGGGCACTATCACTCTCATCAGTCTGGTCATTCTCGCATTACTTGTGGGCGCGATTGGTCTGTTAATCTGGCAACGTAGCAAAGGTAAGCGCATTCCACTGGCGGTGATTTTTGTGTTGGGATTTTTCGCCGTTGGCCTAGGCGGAATTATCGGTTTTGTGCATAAAGGCGAAGATTATCAAGCCTATCAAAAGCTACAGTGGCGCACGCTGGCCCCCGAAAAAATCGCCCCACTGGTCGCCCAAGGCTACACAGTGTTTGTGGATATCACCTCAGACTGGTGCAGCATTTGCCAAACCAATAAGGCTGAAGTCACCCATAGGGAGCAAGTGGTGAATGCACTGATGGCCGACAAGATTATTTTGATGCAGGGAAATTGGAGCGAAGCCGATTCCACCATAGCGAACTACATGCAACATGAAGGAGTACCGGGCACACCTTACAATAAGGTCTATGGTCCAAGAGCGCCTAACGGCATAGTACTACCGTCAAAACTCACCATCGATGCCGTGCTTAATGGCTTAGCCCAGGCTAAAGCCTTGTAATCTATTTTGCTTATTTGGCTTAATCTTCAAAAATGGAGTATTGAGAGCGCAATAAAAAAGGCTGCATCGCAGCCTTTTTGCACACTTCAAATAAGTAGAAAGCAATTTTCCGGAAAGGTGGGCAGAAAATCACTCCGTACTCTCAACAGCCGTCTAACCCCAAAACACTATAAAAATAGTTTTATAACTAGCGAGTTACTTAAATAAATATCTTAGCGAAGTAATGCGTATTCCCATATAAGGGTAAGCGTACTGGTCTATTTCAACCTTGCCAATAATATTTATGAAACATTTTTATAACAATTTAGCAATTTAAGCCAGCACTAAATAAAACTTTCTATTGATTAAAATATAAGCTTTTTATTATCAACAAGTTAATGGTCAGACCTCTAAGCTAGCCTCAAAACCATTCTATTCAAACATGACAAAGTAACTCGCGATATATCGCGACACGACTCAAGGGGTTATACTCTGGCACTCATTCGTATCAAGGAATCAACGGAATGACCTCAACACAGCCCGCCGCAATGCCCTTGGATAAACATTTTTTGCCAGAGAACCAGTTACTGCTCAATGCCGTGGGTGAAGGCATTTATGGGTTTGATTTAAATGGTAATGCCGTCTTTATTAATCCCGCCGCCGAGCGCATGACGGGCTGGAAGAATGAAGAGTTACTCGGCAAAAATATCCATAATTGCCATCATCATAGCCATGCGGATGGCAGTCATTATCCCCAGGAAGATTGCCCCATCTACAACACCTTAAAGGATGGGATAGCAAGGGAAATTACCCACGATGTGTTTTGGCGCAAGGATGGCAGCAGCTTTCCCGTGTATTACAGCTCTACGCCCGTCTATCGGGACAACAAACTTATCGGTGTAGTCGCGATATTTCGTGATATCAGTATTCAAAAACAAACCGAGCAGTCGCTACGCCAGGCTTTAGCACAGGTTCAAGCTCTGTCGGAGCAACTGGCCAGCGAGAATCATTATCTCCAAGCCGAGTTAGCCGATAAGACCGGCGATGTTGATATTTCGGGCAGTAGCGCAGTGATCCGCCATATGATCCAGCAACTGCATATGGTGGCCAATACCGACAGTACCGTATTGATTTGTGGCGAGAATGGCACAGGCAAAGAGCTGGTTGCCCGCAACTTACATCAACTGAGTCGCCGCAAAGATAAGCCTATGATCAGCGTTAACTGCGCGGCATTTTCAGCCTCACTGTTAGAGAGTGAGTTGTTTGGCCATGAGAAAGGCGCCTTTACGGGTGCGACTCAACAGCGCAAGGGCCGCTTCGAACTCGCCCATCAAGGCACCCTGTTTCTCGATGAGGTGGCCGAATTAAGTTTGGAGGCGCAATCTAAGTTACTGCGAGTGATCCAAGAGCAATCCTTTGAGCGACTCGGCGGCAGCGAAACCATCAAGGTCGATATTCGATTAGTCGCCGCCAGTCATCATGATTTACTCAAACGCGTTGAACAGGGCTTATTTCGAATGGATCTCTATTACCGCTTGAATGTCTTCCCAATTCAAGTGCCACCGCTGAGGGCAAGACTGGAGGATATGCCCGAGCTTGTCAGCCATATACTGCACTCCCTTAACCGTAAGCTGGGTAAAAAAATCCGCGGCGTAAGCCAAAAAGGTCTGCAAAAACTACTGGCCTACAGCTGGCCCGGCAATGTGCGCGAATTGCAGAATATCCTTGAGCGTGAGGCTATATTATCTCAAACGGATATTTTACATATCCATGCCATGCCCACGAATCACCTGCAGACTCAGACAGCGACATCGCCGTTACAAACCTTGGCCGAGGCAGAAGCACAGCATATTGAGCAAACATTAAAACTGCTGAACTGGCGTATTTCGGGCGCAAAAGGCGCAGCCAGTGTACTCGGCGTCCCGCCAAGTACCCTCAGATCGCGAATGAAGAAGCTCGGGATTACACGTCAAATCACTAATGATGAATAGTCTCAAAAACGCGAGATATCGCCAATTGACGATATATCGCGACTCACATAAAAACCAATCTAATTTAAATCAATAAATATCAAATAGTTAAATGCAAATTATTTTGGCCTAACGCTTGCTATAGGGAGCCGAATCTTATTTAAGCCGTTAGGACAGCATATGCCCAAGAGTGACACCCAACACAGAGAGAACGCCAAACATCCCTCTGCCGAGCAATTTATCCCCGTAAAAAATATCCAGACGGAAGATAAGCCAGCACACAAAAGCAGTGGCCAGATTCATTTCCGAGAGCAGAAAGGCTATTTTCAGCGTCTCAGAACCACAATGAATAGCCTGTTAGTACTGCTGTTTTTTGCACTGCCGTTTATTTCATTTGATGGTCGGCAAGCGATACTGCTGGATGTGAGTCAGCAACAATTCTTCTTTTTTGGCCTCACGCTCTGGCCACAGGATTTCACCTTACTCGCTTGGGTGTTTATTGCCGCGGCTTTTGGCCTCTTTTTTATAACCGTATTTTGGGGACGGGTCTGGTGCGGCTATCTTTGCCCACAAACCGCGTGGACCTTTATGTTTGTCTGGCTCGAAAGCCAAATTGAGGGTAACAGCAATAAACGCAAGTTGCTCGATAAGGCGCCATGGTCTGCGAGTAAACTCAGTAAAAGAACGCTCAAACACAGCCTGTGGGGATTAGCCGCCTTGATTACTGGCTGTGGATTTATCAGTTACTTCATCCCAGCCCGTGAACTCTACTTGGATATTTTTACTGGCAACGCCGGCTTTTGGACAACCTGCTGGGTATGGTTTTTCGCGATTTGCACTTACTTAAACGCTGGCTGGATGCGCGAACAAATGTGCTTACACTGCTGTCCTTATGCGCGTTTTCAGGCCGTGATGTTCGATGCTAACACCAAAACCGTGACCTATGATGCCGCACGCGGCGAAGCCCGCGGTCCCCGTAAACGCAAGCAACAAACCGAACTCGGTGATTGTGTTGACTGTAACTTATGTGTCGAAGTCTGCCCGACGGGGATTGATATTCGCCAAGGCCTTCAATACGAGTGCATTAACTGCGGCGCCTGTGTCGATGCCTGTAATGAAACCATGCAAAAATTCTACTACAAACAAAACCTTATTAGCTATGTTAGCGAGAATGAATTAAAAGGTGTCGCCCATTCCAATTTGCGCTCGCCACGCTTTTTAGGTTACGGCGCTGCCGTTGTTATTATGTTGGTTGTGATAGGTTTAGATCTCTCCAGTCGCAGTGAGATTCAGCTTAACGTCATTCGCGACAGACAGAGTCTGTACCGCGAAACCGCCGATAATAAAGTTGAAAATACCTACCAGCTGAAGATCCGTAACAAGACTCAACAAACCAAGCAATACCAACTCGCGGTCAACAGCGAAATGCCATTCAGCTTGATTGCTGACCCGGTAATCACCCTCGCGGCAGGTGAACAAGCAGATTACCCCGTGACAGTATTAGCCGATAAGAATGCAATCCCTGCGGGACGCAAACTTATCGAATTCTCGGTAACCGATGTCAGCGAACCCAAACAAAGCGTCAGCCAAGAAACCGGCTTCTTTAGCCCTTAATTCATAGCCTCAACGCTCCCATTTAGCTGTAGACAACCAATAAGACGCCATCGATTGAGCGTCTTATTGGTTTTTAAAATGGCCACATCCTATTGCGCGCCCTTTTCTTTCCCCCAATTCAGCTAACAATTGCTATAAAAATGCCCCTAAAACATCAACACGCCCTAATATACCCAAGTTAATAAAGACTTAACTCTACTCCGCCCATATAGAGTAAAAACACTATTTTTAACATAAAGATAGTAGCAATCTTTGGATAGAATTATTTGGCGATAAAGATTGACCTTATAGGTTGAATCCTTCTAATCTAAACACTCGTTTGATTTTAAAATAATAATAACGACTAAACCGATTTGAGGTAGTTAGGCATGGCATACGATCAAGAGTCACAACTCGAACTTGGCAAATACTCTTCACTCATAGACTTAATCGAACGCACTAGCCAACGCTTTGGCGATAAAACCGCATATGCTTGCTTAGGTAAAAGCAGTAGCTTCAATGAGATAGAACGCGATTCACGCTATTTTGCCGCCTATTTGCAGAATAACACTAACCTAAAACCTGGCGATCGGATCGCGATTCAATTACCCAATATTACCCAATTCGTCATCGCCGCCTATGGTGCACTACGAGCAGGCCTGATTCTCGTCAACACTAACCCGCTTTATACTGAACGTGAGCTTATCCATCAGTTTAATGACTCAGGCGCTAAGGCCTTAGTGGTATTGTCAGATCTGTTGCCAACCCTCGCCAAAGTGGTTGCAACCACACCAATTGAATTGGTGATTTCGACCCACCCGTTAGATCTTATCGATCCACAAGTTCAGCCCAAAACGGGGCTTAAAAATGTCGAATTCTGTCACGTATTAAAACAAGGTGCAGAGTTACCATTTACGCGCTTTGTGCCCGCCTTAGGCGATTTAGCCGCGCTGCAATATACCGGTGGTACAACGGGCCTCTCCAAGGGAGCCATCCTGACCCACGGCAATATGCTCGCCAATGCGGCGCAGGTAAAATCCCGCATCGGCAGTGTTATCACCGAAGGGGAAGATATTTTTGTCGCGCCACTGCCGATTTACCATATCTACGCCTTTATGGTGAACTTGGTGCTGTATTTTGAATGTGGTGGTTGCTCGGTATTAATCCCAAATCCCCGTGATATTAATGGCTTAATCAAGACGCTGGCGAAATACCCCTTCACCGGTTTTGCAGGGCTTAACACCTTATTTGTCGCCTTGTGTCATCAACCTGAATTTAAAGCGCTGGATTTCAGTCATTTAAAAATCACTATTTCTGGCGGTACAGCGCTGACCGCTGCCGCAGCCAATCTATGGCAGCAAACCACAGGCAATACCATCAGTGAAGGTTATGGCTTATCCGAGACCTCGCCAGTGATCTCGCTCAATGCACCGGGATATCAAAAGATTGGCACTATCGGTAAGCCCGTTCTCGGCACTGAGGTCAAACTGTTAGACGAAAACGGTAATGAAGTCGCGCAAGGGGAAGCCGGTGAGCTCGCAGCCCGTGGCCCACAGGTGATGCTAGGTTATTGGAATAATCCCCAAGAAACGGCTAATGTGATGACGGCTGATGGTTTCTTTAAAACGGGGGATATTGCGATTCTGAACGAGGAAGGCTTCCATCAAATCGTTGATCGCAAAAAGGATATGATTATTGTCTCTGGCTTTAACGTCTATCCTAATGAAGTCGAAAACGTGCTTGCTAGCCACCCAAATATCATCGAATGCGCCGTAGTTGGCGTAAAGGATGAGCACTCTGGAGAAGCAGTCAAAGCCTGTATCGTGCTGAAGGATGACAGCCAAGACCCTGAACTGATGAAAACCACCATCATCAACTTCTGCCGCGAGCAACTCACTGCCTACAAACTGCCTAAGTTAATTGAATTTATGCCGCAGCTACCTAAGAGTACTGTGGGTAAGATTCTGCGTAGAGAACTCAAAAATCAGCCTTAAAAACCATTAAGTAATTTGAACGGCTTTAAATCTAATAAAACCCCAGAGCAACACTCTGGGGTTTTATTTGAGCCTCTTTACCCAATCCAAGTCTTACTCGCTCAATGGGTTAACCTCATCCGTTAGCAGCTGCAAACTGGCAAACTCGCGATATAGATCATTGGTTTGCATTAGAGTTTGATGCTTACCACTGGCAACAATTCGCCCCTTATCAAACACAATAATTCGATCGGCATTAATTACGGTTGCAAGCCGATGGGCGATGATCAGCGTAGTTTTACCCGCCATTAACTCATCAAGCGCCAGCTTCACTTTTTGCTCACTCAAGGCATCGAGTGCACTGGTGGCCTCATCGAGTAATAGGATGGGTCTGTCGGCTAAAATGGCCCTCGCAATGGCAATACGTTGTTTTTGCCCGCCAGATAAGCGCACACCGCGCTCACCCAAATAGGTTTGATAACCTTCATTAAATTCACTGATAAACTCATGGGCACGGGCCGCAATACAGGCATCAATCACTTCCTGCTCGCTGGCATCAACGCGGCCATAGCGCACATTTTCCAGCACACTGGTGGCAAAAATCACTGAGTCCTGCGGCACCAGCGCAAACTGCGCCCGCAAATCCTGTGGTGAAAGCGCAGCAATATCAATCCCATCCAATAAGATACTGCCCGATGAAGGCACATAAAACCGCTGTAATAACTGAAATAGCGTGCTCTTGCCGGCACCACTCGGGCCGACCAAAGCCACCCGCTCGCCAGCATTTATTACAAGGTCTAAGTCGCTGAGCACTAACTGAGTTTGCTCGGGATAATGGAAGTTAAGTTGTTGCAGTTGCAGCTCGCCGCGTACTTTATCTGGCAGAGTTTTAGGCACCAGTGGCGCCGGAATATCGACCTCAGTTTCGGCTAATTCGATTAAGCGTTCTGCGGCGCCCGAGGCGCGTTGGATTTCCCCGACCACTTCACTAATGGTCGCAACCGCGCCTGCCACCATCACGGCATAAAACATAAAGGCTGAGAGTTCGCCGCCCGTCATCTTACCTGACATCACATCGTGGGCGCCGACCCAAGTCACTAGCGCAATGGCAGCAATACTGAGGAACATCACTGAAGAAATCAGCAGCGCGCGGTAACGAATGCGGCCGCTGGCGGCGGTCATCACATCTTCGACACGGCCATTGAACAGGCTGCGGTCCTTATCCTCATGGCCATAGGCCTGCACTGTGTGGATCTCATGCAAGGTTTCATCCACATAGGCACCGAGATCCGCCACCCTATCTTGGCTTTCGCGCGCTAAGGTACGCACTTTTCGGCCAAAGAAACCGACAGGCCCCAACACCAAAGGCACGGCCAGTAGCACGAGCAGTGTCATCTTCACGCTGGTGATCCCCATCATCGCCAGCCCACCAATAACCGTCACGCCGGAGCGCAGTGCCATAGAGAGACTCGAACCGACAACGGTTTGCAGTAAGGTTGAATCGGCGGTAAAACGTGAAATCACCTCACCAGTGCGCACCTTGGCATAAAATGCCGGAGATAATTTAAGTAATTGATTATAAACTGCAAGCCGAATATCGGCACTGACACGCTCCCCAAGCCATGTCATCAGATAAAAACGGCAAAACACCGCAGTGCCACTCACTGCGGTGATGAGCAACACCAATAGAATAATTTCATTCAGCCGCTGGGCGTTATCCTTAATAAAACCTTCGTCCACCATCAGCCGCACGCCTTGGCCGAGGGATAACCAGGCCAAAGAACCGATCAATAAAAATACAATCGCCGCGACAACTCGCAAACGATAGGGCTTAAGAAATTGCCAAATCCATGGCAATACTGCCCGTTGGCGAACCGAGGTGTGTGAAGATTGTTGAGACACAATGGACTCCAATAATGGTCGAAGAGGTGGAATGCTCGAATCGGTGGGCTCTATGAGCGGTTTGTTCACTCTTGTTATCCTTCGGCTTTATTTGTCATTCAACTTAGCACAAATGACAATCAACTGAGCACACAAGAAAGCGCACACGATAACCAAAGTGATGCTAGCAAAGCAAAAATTCAAGGCTAAGAATATAAAAGCCAAAAATAAACCCGCATTGATAGCGGGTTTATGATTGCGCCTTGAGTAGGGCAAGATCAAAGTACAGAAGTGTAAAACACAGATATCTAAGCTACCTGCATATCTTCAGGCGTTTTTGGGGTGCCATGGTGACCATCACGCTTCCAGTTCACATCGAGTAATTCACTGCCTGTAAGAGTAAAGGCTTGGCCAAAGCCTTTGACATACAATCCTTGATGGGGCGCTAACTTGTACAGGTTAAAGTCCGTCAGCGCTGCCAAATTATCCGACATGTCGCCAAAACGTTTAGATAACAGGCTGACTCCTTTGCTAAACGAGGGCGTATCACGTGCAACCGCTTGAGCCATGGCATCAAAGGTTAATCGTTTGCGGGCGAATACAGATTTGGCTTCGACTTCATCCTCCACCAGCATCACAGACACTTTAGTAGACTGTTTAAGATTATGGCCGTGGCGCGCTAAGTCACTCACCAAGATATAAAAACCATCGTCTGCTAAGGCAAATGGCGCGTAACTGGCATTAGGTTGACCATCGGTATCGACGGTGGCGAGTTGTAAGGTTTTACGTTGCTGTTTAAAGACCTCTATTTCAGGTAACAGTTTGTCCCTTAAACGCTGTTCTTGCTCGGAAATGTCAGGCTTCATATTAGTTTCCTCAATAAATTACGTTCATCAATGTTAATCAGCAAAGGTAGCGGCCAGCGCTTTAAAACGGCGCACTTGCTCAGGAAAAAGCACTCTTTGCTTGTCACGTCCTAAATAAACTTTAAATACCACTTCCCCCTGAGGTCCAAAAAAGTTAATGGAATGGCTCTCGCTGCCCCTAAAAGGTCTGCTGATCAAAGCTATCGCCCGCATGCCATCCAATTTAAGATGGCCATGTAAGCCATCCCCTTTGCTGTAGAGGTTGTAGTAACCATGGGCAAATTTTCCTTGGGGAAAATCGCCTTTAAATTCAAATACACTGCCCGAAAGCATCACTATGGTGGTTAACGAACCCCACTCGGGTAAGCTTTGTAGTAACTCGTCCATATGGGCCAAAGGTAAAAATACTCGCTGCGCTTTAGGTAAGGCGGTAACCACCTCAAGCTCGGCAATCCCTAACTCACTGGCCAATTGTGCAGGCATTAAATCTGGTTGAGTTTCAAATCGTTGTCGCAACATTTGCTGGGTTTCAGCATTTGAATCTCGGCGACTCAGCACGTTATCCGTGTTTTCAATGTCGACTGTTTGGGTCATTTCCTAGATCCTCTATCCCAAGGTTTAGAACATGTAGCGTGCAGACAGCTTCATATTACGGCCGGGCTGATACAAGGTTTGCCATGCCTGCAGATACTTCTCATCACCAATGTTTTCAATGGCAAAATCAACTCTCAGGCCCGACATCACGCCCATCGCGGGCTCCCATGCTAGGTACACATCCCAAAGGGTGTATTCATCATATTTTGCAACACTGTAACCTTTGGGTGTATTCGCTTGGCTGGCAACATAGGTCACTCGCGTGCCTAGCTTCATATCGCCTTCCATAATCCCTTGGGACAAGTCGACATTAAACTTATTGGCTGGCATCCCTTCGATATAATCGCCAGTGTTACGGTCTTCTCCGCGGGTTTGACCATAATTCATCGCTAAACGCGTTTGTCCGATGCGATAACGACCGCTGAGCTCAAAGCCCGTTAATTGAGCGTCTTCCACGTTGTTCCACGAGGTTGTTTGCTCAAGTCCTGGTATCCCCCGATATGGATTAGAGACTTGCTGAACAATAAAATCGTCCACATCGTTACGGAAGATGTTTAAAGTAATCGCTAATTCATCATCACCTGCTAACTCATTGAAGCGAAAGTCAGCTTTAAGCTCTTTATTACGGGCCACTTCTGACTTTAGGCTAGGATTTGTCGCAAAGGTGTTACATAACCCTTGGGGTAAAAAACCCGGTATTGGCGGAATGCAGTAATGGGTACCGCTAGAGAACATTTCCTCCACCGTCGGCGCTCGGAAGGCCTGATCATAGCGCGCACTTAAGGTCAGCCATGGCTGCGTTTGCCAACTTAATCCAAGTGAAGGAGATAGCTCAGTATCATCAGCAGATGCATTAAGGTTATGACTCTCGTTTTTAAAACTGTCATAACGCAAAGCTGCATCGAGGTTTACCGTTTGTGTCAGTTGCACATCCGCCCGAGTAAAAGCTCCCCATACCGTTGTTTCGCCATCAATATCCTCAGGACGCTGCCCAACCTGTCCCTTATCGTCTCTAACGGTTTTAAGGGTATCGCGATAGCCATCCACACCGTAGGTCAACTTAGTGTTACCGAGTTGAGAACTATTGTTCACATTAACGCCAACGGTGCGGTATTCAGTACTATCTAATTGGCCTTTAGTGACACGGTCTTCATCGTAATCTGTGCTATTCCAATAAACCTGCACATGAGTATCCAAATAAGGATTATTGGCTGGCGCTAAGCTGTAATTGAGGGTGATATTTTGATCGTCCGTTTTGCGGCGCACTAAAGGCACTGAGCTACTCACAGCCGCAGAAGGATTACTTGGCACCAATTCATTAATCTTGTTAACTCTTGCCGATAACGCTAAGCGCGAGGCTTCATCAGCCTGCCAGCCGAATTTAGCCAGTCCACTGCTTCCTGAAGAAGCGCTGTTGGCTAAGGTTTCATCATTGCCGGTATTAATATTATTGGAATCAACATAACTGCCATTGAGCAACCAATCGACTGTTGCTTGCTGGCCATAGACTGCGGCGCTGGTTTTAGTGCGGTCGCCATTGGTGTCATAGCCTTGCTTGACATAACCACCAAAGGTTTCATTTGGCGCTAAAAAATCCTGAGCAGACTTAGTATTTTGTGCAACAACACCGCCGAGGGCACCACTGCCCCACAAACTACTGGCAGGACCACGGATCACCTCGATAGATTTAAGTAGTTCAGGGTCCATAAAATAGGAACCGCGATGACCCGAACTGGTATTTTGCCTTGCACCATCGATCGTTTGTAAAACACGATCACCGCTTAAACCACGAATCTCGACGCCCTGAGAGGTCGCTCTTGGGCCATTTGTTAAGTTAATATTCGCTTCGTTTTTTATTACTTCGGCAACCGATGAAGCCTGTGAAACGTTAAGCTGCTCTTCTGCGACAACAGCCACACTTCGACTGGTTTCAGACACTTTCTCACTCAAACGCGTCGCACTCACTAACACTTCATCAAATTCAGTTTCAACCACCCCCTGTTCAGCACTCTTCTGAACCGCAGTGGGTTTGACGCCTTCTTCAGCCGCTAACGCAAAACTTAGCGCCGTACTACTTAGTGCCATCGCAACGGCGATCACTAACGGCTTTTTGTTCATATTATCTTCCTCAAATTATTAATTTTATTAATCAATTAGTATCTAAAAAGACCCGTAACAGTCATTCGCCCACCTTGGCATTTTGCTAGTTTTTTGAGCATTCACTTTAGCAATTGCAGGCACTCTAACTGAGAATGTAAATTAGATCAAATGAAAATCATTATCATTTGCGATCTTATTTATATTTATGTATCTTAATTAGCAATGATTGATGAGTGAATGCTTTGGGAATGGGAAGGTTTGCCGTGACACCGAAACGATATTTAGCTTTTGGCGCATTAACTGTTGCGATTCAAACGGGTGTGATTGCATCGCAGCCTTCGATTTCATTACCGAAGGATCTTAACGAATCTGCTCAAATGCACACATTCAATGAGGTAAACAAAGCGGTTACCTTAAGCTTTGCAGCACATCATTCAGTGGAAAAATCAGCGGTCATATCTGAGCTAAAAAGTACGCCAGCGAATGCAGATCCCGTGGATACGATCTCTCAAAATGGGCGTAATGCAAGCTCGTCTAATGCCAAGGTAGCTAATGCCCGTTTGTCTAATGCCAGTAAGCCCCAATCGGCGCCAAAACGAACTGATACGGCGACAACTGAAATGGCAAAGCAAGCCCACGTACCGACCACAGCTAAGCCGCAAACTGTTAAATCCGCTGAACAAAACAAGCCAACGCCGAACACATCCTCTAAGGTAGATGCGACAACGGCTATGCAGCTAATGGCTGCAAATACACTACATCAACAAGAAACAGAAGAAATAGCAAAATCTTCTGAGCGAGAGATATCGCAAATGGCAGAAATCAAGACTCAAGATAATGCAGCTATTAACAACAGCGATGTGACGCCCACAAGTGCCAGCAAGAACACCAAAGCCACTCCCGAGGTTATCGAGCTGGCAACACCCACTTTTGCCAGTCAACCTCCCCAACCAACATATCCGCGCATGGCGCGCAAAAAAGGCTTGGAAGGAACCGCAACAATTGAAGTGATGTTTAACGAATTTGGACAACAACTCGCCCTCACGTTAGTCAAAAGCTCTGGTGTCAGCCTGCTGGATCAAGCGGCACTAGAGGCGGTAGAGACTTGGCAGTTTGAGGCGCCAAGCCCAAAACTGGCGAGCCATTACAAGGTGAGGGTACCGATTCGCTTCGCCTTAAATTGATCCTGTGGCGATGCAATCGCTTAACCACGCTAATCCTATTGCAACGAATTTGGCTGAATGCTTGATAACAGATCTAACTATAGAGACTCACCGCTTATGACTGACTTTTCTACCCTACATGGCCAGCTCGGTTCACTCACCTGGCCTTTGCTGATATGTGCATTCCTTGCCTTGATGATTTGCCTTGAGCGTAGCGCACTGTTTTTACAACAATCCGTAGCGTCAATCTCCCCAAAAAAACAAGCTTGGGTTAAAGAGCTACGCCACTCTGATGCCAAACCGACAAGCGAAAACATTCAAGCTTTACTCTCTAAAACCAGCCATCAGCAGGATTTACTGGCCCGTGGCGCAACACTGCTGTTAGCGCAAGCACATCAACCCAAACCACTCAGGGAAGAATTACTCAGTCTATGGCTGAATAAACAACAAAGGGAGCTGCAAGCGGGCCTTAAGATTTTGCAAGTGATAGGGATTATTAGTCCGCTACTGGGGTTACTCGGTACGGTGCTTGGGTTAATTGACATGTTTGCCCAACTTGGCCAGTCCCAAGGGCCAGTCACTCCTGCGCAACTCAGTGCGGGGCTTGGTCTGGCGATGAATACTACCGCTGCAGGTCTTATCATTGCGGTGCCGACCATTACCGCCGCGCATTTATTCGGGATCTGGGCGCATAGCCAATGCTTAAAAGCGAGCCATGTGCTGAATCAAATTAACTTATGGTTATCCGGTGTAGACAAGCTACCACTTGAGCAAGACTTATATCAGGCATTCGCTCGAGGAAATCAGGCCAATCAAACACCTAACACTTCACACGCCGCATCTATTGAGTCTCAGCCATGATAAGCACTCACCACACGTCGTTACCCCAAGCAGGGATCAGTGCCTTAGAGCCACTGCCCAGCGTCGATCTTACGGCATTGATTGATATTATTTTTATTGTTTTAGTGTTTCTGTTACTCACGGCAAATAGCCGTTTGCTGAGCTTACCCGTTGATGTACCTCAAAGCCCAAGCAGCGCCATTACTGCACTCGAGCATAAGCAATCGATAGCCATCAATATTATGGCGACTTCACCCTACTGGGCGATTAATGGCGAAAAATTTGCTGATTTAACCGCATTTAATTCAGCCTTTGAAGCGCAGTTAACGGCCCAACCACAGGCCACCGTCATTATTGCTGCCGATAAGGCCGCGCCAGTTGAACCGCTAATGCAGCTACTGGCACTTTTGCAGGGCAACGCCATTAATCAAACCCAAATTTTGATGGAACATTAACCCTAAACCTTAACTCAATCGTGTTTTAACCCGTTTACCCTGCAAGGTTGATAACACCTCGACCTTGCTTTTAGATGGATCAGGAGTTTACCCATGTTGTTTCAAGCTGTGCGTTATCGATTTAATAAACTCAGTCAACCGACCGATAGCAATGTATTCAATAAATGGTTGTGTCTACTCCCCGCAGTCATAACACTCTTTTCATTTAATGCTTGGAGTGCAACTCAGGATATAAAGTTGGTGAGCGCGGGTGCGGGTGTCACCGAGTTAGTGCTGGCGTTAGGGGCGGCCGATGAGTTAGTGGCTGTCGATGCCACCAGCTATGTGCCTGAGCAATTAAGCTCAGTCGCCAAACTGGGGTACCACCGCATGCTTTCCGCTGAAGGCATTATGGCACTCAGCCCTACACTAGTTGTGGGGTCCGACGTCATGGGCCCAGAAATCACCCTTAACGTACTAAAACAAGCCAATATCAAGGTAGTGCAATTACCCTCAAGCGCCGATGAGCAACAATTAATGAGCAATATCGATACGCTGGCACAATCGCTTAATCGAACAGACAAAGCGGCCCCGCTAAAGCAGGAGTTGCATCAAAGGCTAGATAAATTAAATAAGCAAAAACAACAACTCAGCCAACATAATGCTCAGCCAAAAATCCTCTTTATGTTATTACAGGAAGGACGAGGAGCCCGAGTCGGTGGCAAAGGTACCGCTGCCGATACCATTATTGCGCTATCGGGCGCAAAGAATATTGCAGACTTTGAAGGCTACAAGACATTGTCCCAAGAGGGCATTCTCGCCTTACAACCGGATGTGATTTTACTGTCTAACCGCAGCGAAAAAACTGACTCGCAAACCAACACTCAAACAACCCAGGCTCTATTAAAGGAGATGCCGCTGCTAGCGCATACTCCCGCAGGCCAAAATGGTCATATCCAAACCCTTGCCCCGCAAGCTTTACTGGGAGGTTTAGGTATTAGCGCCATTGGTGCTGCCGAAACGCTTGCAGATACCCTACTCACTCAAGGTAAAACGGCGGGAAAATAACCATGTTACAGTATCGCTGGCTTTGGCCCACAATGATGATGCTCCTCATCCTGAGCAGTATACTCTCGGTGAGTGTAGGTCCTGTAAGCATTAGTCTTATGGACTCCCTCAGTGCGGTATTTAATTGGGCAACCCAGCAAAGCATTGGCAATCTTGCACCCCATGAGCAACTGGTGGTAAGTAACGTGCGTCTACCCAGGACCTTGTTAGCCCTTACGGTAGGCGCAATTCTTGCTCAATGTGGCGCTGTGATGCAGGGATTATTCCGTAATCCACTGGCAGACCCAGGTATTATCGGGGTGTCATCGGGAGCTGCATTAGGTGCGGCCATCTGTATCGTGTTATTTCCCGACGTGGGATCTTTTATGATTTCCCTTGGCGCATTTCTCTGTGGGTTAGCCACAACCCTGATCGTTTATCGTCTGGCGAGTAACGGTTTAGGCACATCTGTGGTGTTATTGCTGCTGTCCGGCGTGGCAATTGCAGCGCTAGCAGGAGCGGGCATAGGCGTACTGACTTATCTCGCTAATGATATGGCATTACGTGACTTAACCCTTTGGCAAATGGGCAGTATTGCAGGAGCTCAATGGCAATATGTCGGCCTGTGTTTACTGGTATTAGTGCTGCTGAGTTGGCGTTTTCAGCGTGATGCCATGGCACTTAATGCCCTGCTACTGGGTGAAGCTGAAGCCAGACATTTAGGGATTGATGTCGACCGTCTTAAGTTAAGACTCATCCTACTCTGTGCATTAGGCGTAGGCGTGAGTGTGGCCGCAACAGGGATTATCGGTTTTATTGGTCTAGTAGTTCCCCATTTAGTGCGGATGATTTTGGGGCCAGATCATAAACGACTTTTACCCATGAGCGCCCTCTTGGGCGCTGCGCTTTTAGCCTTAGCTGACATAGGTGCGCGGGCATTTTTACCTCCCGCCGAATTACCCGTCGGCTTAGTCACAGCGCTTATCGGTGCGCCATTCTTTATCTTTTTACTCCTGCAACAACGCAGCAAATTAATCTAAGCGAGAACTCCATGGCTATAAGCTTATCGGCTGCGCCCGTCGCTAAACAACATTTTGAACGTACCCAATTAACCGTGGATAGGCTCAGCTACGCTATCGGCGATAAGGCGGTGTTGAACAACATTCGCGTGCAATTTCAACCGGGCAGTGTCACCGCACTTTTAGGGCCTAATGGGGCAGGCAAATCCACACTGTTAAAGGCACTGTGCCGAGAGCTCCCCACTGCGCAAGGCAGCATCAAGCTTGGCTACTGCCAACTCGTGGATTGGCCAAGGGCTGAACTGGCAAAATCCCTCGCCGTTCTGCCTCAACATGCCAGCTTAACCTTCCCCTTTACCGTGGATGAAGTGGTGGCAATGGGGCTTTATCCCTTAACCTTGAGTCAAAAAGAAGGGCAGCAGTTAGTCACAAAATGGCTTGACGAAGTGGGTGTATTGCATTTAGCCCGGCGCAGTTACCCCACGCTTTCTGGGGGAGAAAAACAAAGGGTGCAACTGGCGAGGGTGTTAACGCAGTTAAGCCAATCCCCCTTCCCGCCGATTTTACTGTTAGATGAGCCTACCTCGGCACTGGATCTGGCGCAGCAACACAAAGTATTAGCGCTAGCAAAAAATCTCGCCCACAAGCACGCCTACACTGTGATTGTGGTATTGCACGACCTCAATCAGGCAGCCCGTTACAGCGACAGAGTTATCGTCCTCAAACAGGGAGAAATCGTCAGTGAAGGTACACCTAACGATGCATTATCGATTGATATAATTCGCCAAGTATGGGATTACGAACCTGAGTTTATTTCTGCACCACAGCGTGGTTACCCACTGATTTTTTAATGCAAAATTGACTTCACTAGCGCCTTTAGCGACACAGTTGTGGGTATAATCGCTGCAATAGACACCTAAAGTCACAGTGTGAACAGATGAAAACCACTATCTCAACCGAAACCCAGCAAGATGCCTTAGCCATGGCGAAGGCCACTCAAAAACCAGGACAAACCAAAGAACAAACTAAACTGATTGCCCAGGGGATTGAAAAGGGCATTGCCGAATATAAAAAACTGCAAAAAGCCAAAGCTCGCGAACGGGATAAACAGAGAAAACAACAGTTAAGGGCAAAAAACCAACAAGTAAGCGCGGCTGGCGAAATGGATGACGGCGAAGATTTTTCGCTGCCACAGACTCAATTTACTCCTATTGCTTGGGCTGCCATCGCCCTGTTACTCCTCAGTTGGCTAGGTTTTGGGGCATATATCTTCCTTTAACGGGGGAGATTCGCGCGTATCGTATCAAAGTAGCCAGTCAGCTCCTGTGGTAGAAACTCTTGTACTGTTAGCGCCTTAGTGTCGATATTGCCAGCCCTTAGCTGGACTCGCCCCGTATCGGGCAAAAAGGCCAACTCAAGCCAGTTGGCTCTATTGGGGTAGCCATCGAGAGTTAGGCAAAGCGCGTTATCCCGCTCAATCGCAGACTGACAATCCCAGCATTGGCCGATAAGATCGAGCAACACTTGCCCGCTTTTCATATCGGTTAATCTTGGCGCGTACACCCAATGGGGCATGCGCATTTCGTGGGGAATCGTCTCAAGCTTAACGCGGCCCTGTAGGAAAAACTGTTCGGTTAATATCATCGGATCATCAAAGTACTTATCGTGTATGAATAAATCGTGTATGAATAAAAATGACTCGGTAATGGCCTGATTAACTCTCTGGTTTACTGATTAACTCTCTGGTTTATAAGTAGATTAACTCATTAAGCCTTCTAATCGATTCGCGAGCCGCTTAGCTAAGCCTTTTTGCCAAGCCGCACTCTTTGGACGGCTGTAAAGCCTATCTTCCCATGCAAAAACCTTGTTCATGCCATGATAAGCAAGCCACGGTAAAGGTTCAGGTTCCCAAGGCGTTAATACTTGCTGAATGGGGGCATTAAACGCCCAAGGCATAGTAGTAAGCGGCGTATCACGCGCTAAGATCAAGTCCACCAGCGTGCGGGCAAAAAGATTGGCAGCCCCAACACCTTCGCCGCCGTAACCACCAATAAGCCCCAATCCTACATTTTTATCGTAAATAGCGTGGGGCGCAAACTGCCGCGCTAAGGCTAAGGTTCCGCCCCAACCATGAGTAATTTGCACATCCGCCAATTGCGGAAATAACGCCAACAATAGCTGATAGCGAAAGCCAAATTCCCCTTTAAAAGCCGATTGACGATGGCTAGCGGGAGATTGGGTATTAAAGCACTCGGGATTAAATCCAAATTCAGTCCGCACTTTAGCGCCAAATCCGTAGCCGCCACGGGCGCCAAATATCAAACGGTTATCGGGGCTTCGCTGACCATAGGTAACGATGCGGCTAGCATCACTAAAGGTCGCGCGATTAGCTAAACCAATGTCCTGCCACATTTCATCCGTTAACGGCTCAGTGGCGATCAGTAAACTCTGAACAGGCAAGGTGAATCGACCCAATTCACCCAATTGGCGAAGATAGCCTTCAACGGCGGGCACCACAATCGCCGCACGAACATTTCCTTGTGGCGTCTGTAATTGGGTTTGCGCATCACCGAGATACACCATGTGATTTACTGGGGTATGCTCGTAGATCTTCACCCCTAAACTTTGCACCAGATCAGCCAAACCACAGACGAGTTTCGCTGGGTGTATTCGCGCACAATGGGGGGTATAAAGTGCCGCTTGGCCGTAGGCCATACACACTTGCTTATCAAGCTCGGGCTTATCCAGCCAACGAATATCTTCTTCACCAAAGCCATCAGCGCGCCACTGTGCTAATTCGGCTTGAATATTGGCTAATTGCTCAGGATAACGCGCGGCTACCCGTAAATTGCCGCCATGGTGTAAATCACAGTCGATATGATGCTTGGCGCAAACTGCGGCAACTTCAGTAATAGCTTGTTGGATCAAGGCTTTTGCTATTAAGCGCGACTCACCTTGAAGCTGATTAAGATAGGCTACATCGCCACTAAAACCGCCCATCAACCAACCGCCATTTCGCCCCGAAGCGCCTTGGCCAATGGTGTCAGCCTCAAGAATCACCACGGATAAATTGGGCTGGTATTGCTTAAGATAATAGGCCGTCCATAGTCCTGAATAGCCCGCGCCAATAATGGCGATGTCTGCGGCAATATCATGTTGTAGCGCAGGTAAAATAGTTCTTTGACTTAATTTAACTTCAGTATCAAACCAAAATCCGCGCTCTTTCACGCCACTGATTCACTTAATGCCACGGTTTCACTTAATGGAGCGACGCCGATAATTGAGGCTATTTCCTCGAAATGAGTATCGACCCACGCACTGCTAATCGGCCCCCAGGTCAAAATGCGATAATAACCTGCATTGTTTCGACTGCCATCTTGCACAAATTCGACGCGAATACCGATATCTTCAAACGCGGCGATAGCATCCTGCAATGTTCGCCTCGGCATTCCAGTCAACTTATTGAGTGATAACAAGTTATGCCGATCATCATCCATTAAATGCGCTAAATATAGCTTACGTAAAAACGCCTTATGTTGTTTCGATATTGACTGAGTAGCAGATTCGAGGGGCATAAAAAATCAATCCAAATATTGACCAAGTGAGTATAAAACTACTTGATATTCAGTGAATAAGAAATAGCCTCCATTCAAATTATTCGAGCAAATTGACCCGTTTGACATCTGTTCCCGCAGATACATTTTCTGCATTTGCTTGTATAAGCTCTCCATCACTGTTATTTGTAAAAAGATTAATCAATGGGAGAGCCAACGATGGGCCAAATGATTACCGCACAGCAAGTGCTATATTTCTGGTTTGAGGAAATCTCACCTCAATCTTGGTGGATAAAAGACCCAACATTTGATGCACAAATCCAATCTCGCTTTGAAGACCTATTAAAACAAGCCAAGCGCGGTGAGCTTGCGCATTGGCGCGTGACACCTCAAGGTCGTTTAGCCGAAATCATCGTACTGGATCAATTCTCGCGAAATATCTATCGCGACACGCCAGCAGCGTTTGAGGCCGACACCATTGCGCTGGTCCTTGCCCAAGAGGCTGTTGCACTCCAAATTGATAAGGAGCTTTCTCCCAAACAAGTACCCTTTTTGTTTATGCCTTTTATGCATAGCGAATCCCCTGCCATCCATCAAGTTGCTGTAAAATTGTTCAATCGAGAGGCTGCAATCGCTAATCTCGAATTTGAACTAAAACACAAGGCTATTATCGACAGATTCGGTCGTTATCCTCATAGAAACAAAATATTAGCTAGAGAGTCGACAGCAGAAGAAATCGCTTTTTTACGCCAGCCAGACTCGTCATTTTGAATATAAACAAGCTTTATTCAGATAAAAATAACTGTGGCTGTAGATTAACAAACTACACTTACAATGATATGTCAGGGGACAACTCTGGGCATCATGAGATGGCCAATGGTGTGAAAGGTAACAGTGCGTAATGAAACAAACTAACCATATTTCCTGCGTCTCTAGAATGACCTGTATTCGCTACCCATTGCTAGCAGTAATTGCATTATTGTATCCCCAATTAATCCAAGCGGCGGAACTGAAAATTGGCGTGAGCCTCTCCATTCCTCCCTATGTCATCCAAGAATCTGATAGCGGCCTAGAACTCGATTTGCTGTATCAAGCACTTGCAGTCAAAGGGCATACCGCCAATATTGAATATTTGCCTTTAGCACGCACTTTCCATGAACTTAGGGAGGGCAAACTAGACGGCATAATCAACGTAAAAGAAGGCATGATCGAAAACGTTTTCTACTCTAATGTGGCGATTCGTTATCAAAATTGCGCAATCAGCCTAGAGAAAAATAACTTTTCGATTAATAGCATTAAAGACTTAACGGATAAAAAAGTCGTTTCCTTTCAACGTGCAGCAAGCTTCTTAGGTGATGAATTTGCTCAAATGACTAAAGCTAATCCTAGTTACCAAGAACAAGCTCGGCAAATACAGCAGGTTTACATGTTGATGAAGCACAGGGCTGATGTAGTGGTTATGGATAAGAACATTTTCACTTACTATCTTAGACAGGCATTTATTGAGGGAAAACTCACCGAAGTAGAGAGTAAACAGGTGGCGGTATGTCATCGCATTTTTCCACCGACTGAGTATAAATTTGCGTTTTTAAGCGAGCAAATCCGTGACGACTTTAACCTTGGGTTAAAACAAATTACCGAAGATGGGACACTGATCGCCTTACAAGAAAAATATCGGCAACTCATGTCCCTAGAGAATGAAGCTGAAGCCTCAAATACCATTGTGGATCAATCAAAACTCAAGCAAGATCCTTTATAAGTTAACTACTTAACTACTAATACTGGGCATTTCGCCAATCTAACAACATCTTGACTCACATGGTGCTTTAAAAAATCCACTAAGCCGCTGCTGCCATGGCTTGCAATCACAATCATACCCGCATCGGCTGACTCAGCTAAAATCTCTTCGCTCGCATCACCATGACGAACAATACATTTAATCTTTAGTCCAGCCGCTAATCCCTGCTGCATTTGCAGCTGTAGACTCTGCATTTTTGTCTCCACAAACTCGGCCAACTGTTGCTCAAGTGTCGCGGGAGTATCTACCGCAATACCATAACAATGGGCACTTCTTGCAGGGCTGACGACATGCAGCAAACGGATATCTACGTGATATAGATTAGCCATTTCAACCGCATAATTAAGCGCATGGGCGGCAGTTGCCGAAAAATCCGTAGGGCATAACACTTCTTGAGTACGCATAATTTTATCCATCACTTAGGTTGTTGCGCCCAATATTAGGGCAAATGGCATTGCTTATAATCTGTATTTTATCGCAGTAACTCGGGACAAGCAGCTAGGCCGTAAAATTAATTATGCTTTAGCAATCAAAAACAAAGGGCGCCTTAGCGCCCTGTAATCTACCCAATACAGACTATTTCACGACCAATACAGGGCATGCCGCGCCATTGGCAACAGCTTCGGCAACATTCGTATGTAAAAAGTGCGAAATTCCGGTTCGTCCATGGCTAGCAATCACCACCATACCCACATCCTTACCATTCGCCTCCTCGAGGATTTGATCGACGGGATCGCCTCGGCGAATAAGTGTTGTAATCGGTAATTCGCTCTTGAGTCCCTCGAGTAACGCCTGAATTTTAGTTGCTGCGGCCTCCTCCATGCTTTTAGCGAGCTCCTCAGGGGTAATCGCTAAAATCATAAAGTTTTCATCACCAATAGGTTGCTCAACAACGTGTAAAATCTTTAGCCCTACATGGTATAGATTTGCCATTTCAATAGCATAACGTAACGCATGGGCCGCAGTTTCCGAAAAATCTGTGGGCCAGAGTATTTGACCTGAACGCATAATCTGTTCTCCTTAATGGCTAGTCATCGTGAAGCTCATCTTTGAGCCAAGTAATGGCATCCAGTTTGTCGACAAAAAACTTAACCTCGGCCGGAGTAAACCAGTTTGCCAGCTTTGCCATCACTTCCTGTAGAGTCGTTTTACCGACAATAGCAATCCGTTCAAAGTGGCGAACATGCTTAACCCCTAGTTTTAGATCATCCCAAGCGGCTTGAAGTTCCCAACCTTCAAGCTCAGTCACATCGACTAAGGCATAAATATCGGGATCTTTCACCCCAGCTAACGCGGCTTCGAGCACGGGTACCATCACCTCATAATCTTGATGAGTTAAGGTACCAATAGCTTTAAAGGCAACAAAAAAGTCATCATCACCATAACGCTCGATCCCAACTGAAATTCCATGCTTTAACAAAGTCATACATACTCCTTGTCTAACAAATGTCCTGTTAAGTGTAAAAGCTAAGTCTCTATCAGGCCGTGATCTTGCTCATAAATGCATCAGTATGCTTGCGCAAAATCACGCTAACCGCTAGGATAAACCGACTAATCAGTCGGTTTGTGTATTGAGCAACAAACGGCTTTATTTTATTAAGACTTGCACTCAAGGGACCACGATGAACATGGCAACAGACGCAGCAAAAATCTCGCCGTTAACCGAGTTACTCCAACGTCAGCGTGCAAGTTACTTAGCCGCACCTAATCCTGATTATGCGATCCGTAAAGAACGCTTAATACGCCTTAAAGCCGCCTTGCTAAAATTCCAGCAGCCGCTCGTCGAGGCGTTATCACAGGACTATGGCCATCGTTCGGTCGATGACAGTCTGATTTCCGACATTATGCCTGTGGTCAATAACATCAATTACAGCTTGAAAAACCTCAAAAAATGGCTCAAGCCAAGCCGCCGCCATGCGGGCATCTTACTCGCCCCCGCCCAAGTCAAAGTGCATTATCAGCCACTAGGCGTTATTGGGATAATCGTGCCTTGGAACTTCCCCGTCATGCTCTCCATTGGGCCATTAGTCACGGCGATTGCTGCGGGCAACCATGCCATGCTCAAACTTTCGGAATTTACTCCAGCAACCAATAGCGTTATCAAACAGTTGCTAGCCGAAGTATTTGATGAATCCCATGTTGCCGTTGTCGAAGGTGAAGCTGATGTCGCGGCGCAGTTTTCAGCACTGCCCTTCGATCATCTCCTATTTACTGGCTCAACCACGGTTGGCCGCCATGTGATGCGCGCCGCGGCCAATAATCTCACCCCCGTTACCCTTGAACTCGGAGGTAAATCGCCAGTAATTATCGCCCCCGATATGCCACTAGAGATAGCGGTAGAACGAATGATTTATGGTAAGTGTTTGAATGCTGGACAAATCTGTGTAGCGCCTGATTATGTGCTTTGCCCTAACGCTAAAGTGAGCGATTTTATTCAAGCCTATCAAGCAAAATTCCAAGCCATGTACGGCGCAATTGCCCAAAATAAGGACTACGGCAGCATTATTAATGCCCGCCAATTTGATCGTTTATTGGCTGTACTTGAGGATGCCAAAACCAAAGGTGCCAAGATTATCTCTGCCTCAAATGAAGCAATAGACAGCCAGAATCGTAAACTCGCCACTCAGCTGATTACTAATACCACTGAAGATATGCTATTGATGCAAGAGGAAATCTTTGGGCCGCTATTACCCGTTATCGGTTACGACTCTTTAGATGAAGCCATTAGCTACGTAAACCGTCGCGCCAGACCCTTAGCGCTCTATGTGATGAGTTTTGATGAAGCGAGCCAACAAAAAATCCTCAAGCAAACTCACTCTGGCGGTGTTTGTATCAATGAAACGGTATTCCATGTAGCAGCCGATGATGCGCCCTTTGGCGGCATAGGCCCATCTGGTATGGGGCATTATCATGGTAAAGAAGGGTTCCTCACCTTTAGCCACGCCAAAACCGTGCTAAGCCGTGGGCGCTTTAACACGGGTAAATTTGTCCATCCACCCTATGGCACTTTTATCCAACGTATGTTGATGAAGCTGTTTTTACGCTAATACGGGCCGCTTAGGAGTGGTTATGTCGAGCTTATTACCAACATATACAGATACTAAGCCCATGACAGATAAACGTCAGGCGATACTCGATACCGCCTTATCGTTATTTGTCAGCCAAGGCTTTCATGCCACCTCGACCGCTTCAATTGCCAAGCAGGCTGGCGTAGCGACAGGCACACTGTTTCATCATTTCCCAACCAAAGAAGTGTTGATGGAAAGCCTGTTTCTCACGATTAAACAAGAGTTTGCTAATGCATTATTGTTAAATATCAAAGAAGGGATCGATCTTAAAGAGCATGCAGAAATCCTCTGGCAGAGCGCGATTGACTGGTCGATTGATAATCCAATCAAGCAATTATTTTTTCAGCAATATTCAATGTCACCTATGATTGCGGCTTCTATCCGCGAACAAGCAATGAATAGCATCTTAGGGTTTATCGCCCAGTTGATAAAAAAAGGGCAGCTAATGGGATTAATTGCCCACTATCCCATTGAATTAATGCTTGAAAATTGCCACGGACAATACTTAGCAGCCACACGATTTTTTATAGATAACCCCGAATTGGGCAGAGATAAACATTATCGTGATGCCAGCTTTGCGCTGTTTTGGAAGGCGTTACGGGCCGACTAAACCTAAAAGCAATCGAGCCAGACTTATATCTGGCTCGATTGTGGCGATGTTTAACTGAATGAACAGATATTTAATACGATTAGTATAATCAGCTTTGGCTTAATTCAGGTTGTTTTTCTATAGGTTGCGACAACTGCGAAGCACTCCAATAACCTTGTTTTACACCCTTTTCGATAAGCTCAGCGACTGCTAACTCAATGGCTTGTAGTACACAAAACTGCACTGGTTCATTGGTGGTAAAACCTACTTCGGCTTCGGCCAAACGATTCAAACTGGTATAACGGAACAGGCCTGCACGCATTTCCTGCGAAAGTACCCTTTTACTCGTAGATACAGACATCATCACTTTGCCCGTGTGTACATCGACAGCGCGCAGATAGATAGTCACTAAATCCTCACGGTACATTTCCGAGGCGCCGATACCATAATACTCAACCCCTGTACCGCCTGTACTGGTGTTGGTCTCGTAACTGATAATGCCACCTTCTAATAGCAATCTCGCCGTCGATAACACGGGGATATCATCGCCCTTTGAGCCGTTTTGCTTATTACTGATCTTGCGCTCGGTTAATAAATTTTGCAGGCCTTCACGCTCAACGGGCGTAAACCATTTAGAGTCAATCAAGGTTTGCATCAGCATCGATGTTGCCCCTTGAGTGACCGCAGTTGAAAATGAGCTGACGTTAGCTTGAGGTTTATATTGCCCGGTTTGGTCTCGGAATGAATATACCGCAACTGGGATCGGAAATTTTGGCCCAGGCTGACTCTGTAGCTCCTTCATCACCTCACTCATTGGATTAACTTGAGCAGGAGTAATATTTAAGTCAGGCTTGGGGATCAAGCTACAGGCGGACATACTCAGCAGCATAGAAGCGATAAAGATGGAACGTGCCATTAGTTTCCGCCTCCAAAAGTTGGCATTTCAATCACCGTCACTTCGCCAGTTTCGATGTTAGTGATGGTTAACATCACTCCGGTGCCAGTAGAGGCGACTTCGATACGAAAATCACCGGTATCGTACACCCCATCTTTGATCTCACCATCAGCTACGCCGCGAGTGATGGAGTTAATGATGTTACGTTCCAATGACTCCTTAAAACGGGTAACAAAGTCCTTCTCTGTCGAGCTGGCTTTATTATCGTTTTGAGCCTGCGCTTTATTGAGTAAAAAGGAGCCATTCGCAGGATTGCCCCCAAAGCTTGGGTTGACGGGGGTATAGATTAATTCGGTTGCTTGGCTGGTGTGAGCTATGCAAAACACAGCAAGAGAAAGTAACGTCCTGAATGTCATTATTGTTATCCTACAAATCGTCCGATGTTCCTGAAAAATCACCCGTAATCGCATTAGCCCTGACTTGAGCTAAGTAATCAATCGTCAACAAAATAGCCTGCTCTGCGCTCTCCTTAATCGGGTTCGCCCGACGACCAAAGTGCGTGGTATAAATACGAGTTCCATTCACTTCTAAGGTTAAAACGGTTCCGGCCTGCGGAAACACCGTCTCATACAAGGTCACGTTAAACCCTTGAGTAAACGGCAATTCGCGCCAATAACTTGAATAGTAAAACCCAAAATCCTTACCAAAACGCGTTAAGGTTCTATCTATCACAAGCCCACTGATTTCAATATCATCATCGGCTAATGCGCCGGGAGCGCTTATAAACAAGAATGAACACAAGATACTGAACAACAACCGCTGAATTAACGATTTCACAGGTCCCTCCTTACCTACAATGCTCAAACCTTCAGATACAGCGATAGCGTAAAATGCACGCTTTGCCATGTTGTGCATGTAACATTTCACGCTTATTTTTATTAAAGGAAGGTTAACAGGATTGAAGAATGCTAGTCATTAGACTGAGACCTAAATTAGCCCAAAAAGCTAAGGTAAAAACCGCAAAATAGCCCATTTGGGTAATACGTTAGAATGAGCAATGAAAACTCTTGATACACTCTCAAACGCAGATTATTGCGGTAACCAGAGTTGTACTGACAGCCCACCATCGGTGCGATTATGCATACTAATGCTGCCTTCATGGGCCTCAATGATTTCGCGGCAAAGTGGTAAGCCTAAGCCAGTACCCGATTGCTTGGTTGAGTAAAAGGGCAATAGGGCTTGCTCTAACACTTCCTCGGACATGCCACTACCACGATCCTCAATCTTGATAATAAAGCCTGTGCCATCAACCAGCGTTTGAAAGCGAATCGAGAGCGTGACCTCATCGGGATTAGAACCTGATTCATGGGCATTTTTCAGCAGGTTTAGCAGAACTTGCTCCATTTGTCCTTGATCGAAATAGCCCATTTCAGCGGGTAATTCATTGGCTAAGGTAAAAGGATAATGCTGGGTTAAATGTTCGATAAGCTGCTGCCACGCGACTTGACGTCGCTGCGGTAAAGGCAGTTTAGCAAAGCGAGCATAGTTGAAAATAAACTGACTCAGGTGATTCGTGCGACTCTCTATAGTGTCGAATATCAGCTTAAGCTTTGGATTATCGAGATCTTTCGTCAGTAAACGCCCCGAATTCACCATAGAAGCAATGGGCGCGACAGAATTATTTAGCTCATGGCTGATAATACGGATCACCTTCTTCCACACCGCCACTTCCTGACGATTAAGCTCACGGGTCATCTGCTTGAGCAATATCAAGTTATGTTGTTGGTTATTCAATAAAAATTGGCCACGACTCAGATACCAAGTCTCAGTATCATCCTCACCCATGGTAAACAGGCCGCTCTTTTCTTGCTTAAGGGCCAAGGCAAGGGCATCGGGTAAGTCTTGCAGCAGTTCGTCGAGGCTCAAGCCTTCCATTTTGCCTTTAATATGGAAAAGATGCCGCGCCGCATCGTTGGCATACATGAGTTTTTGGTGATCGTTAAACAGCAGCATCACGTTAGGTGAGCTTTGAATCACTTTATCCAGCAGCAATTCGCGCTGATAAATATACTGCCGCTCCTGGCGCAGCTTAGCTGCCGAATCATTAAATAGCTCAGCCAATGCCTTAAGCTGGCCCTCACCATTTGCCGGAATGCTGACGCTAAAGTCATTATCGTTAAAGTTGAGTAAGCCAACCTCTAAGGCATTGAGGCTACGAGCTAAATGGCGGGTAAACCAAGCCACACCTAAGGCGCAAATACCACAGGTAAACAATAATATGAATAACCATTCGGTGATTGGTAGCCCTTGGTCTGTCCCTTGCGCTAACGTCAACTTAGGCAGCGAGATAGGTTCTGCTGGAGGAGCTGTGGGCGGCACATCAGGATGGGCTGAAGGACTAAAAAGCCCCTCTTTAAGCTGCTCGAGTTTAAAAAGCTTAATTTGCAATTGTTCTTGCTTGAGCTGCTCTAACTTTTGCAGCTCATGCTTAATCTGCTCGGCCCTTAAACGCTCCTGTAATGGCAACGCTTGTTGTAATTTCTCGTTATTTTTAATTGCCGCTTCGACGTTTTCTTGAAGCTTATCTACGTCGATGGGAGGTATATTAATTGCGGGGAGCTTGATGGGAGCTGGCACTTCAACTGACGAGATAGACGGGCGATAGCTCACAGCACCTAGGGTCAATAGCACTCCTAAGGCGCAACAAACAGTTGAATAAATGATTAATTTTGTTCGCAGTTGCACCTAAAACTCCACCTAAGACTCAATGTTTATAGAGCTATGACTATTTTTCTAGACCAAACTTATCCATGCGGCGATACAGGGCTTGCCTACTTAGGCCAAGGGATTTAGCTACTCGCGCAATCACGCCCTTGTGCTGTCTTAAGGCCATTTCAATCTGCTCACGGCTAACATCCATAGCGTCGCTCGAATCCAGTTGAGCGGACACGTCTTGATTGGCAACTTTTATCTGTGATTCAATCGGGGCAACTTCAGTTATGGTTCGCCCAAGCGTCATCGTATTTGTCGTGTGAGTGTTGTTAACATTGACTGGCGGTAAACCAAAATCAACTTCGGTTAACACTCGACTTTGCGCCAATAGCGCCGCACGTTTACAGGCATTTTCTAGCTCGCGCACATTACCCGGCCAACGATGCTGTAATAGCGCCTGTTGGGCGGGTTTACTCAAACTAAAACCCTCACCGACAAAATGTTTCACTAAGGGCAAAATATCGTCAATACGCTGATTCAGTGGCGGTAAGGCCAATTCAATCACATTTAAGCGGTAGAATAAGTCCTCACGGAAACGCCCCTCGGCAATATCTTGGGCAAGATCGGCATTGGTCGCACTGATCACCCTCACCTTCACCTTTAAGGTTTTATGGCTGCCTAAGCGCTCAAACTCCCCGGTTTGTAATACCCGCAGCAATTTCACTTGGCCCGAGAGCGGTAAATTGCCAATTTCATCTAAAAATAAGGTGCCACCATCGGCCGCTTCAAAACGACCAATGCGCGCCTTGTTAGCCCCCGTAAACGCCCCCGCCTCGGCACCAAAGAGTTCGGCTTCGAGCAACTCCATTGGCAAAGCCCCCACATTCACCTTAATAAAGGGTTTGTTTTTTAAGGGAGAATTGGCATGGATAATATCGGCAAGCTTATCTTTACCGGCACCATTAGGGCCTGTGATCAATACAGATACATCGGAGCGTGCCAGTTGTAAGGCTAAGTCAATACAACGCTGCATCGCACCACTACCAAAAACAATCCCGCACAGATCCGCATCGGCAATCGCGACTTGGCGTTGTGAATTAACTCGCTCGAGCCGATGATTTGTACGTGCAAGCTTATAGAGAGCAATTAAATTCGTAATGCTGTTTAGTAACTTAGCATCATCCCACGGTTTGCCCATGTAATCAGCGGCGCCGGCTTTAACCAACTCAACAGCGGTTTCGAGCTGCGTCCAAGCCGTCATTAAAATGATCGGCAAATCCGGCTGCCTATCACGCAATGCATAAAACAACTGCCGCCCTTCTTCCCCAGAGGTGGTATCGCGGGTGAAGTTCATATCTTGGATAACAAGATCAATATCATGGGTCGCGATCAGACCAAGGGCATCATCTGGTGTATGGCAAGTTAACACCTGATAACCATTGATCTCCAGCATTAAGCCCAAGGCCTGGCAGATGGCGTGGTTATCGTCGACAATCAGAATTGTGTCCATGTGGCAAAGTATATCCCGAGTAAAACTATTAACCTTAAAGTAACAAAAAGTGCAATAACATCCTACTGTTATCGCACTTTATGCCGCTCAGCTTATGTTACACAGTACGCGTCGCTGTCGCCGGAGATATCTTGGCAGCTTTGCGTGCAGGTAAGTACACCGCAAGGGTGGTCACCACAAATAATCCAACAACGGTGAATAATGGATAGGAAAGCGCCAGCATAGGTAAGCTATACAGGCTCATCAATTGCTGGCCTAACTGAATCGATAACAGCACACCCAAAGTGCCACCTAACAGACATAGCAGATAGTTTTCCACTAGGAAGTAGCTGATAATATCGCGCTTTTTAGCACCTAACGCACGGCGAGTGCCAATCTGCTTAGTGCGACGCTGGATATTGAACATCACCATCCCTGTCACCCCAAGTGAGGTAATCAACAACAGCAATACCACCATCATGGTCAGTACGGTTGCCATTAATTCATGGTCACGATATGCCTCGATACGGCGCTCGCTCATGGTTGTAAAGCCTTCGACTACCCGGCTAGGATATTCTTTATGCAGGGCTTCGGGGATGACCTCTTTTAAGCGCTCAATATCACCAGGCTTAGCTCTTACTAAATAACTTTTATAGTCAGCGGGATAATTCACCGACAACACAGAACTAAACTCAAGGTTACTATTATCAACCCATGCCGTTTGTAAGCGCTCCAGCACTCCAATCACCACAAAGTGCTGTGTGCCCATATATACGCTCTTGCCAAGCGCTGATTCATTCGGCCACACCTTATCGACAAAGGCTTTAGTGACTATCATCTTGCCCCCATCTTCCAGCAACTCTGTGGTGATTTCCTGGGGATAGAAGTTACGTCCCTCGACTAACTTCAGCCCTAAGGAGTCGATAAAATGCTCATCACTCATATACATGCCGGTATTGGGCGTAGATATAGCGCGCTCCTCAGGCCCTAGGGTAAAGTTACTCGACCAACCGCCGCCGCTCAGGGGAGCCATAGAGGTAGGTGCAACATCGATAACGCCAGGGATCGCACGAATGATCTCTAAATCTCGTTTATCCTGTGCTACTAAATCTGTCGATTTATCAAAATGATAAATGCTGAAATCAAAGACTTCACTTTCAACAATCCCCGACTCACGCGCCATTAAATTTAATCGTTCGGCGATAATAAAGCTGGCATTAGCGACGATAGCCACAGACAAAATAATCTGTAATAACAATAGTAAGGGGCCGCTTTTACTGCGTAATAAACTGCTGAGAATAGGTTTGATATGTAACATATTGCCCCCGATTATTGGCTCTTAAGATAAACACTTGGGTTAGTGGTACACACACGCCACGCAGGATAAATACCCGCCACAATCGCTGCAAAAATGGCAATAACAGGCGCAATGAGCCACATGCTGGCATCGAGATGAGTAATCGAAGCCTCAAGTTGAAACTTCTTTGTGAGCAACGCAAGTGAGCCCCAAGCCCAAGCCAAGCCGAGTAAGCCACCGAATAGTCCCATCAAAGACACTTCCACCATATGTTGGGCAAAGATCTGCCCTTGGCTGGCGCCGATGGCGCGGCGCACGCCAATTTCGGGAGCTCGGCGTAAAAACTTAGACAGCAACAGACCTAACATATTGACTAAGCAAACAATGAGGAAGAGTGCACTGAGGCCCACCAGCACCTTGTTATCCTCTGGCACCACTTTATTAATGACTAGCCATTGGTCAATATCGGACAATTGCACATCGGCCTTAGGTGAGCTAAAGCGACCTAATTTCTTTTGTTGTTCAATATATTGGCGAACCCACTGACGGTACTCAGCGACTTGTTCAGGCGTATCGAGTTGCACCCAAAATTGTGTCCAATGCTTTTCGGAGGTTAAACGCTGCGCGTAGTTGTTGATGCTCTCATAGTTCCAGCCATTGGTATTTCCCCAACTGCCATATTCCTCAATCGGCGCTAAGCTGTAGGGCACAAACAAGGTATCCACATTGCCAAAGGCGCCGTTGTTAAGGTCATAATAGTTTGGACTCGGCGCCCAAGGCTTAAGCACGCCAACCACCTGATAGGGCTTAGCATTGAAATAAATCGTCTTGCCGACACTATTTTGGCCCGCAAACAGCGTCTTATTCAGCTCATCGGTGAGAACCACTTCGTAGCGAGCATCTTTATCGACGCTGTCATCCCATGCCTGACCGTATTGAAACTCAAGTCCAAACAGTGGGAAAAAGTCGTTATTGGTCACCCTAACCCGAGATTGCAGTACAGGTAAAAAAGCCGGATCTTCGGTTTGCACCGCGCCGCCAGTGCGAAACATGGGGGTTTGCAGGCTCGGAATATCACTCTTAAGTAAGTTCATCCCGTCTTGATAGGTGATCTGTTGATCGAAGCGATCCCAAGCATCTGGACCTTGGCTCCACAGCTGTACCGCAAACAATTGGCTGGACTTCTCCCCCGCAGGGTTAGTGGACATCATTTTGTAAATGTTAAGAGTGGTAATCGTGATGCCTATGCCGATGGAAATCGCCATGATCATCAATGCCGACAACATGGGCGTTTTTTTAATGCTACGCCAAGCTAAATCTAAGTAATAGAAGAACATAACCGCTCCTAGCCTTGGGCGTTAGCAACCAGTTTATCGACACTGCCGTGGCTTGCACTGCGGGCCACATTGGGTTGATACATGGTAAAGTCGCAGACTTGTCCATCGACAATTTGAATATTGCGCTGGGCACGGCGAGCCAGTTCAGGATCGTGGGTCACCATGATGATGGTGGTGCCAGATTGGTTAATATTCTCTAATAATTCCATCACTTGGCGGGCCATTAAGCTGTCGAGGTTACCCGTAGGTTCGTCGGCGAGCAGAAAACGGGGTTCCCCCGCTAAAGCACGGGCAATCGCTACCCTTTGCTGTTGACCGCCGGATAATTGAGTCGGCAAATGCTTCATCCGCGCACCTAAGCCCACTTGCTCTAATGCTTGCTCCACACGGCGTTTACGCTCCTTGGCACTAAAACCACGGTAGCGCAGCGGTACTTCAATGTTTTCCGCGAGGTTAAGATCGGGGATCAAGTTAAAGCCTTGGAAGATAAAGCCAATCTTCTCATTGCGTACGGCAGCACTCTTGTTATCACTGAGGTTGGAGACATTAATCCCATCTAAAAAATAATCCCCATGGGTGAAGCCTTCGAGCAAGCCAGCAATATTTAAGAAGGTGGTTTTGCCTGAACCCGAAGGGCCTGTGACCGCCACAAACTCGCCCTCGTTTACCTCAAGGTTGAAATCCCGCAGGGCGTGGGTTTCTACTAAGTCCGTTTTAAAAACTTTACTGATATTCTTCATTGATAACATTTTAATTTCCTTAATTAATTTTTATCTTTGCGCGTAAACGGCTTATAAAACGCGCGGGACTTCAATGTAACTTGAGCATGTAACAGACGAAGCAGAGGCAACCGCTTATCAGCCCAGAAAAGCACCCATAATGAACTCACTCAACTTACCGAACAGCCCATTTAGGCAAGAGAATATCAAGCTCACACTTTCCATCGAGACATCACCAATCTGGCGCATTTCGTCTAAGGGATTGGTCCATTCCAAAATATTTAAGCCAAGGAAAAACCAACTATTAGCCTCTCCAATCCCCAGCTCTACCGCCACAACTAACAAGGCCAAAGCGAATACGCCAAACAGCTTGGAGGACATCAACACACTGATATCAACATTTTTATGACTCATTATTGGCTCCTATTTACTTATCGCCGCAGTATTTTAAACCACGGCAATTTCCAATCCATCAATTTGATTAATAAGTTTTTTCAACCAAATAACATCAATGCATCTTAACCTGTTCGGCATGATTGAAGGGCTCAACACTCGAGATTACCCATTCGTCACCCGCTTTACCGCCTTCAATCACTTCCACCTGGCTCATACTGGTGCTACCCAGTTTAATCTGGCGGCGGGTAGCGATATCGCCTTCGACTTGATAAGCCTCCTCCCCGCCACCGCTGGTCATAAAGGCACCACGTTTGACCATCAACACATTTTCCCGATGTTCGAGTAGCACTCGGGCAGAAATGCGTTGGTTTTGGCGCAACTTAAGACTATCGCTCTGGGCAAATTGCACTCTTGCGGTCACTTCACGGTTACGCACTTCGGGAGAAATCGAGGATAACTTGCCCATGAGTTTGACTTCGCCAAAGCTCAGCTCAACCTCCATGCCAAGTCCAAGTTCATCGGCGTAAGACTCTGGCACCGCAAGCTCGGCCTCATAGGCACTTAAATCGACCACAGTTAGAATCGGTTGATTGGCACTCAAACGCGTTTTTTGCTCTGTCAGCCAGTTGCCAATAATGCCGCCAACCGGCGCTTTAATATTTAAGGCTTCAACTTGGCGCTCTAATTCACCTACCGCTAACTGCTGGCGTTCAACTTCAAGCGCTTTATTCTTTACTTCAAAGGTCAAGGTATCCTTAGTTAATGCAGCATCTTGCAACGCATGCTCAAATTTAAGCTTGGCTTTATGCAGATCATCTTTGCCCTTTTCATAGTCAATCTGCCCAATCAGCTGACTTTGAATAAGCTGCTCACCACGACGACGTTCACGCTCAGCCGCCTCAAGATCAACCTTGGCCATATCTAAGGTTTGGTTGACTTGTAATTGGTTGCGTCTAGCGTCCAGCTTGGCACGCTCAAGAGCACCCTCCAAACCCGCTAATAAGGATTTCGCCTGTTCTAATTGATTGGTCAGTCTTGGACTATCTAGCTTGGCTACCACATCGCCTTTATTAACTGTATCGCCAGGATTGCTCAGTAGCGTCACTGTACCTTCTTCAGTGCTGTAGAGGATCGGTGCATTGGCCGCGACGATTTTACCTGTAGTCGCGATATCCCGAGTCAGCGTACCTACATATAAAGTCGCAGTGGTTAACTCACTACGGCTAATGGATTTGCTCACATTATCGCTACTGAAACTGGCCCACACTAAGGCGCTCACTAATAAGGTGCAGCCGCCAATAATCAAGGGCACCTTGAGACGTTTAGCGTTTGATGGCGCAAGGAGAGTATCTTGGCCGCTGGTATCTTTAATCATGGCGTTTCTCGCTTCCCTGTCGGAGGGCTGGATATGCCCATCGCTACGGACACTATTAAAAATCGATATCCAGTAATAGCAACGCCTATGCCAATTCCATTAAAGCATTTATTTTCATTGTGTTAGATAAGATTCAAGATAAAAGTGTCCGCGGACACCACAGTTGAGAACTAAAAGTGTCCGTCTAAATTTCGCAAAAGTGTCCGCTCGATATGAGAAAAGGCTGCTTGTAGGTGTACGGTACTCAGCAAAGAACAAGCTGGCAGTCGCTCAACATGCGCTAACACTTTTATTCGCCAAATGACGGAGTTTCCCTTTACAGCTAAAACCTTGCCACATAAGATCCTGCCACCCTCGCAGCAGACATATCCAATAAGATGAATCGCCCTATGAAAACACTCACTATTACGCGTCCTGACGACTGGCATATTCACCTAAGAGATGGCGCCCAATTAACAGATACGGTTCGCGATATCAGCCGCTATATGGGCCGCGCTATCGTCATGCCTAACCTGGTTCCTCCCGCCATCGATACCGAAACCGCCTTGGCTTATTACGATCGTATCAAGGCGCAAGTGCCAGCGGGCTCGCAATTTGAACCCTTAATGGTGCAGTATCTCACCGACAAAACCAGCCCAGAAGAAATCCGTAAAGCCAAAGCCTCGGGCAAAATCGTTGCCGCTAAACTCTACCCAGCAGGCGCGACCACCAACTCGGATTCTGGCGTGACCGATTTGAAGAACATCTACCCCGCCCTCGAAGCGATGCAGGAAGTGGGCATGTTGTTCCTAGTGCATGGTGAAGTGACTGATTCATCGATTGATATTTTCGACCGCGAGCGCGTGTTTATTGAGAATATCCTCAGCAAGATCGTGGCCGATTTCCCTAAGCTTAAAATCGTTCTCGAGCATATCACCACTAAGGATGCGGTCGATTTCGTGACTCAAGCGTCTGACAATGTGGCCGCCACGATCACCGCGCACCACTTGCTCTATAACCGCAACCATATGTTGGCTGGCGGTATTCGTCCGCACTTCTATTGCCTACCAATTTTAAAGCGCAATACCCACCAGCAAGCGCTGTTAGGCGCCGCGGCCAGTGGCAATAAGAAGTTCTTCCTCGGTACCGACTCAGCGCCACACGCAAAAGATCGCAAAGAAGCCGCCTGTGGCTGCGCGGGTTCTTATACTGCCCATGCGGCCATTGAGCTATACGCCGAAGCCTTTGAATCGGTTAATGCACTGGATAAATTAGAAGCCTTTGCCAGCTTCAACGGCCCAGATTTTTACAATCTGCCTCGCAACAGCGATACCATCACCCTAGTGAAAAAATCTTGGGATGTGCCAGTCAGTTACCCACTTGGCGACAACAATGTCGTGCCTATCCGCGCTGGTGAACAAATTGATTGGCAGGTTGAATAAACAGGTCTTTTGACGCGATAAACGTTGAGCCTACCGTTTATCGAGCTCGAAACCGTTAAGAGTCGCCTTAGGGCGACTTTTTTATAACCAACACGTAAAACCATAACCTATTATCTTTTAAGAGAAAAAGTATGCATACACGGAAGTTACTAACGCTATTGTCCTCAAGCCTATTACTTACCACTACACTGCCACTCAGCACGTTTGCCGCCAATGAACTCACAGGCGTTTGGCAGGGACAACTGGGTAAAAGCAAGATCAGAGTCTGCTTTAACCAATATGGCACCGGCAGTTATTACTATCAAAAATACCTCACCCCAATTCGACTCGAGCTGCAAGACGGCATCTGGAAAGAAGAAAACAACACCGGAAACTGGCAGTTTGATACCGCAACACCACAAACACTGAGTGGCCAGTGGTTTAAAGACAGCGCCAGCAAGTCACTGCCAATACAACTTGAGCGGCAAATCAGCCCGGATAATCAGGATGACTGCAGCGCCGATGCCTATAATCTGCCGCTTGAAACCAAACCTTCACTGAGCCGCGGAAAATGGCAACGCTTTCAGACTATTGAATACCGTCCGCTGACCTTTGGCACTGATGTTGGTATCGAATTTAACGGCCCACAAAAAGGCATTTCGGCAATTAATCACTGGCTTGAGAGAAAGCTCACCGATGATGCGCAGCTGGCACAAACCTTTGAGACTCGCCGCAGAATGTTGGCTCAAATGGGCAGCTTTGTGACTGACGAAACCTTTGCAGAACCCATTTTCCTTAATCAGCATTGGCTTAGTGTGCGCTTGTATCGCTGGGCAGCGGGTTATGGTGCCAATGGGATCAGCCAAGAGTTTGTCAGCTTCTCGCTTGCAGATGGAAAACCTTTCCATCCATGGCAATGGTTTATCGAAAATGAACAGCCTCAAGCGATGCCTGAGAGTATGAGTTTTCCGTTACCACAAGCACTTAAGCAAAAGCTGTTTGCCGATATTCCGCCAAGCGCAGAATGCCCCACCTCCGACGGCTCTGGCTATTATCAACTGACTCTTGAGGCAACTGGAATGAAGTTTTGGGAAATGCCCCGTGGTGACGGCTGCGAGCAGGAGTTTACCTTAACCCCTCAAGAAGCCATGCCCTTTGCCACTCAATGGGGTAAAACACAACTTAAACTATTGGAATAAATTACGTATTACAAAACTACGGTATTGGGAAAGTAGGCTGTAATGGTGATAAATATGATGACACCAAACGCGCTTTCCCATCCAACACAGCAACGCATTTCAAACTTACCCGTTTCAGTAAGGGATCATCCTTGAGCAATTTAACCGTAAACAGTGTGACACCCGAAGCCTTAGTGCGAGCCCAGTTAGTTGCCTATAACCAACACGACCTTGCAAGCTTTGTGGCACTCTTTAGCGACAACGTTTGTATTTACCGTCCACCCGCCACAGAGCCCGTTATTCGGGGTAAAGCCGCATTTCGCGATTTCTATCAAAATGAACGCTTTAACTTGCCGCATTTACATGCCGAAATCCTCAATCGTATGGTTGTTGGCAATAAGGTCGTGGATCACGAACGGATCAGCGGCATACACGACGAGCCTTTTGAAGTGATGGTGGTGTTTGAGGTAATCGATGGACTAATCCAAAATATGTGGAGTTTTGCGACTAACTGATGGGTTATCGGGCTTTACTTGATGCAAGATTGAACCGCTATATTCACTCCGCATCTTCCGAGTAAGGCATTGCCTGAACAGCATCGTATCTCAATACGTCAACATGCCCGAGTAGAAAATGGCTAAAGACCCACTACACTTAACCATCTAAATTCGCCATAAACAAGGCACACTTCAATAGCAACGAGGGAACACATGAACGCTAAAATCATCTTCACAGCCAGTATTGCACTATTGCTATCCGCAAATAGCCACGCCATTAACGATGAGTATCGCAAGTTACTTGAGCGTTCAGGCTGTACCCAAGTGTCTGAAATGCAAGGGTGCGATATCCACAAAACCAAAGAAGAAAATGCCAAAGCAATGGCTTCCCCCAAAGCCGCTGCTGACGCCATCATTCCCAATGCCCAACAATGGATAGCAACAGCCAGCTCAGGAGCAACGGTTGCAAATATTCAAATCGATGATAAACATCAGGTTTGGGTTAACGGTAAACACGTAAAATCCAGTCAAAGTGGTGGAGCGATCAAATTCAAAGACGGTATGGTGGAATTCACCATTTATCCCGATGCCAGCTCGAATAAAGAGAGTATGTGGATTGATAACGATGCAGGATCAAAAGGCCCGATTACGGCCAAGTAACGCCTAGTTACAACCTACACTTGCCATCCTGCAAAAATAGGGGCTTACGCTTACAGCAGATAAAGTTCGCTAGCATACGCGATAAGCCCTTTAATACCATGGTCGTTTTGAAAGTATCGAATGGGCTCATTCAAGCGAGACTGCCTTTACAGCCAACAGAAGACATTTCATATCCCTGAACCTCAAAACGCCCTTTACAGCATGAATCAATCACGGGCTTCTAACATTGGTCTATGATGCTTACACAGGCCCGTTAACCCTATTAGGATTAACTTTACTAGAATGGTTAACCTACCAATGTTTATCAGAAAAGTGTTACACCTATCCCAGATTTACTTTCGACAACTCATTTTAACGTGAAATCAACGGATTCTGTGAGATGGATGACTGTCCCTTGGCCGCAAAATGCCTTAGGGTTAGTAGCAATTGCCAAAAGGGTAAAGCCAAGCGCCCTTTTTCTTTAACCATTTTGCCTAACAACAGGAATTGCTGATGTCTGATAACCAAAATGCCTTTTACGCCCGCGCCACTGAGTTGATTAAGCTCGCTAACCAGCAAAACCAAAACACTGAGATCCAAACCGGTGAAGTCAGTGCTTCCTTTATGTGGGCCCTCGCCCGCTACAACGCTTGGTTTGGCTCCACCAGCTTTGAAAACAAAGAGCAAATGCAGGCCAAAAAACAAGAAATGATGGACTACTACATGGAGCGTTATAAAGAAATGCTCGACGCCAATCTCGAGGACTATATCGAAAACTTCGACCACTACCGCGCAACGCAAAAGTAATCGTTTACGCAACGCCCGATAGCCTAAGGTTATCAGGGCGTCTGATTTTTAGCTTAAGTGGTGATGACTCTCATTCCTCAACACTTAGCTAATCGTTATCCAATATTGATTAATTATCGTCACGACAAGCCAGTATTTGCGACCGAATGTCTGCCTTAAGCACTAATCATCTTGCTGTCAGTTGAATACTGACAGAAATATTAACATAGGCTCTTTTTAGCTACTCATGTTGGTTTTAATCCATAAATAAGCAACATAAATAACCACCGAAGTATATCCAGCCGATATCACTAGATTACATTTCCAAAGAGTTAACCAAAAAGATCCTCTGAAATAAGTACGCTTTCTGACCTCATGATTAAACAATGCAATTGAAGAAAATATCAACATCAGTGCGGAGCATCCCAGCATAGGTAACAACAGAAACATGATACCCAAACCTGCCGCTCCTAAAGATGCGTTAGATGTTTCATTACCAATGGGGGCGAGCATCATAAAGCCCAAAGCTATCCCTGCTATTGTAAGTATCAATCCCAAAAGTTGGAGTGTTCTCATCATCGTCCTTAAGATTAAATCCGCACATACTAGGACTATGTATGCAAAGAGCGCCAACAACATCCTATCTACGCTCTCTTTGACAATCCCTAATTTATATCGTCGTCTCTACGATTGTTAAATCTACAAAATGGCGCTTGTAACAGTGTGTAAGCGGAGCAACTAAACCCAATCTCACTTTAAACATGAATTATTAGTGGGTTCTTGTGAGCAAATGCAACGGCATATCATCATCTAAATAGGCCTCATCTGCCAGATAGAGCTTATTAGTACGGATCATCTTCTGGATCATCTCAACATAGGCGTAGCCGCGCTCTGAATATCGATCCAAGGTACCAGCAAGCGCAACACCTGTAATTGTTTGATTGGCTTGCCTTGATTCGGCACGAAGCTGACGCATTTTGTGGTAAGCACTATGGGTATTTAAATTCAATAAGTATCCTTCAACGGAGGCTAAGGGAGTCTCAAATCGCGCCAGCCCATACTGCCCCATCCCCTGGCGCTTTTGCTTTGGCTCCATACCATTACCATTAAAATCCCACTGACCAAACAAGGCATTCCCCTCAAGAGTAAAGCGCGATGTCCCCCAACCACTTTCCTTTGCCGCCTGGGCCAATACTAGAGATGGAGGCAAAATATCTACCCGTTCAAGCAGGGCTTGCCTGTGGGACGGTGATAACGACGGTATTGGATTACTGATAACTTTGTACTTAATCGCTAAAGCGACCAAACCAGTGTCGTTGAGGGGCGCAGAGATTACCTGTAGCCGTTCTTGTAACACTTTTTCATTCGCTAATAATACTAAGGGGGTCATCAATCTAAAAAACACCATCTTCTTTTGCTTCACAGGCAATTGCTCTGATACCGACCGCCATCCTTTACCTACGGCATCAAAGGTTAATCTCGGAACCGATTTATTCCCCCCATGGAAATTTTCAGCAGTGTAATTAAGGGATTCAAAAAAGAGCATCAAATCATCAATGGAGTGGATACTTACAGTGACAGGTTGAAGTTCAGCCTGCTGCACAGACCGTTGCTCACGCTCTGGTTGAAATATAATGCCGCCAATACGATGTTCACCTTGAGTATCTTGATTATTCACTTGGGTATAGGAAGGCTGAATTAAGGCTGATAATCCCATAATAGGTGGTTTTGTTGACTGACAATTTGCAAGCGGATAGCAAGTCTTTTCAGTTGTAAACGCCGTAGACAAGAGCTGATTAAACACCAATTTGTTGTCGGTCATTTCTGCTGCGGCGAATAGAGGTGAAGGCATAGACATTAGGAATAGCATAAGCATTACTAAGGGCAGTTTACAGTTTATCAACATGGAATCTCTCTGGAGAAAAACAATCGCAGTCCAACTAGCCAAAACACAGGGCGCGAAAGATAACAATAAAATCCTGACAATTTGCTTAATAGCTATGTTTGTAATACTGACTTGACTACGGAAATATCGCATGTGTCGAGCAGTTGAGGCGGCTTTTGATAAAATGACCCGCGGGCATGCCATGTTCGTTCAGTAAATTCCATCGTAAAAATGGGAACATGTAGAGATGCAAACGCGATAGACCATCGGTTTCACTACATAAGTCATCTTAGCGATCAGAAGACTGGTTGAAATGCTTAAGAACTAAGACTAAAGAAAACCAAAGATTTGAGCTTGCACATATAAAAATACTTCGCACGACTTATTATTTTTAATAAATCGAAAATAGTATGGTTACATTGAAAGGCACCAATAAATAATGACCATTTTATAGATCGACATATTGATTATGAATTGTAAGAAATTCAGGCTTATTATTGAGCACAGCCATGACACACTTAGGATCAAACTGTTGACCCGCATTATCCTCAAGATAAGCAAATGAATCCTCAAATGACCATGCCTCTTTGTATGGTCGTTTGCTTGTTAAAGCATCAAGAACATCAGCAACAGTGACTATTCTTGCTTCTAACGGAATATCCTCTCCTTTTAATCCCTCAGGGTATCCCTTACCATCGAAACGTTCATGATGGTAGTTGATAATATTCTTTAACATCTCCGTATGGTGTATCCCATTGAGACTAAACTCATTAATCATCAAATTAATCATCTCTCGACCTTTAATAGTATGAGTTTTCATCACCTCAAATTCTTCAGTGGTTAATTTCTCTGGCTTCAATAGTATTGCATCTGGCACGGCGATTTTACCTATATCATGTAACTCAGAAAATAGATAAATAAACTCAACTTCCTCATCACTTAATCCTAACTCTTTTGCGACTGTTTTAGCGATGATGCGCGAATATGAAGACATTCGGTGTAAATGATTTGCCGTTTCTTCATCACGATAACGACCAAAGGCTCTGGCAGTAATAAGTGCCCCATTAAATGTCTGAATAGAAAGAAATTCAACTGCAATGATACCTGCTAGGATTTGTGCATATGCGGAAAGTTCAGCACGTATTGCATCATCAAAATAACTACTCTCTTTAGAGTTACAAAATAAAAAACCAACAAAACGATCATTAAAATACAATGGTTCGGTATAACTAGATTCGTAGCCCGCCTCAAGCACTTTTCGACTATGTTCAGAACTATATATAAGTTGAGTACATAAATTATCTAATACCCTAGCTTGGCGGCTTTCCACTATATGTTGGAGAGACGGTGTTTCGCTCAATTTTGCCTCATATAAACTCAACGGTGGCTTACCATCTGTACTATGCACAAAGGTTTTAATTTTATCTGTATGTTGATCATATATAGCAATTGCGATTCTAGTTAATTTGTCAAAATTTTTACGGAGTCGTGCATGAACATAATGCACTCGTTCATTTATTGTCCTGTCCATGATTCACTCCGCAATTAAATCTCAATAATTACAATACAAACATATTCGTTAGCGATAAAAACAACTGTTTTTTATCGCTAACCAAAGGTTTGACTTAAATTTTTAAGTTGATTTGCTCTATTCAATAAATTTTTACTCGTCGCACTGACGCCTTCAACTTTCATACTATTGTCATGGGATATTGATGAAATAAGATTAATATTTCTATTAATATCTTCAATCACGGCTTGTTGCTCAGTTGCAGCTGAAGATATTTGGCTGGAAAAAGCGGATACTTTATCTATTTCTACCGTAATATGATTTAAATATTCCGCTCCAATTCGAGTGCTAGAAAGGCAAGTATTCGTTCTACCGACATTCAAATGCATCAACTCTTTCCATTCATTCAGTGTACGCTGAATATGCCCTATGCTCGTTTGAATTTGCTCTGTCGCTTTATGAGTACGAGTAGATAGATTACGAACTTCATCGGCAACAACTGCAAATCCTCGCCCCTGCTCACCGGCGCGAGCCGCTTCAATTGCAGCATTGAGTGCTAACAAATTCGTTTGATTAGCAATCCCTTGTATTTCAGACATGATAGTGTCTATTCGTTCTGACTCACTGGACAACGCTACCGCAGAATCAAAAGCTTGTTCAGCTTGGGTTGCTAATGAGGCAACTTCAGTTTCAACATTTTTAAGTTGCTGACTGGTCACCTGACAATGACGACGGGCTTCTTCAATCTGTAGATTACTCGCTTGGATATTACGATTAATTTCTTCTGCTGCGGATGCCATTTCAGTCACCGCAGTAGCAACTTGTTGGATCTGTAGATCTTGGGAGGTGATATCATTGCTCGTGGTAGACATAGACGTACTAATCTGATCCGCAATAGATTTCAATGAATGGGTTGCGTCATCAACTCTTCCTAAAACAGTCCGAATTCGCGCCTGCCCAAGTTTGATATGAAAATCTGCAATACTGTGGGGGGCGTCACCAGAAAAAATCAGCCGGCTAATGCTATCGTAGTCATTCTCTAATCGCTGCAAGTATCTAGGCGTTAAAAATAATTGCTGTCGATTTAAGGCAATGATAGCGAGTAAGGGCAAGATCACTAAGAGTGATTGAGGAAAGGTTAGCCACCAAACACTACAGATAATGGCTATGGATAATAAAAGAAAACTGACTAGATGATTTGATAGTAACTTATTGCCCCAAAATATATTTTTCTTGTTTTCAAGCGCTCTTAACTCCTTATACATCACACTAGCACGCGCTTTATGTTCAGGCGTAGGGCAACAACGGACTGATTGATAACCTGAGATCCGGCCATCCTCATAGATGGGGGTAACATAGGCATCGACCCAATAATAACTACCATCTTTACAACGGTTTTTAACCATGCCACGCCAAGGCTTGCCTTGCTTTAAATGTTTCCATAAATCGGCAAAGGCAGCTTTCGGCATATCTGGATGTCTAACTAAATTATGATGCTGACCAATCATTTCATCGAGTTGGTATCCAGCCACTTGGCAAAAGCCGGGGTTAGCGTAGGTAATTACGCCATTAAGATCGGTTGTGGAAACGAGCTGTAGATCTTCAGAAAATTTGACTTCACTATCTTTAGTCACTACATCCTTGTGTACCATGATCACAATCCCTGATTTACGGTTGGATTAGTGTAAAAGTATAGTAAGGTTTTCCTTAATTGCACTTTTATGAAACAGCACTACTAGGGCGTGCGAGGTTTCAGGATTATTTTGCAGCATTTGACTGACACTTATGCAAAGCAAAGTCCGTGCGATGTCATGACTCAATCTAAACAGGCGATAACATAGCAGACACGCCAACACGTCCTAAATCCCCAAAGCCAGCAGCATATAGAATGCATTCAAAGCAAACAAATTTCTTATCTGTCGATTATGTAAGCACCTAAAATCAAAGAGGGGCAAACAATCCTATTTGCCCCTCTGATGCAGTGACACTGTGGCGAATCAGTTGCTTACTTATGCGCAGCAAGAACAAACTTGATACATCGCCATTATTGAGTACATGTTTTTGTCGTTTGGCAATCAACCTGCTGCTTAAGTTGCTGTGCATATTGCTCCGCTGCTGCTTTTGCCTTTCGGGCTTCCACTTTTTGCTGCACATCTTCAGCTAATGCCTTATCAAAGGTCTCCATGCCAAAATAGTCGGCAACATCCAAATAAATAAACCAAGCGGCAGCGGCAACGAGGCCATAGGTCAGTAGACGTAACATGGTATTTAAACCTCAATAATTGTATCGACATCTGCAATATAGCTGAGGTTTCATCTAAAGAAAACTGTCAATTTAATGACCAAAAAATGTCAAATAAATACCATTAATCAATGAGATGCAAAAACACAAAAACCTTAAATTACAGAGTTTTAGCAGTTTAAGATTAAAGTTTGCGTTAAACTGTCAAAATTAACGATTTACCATAGAAAAAGATCGATTATTTGACATGTTTTTATAAAGTGACAATAAACCATAATCTCCTTAACTAATGTCAGAAAATCGGCGATAAAATCACCAATTCATATTTTTGATATAACACGCTAACGCCAAAAAGCCTCGCTGCGGTATTAGTCTTTACGTCAATAACCAAAGCTAAATAACCTGAGCTCGGGATAAGTAGAGCCGCTGAGTAGGCATCTTTTCGGGCCTCTTTGCGTTGCTCTGTCTAACCATGCTCGCTATGGCATACGATAGAGCGTCTTGATATGCGCAAAAATCTGCGCATTCAGTCAGAAAAAAGATTCTTCTTTTCAAAAAATCATTTATAGCATTGATTTGGTTTGTTAAATTTAGATTTTTCCGACACTCGTTATCCAGAGTTCAGGTTAGATATGTGAGGTCTTATCATACTGTCTTTAGGATATGCATTTTCCCCTTACTTATTAGCACTTTTTAAAAACAGGAAAAGTAGCTTTGCGCGGCATTTATAGCTCAATGATTGAGCCCCCTCCTCGATTTACCGTGGCGAATAGCACTATCAATTTTACTTAAAGGCTTAAAAACCACCCGTCACAAAATGTTCGACTGATTAAAGCTTACTCACTCGCGTAATTGACTAACCTAATATTCTGAAAACAGTTTTTTGAATTATTTAGTTTGTTAATTTATCGTTTTTTAGCCTTAAGACGCGTGCTAATGAATCTTCTTAAAAAACAACTGCAACGGCCTTTAATATCAAAATATGCTTATATTTCAATCGGCCCATCATCTTGGACATAACAATTTACTCACAGTCCCCTTGTTTGTTCCACAAAGTGAGGATTGCTAACATTCCCGCACCGCCCCTTTTTAAAACATCAATATGCAAAATCCCCAACAAGTGTTAGCCAGCAATACACTTTCCCCTATTTTGGTTCAAGGAGCGATGGACATTGAAGTTGAGACCTTAATTGCCGCTCTTGGCAAGGTCACTATCAACACATTTGGATCATGGACGTTCTGGGAGGGTGAACTGAGTGGCCACCCTGTCGTGGTCTCCCGCACTGAAATAGGTTTAGCAAACGCGGCGGCGGCGACCACACTGGCCATTGCCCACTATCGACCCAAACTAATCATCAATCAGGGCACCGCTGGCGGCCATGATCCTAAGCTGTATCGCGGTGATATCGTCATCGGTGAAACCAGTTTTAATATGGGTTCGTATCTCACCAAGTTAACCCCAAAGGGTCACGGGATTCATCCTACCCAATGGCAAAACTTCGATATGACCATGTACCTGCGTGAAAACGGCGAGGTGGTCAAGCATAACCACTTTAAAGCTGATCCAGCCTTAGTGAAGGTGGCATTATCCCAAGCACATCACTACACCAAGGGAAATGTAGTGAAGGGAATAATAGGTACTGGTGATGAATGGAATCGCGAGCTAGACCGTATCAATTGGCTCCACCATACCTTCGGCACCGCAGTCGAAGAAATGGAAACGTCCGCGGCGGCGTTAGTGGCAGAGGCTTATAAACTCCCCTTTGTCAGCATTCGCATATTGTCAAATACCGATCAACACAACCAGGACTTTGACCCGCAGACCGCAGTGGATTGCCAGCAATTTGTACTGAACATCATCCAACAACTGATAGGCACTACTAAATGAGTGACTAGGGCGGGATAAAGCCAACGCTAGCTTATCGCCCATCCACAGTGAGCTTGGCCTGCGCTTTTGCATCGCCAAGCCTGCGTTTGTTTCGCAATTCCAATGTAGATTAAATCCATGCAAATCTTAGTTAGCCTCTTAGGCATCATCACCTTACTTGCAGTGGCATACCTTGCCTCTGAAAACCGTAGAGCCATTAACTACCGTACTGTCGGCCTCGCCTTTTTACTGCAATTGGCCCTAGGGGCATTTGTGATGTACTCCGCGCTGGGGCAATCGATAATCTTCTCGATGGCTGCTGCCGTCTCCAACGTCATCAGCTACAGCAATGACGGCATGTCTTTTATGTTTGGCGGCCTTGTTAGCGATAAAATGTATGAGCTATTTGGCGCAGGCGGTTTTGTCATCGCTTTTAAGGTATTGCCAATTATTGTGTTTTTCTCAGCATTGTCGGCGGTGCTCTATTATCTGGGGATAATGCAACTGGTGGTCAAAGCCGTTGGCGGGGCGCTGCAAAAACTGCTCAACACCAGTAAGGCAGAATCCATGTCGGCCAGTGCCAACATCTTTTTAGGGGTAACTGAAGCGCCGCTACTCATTAAACCCTATATGCCGCGTATGACTCGCTCAGAGTTATTTGCGGTAATGTGCGGCGGTTTAGCCTCCATCGCGGGCACTATGCTCGCGGGCTACGCCCAATTAGGTATAAAGATGGAGTACCTGCTCGCGGCCTCGTTTATGGCGGCCCCTGGCGGCCTTCTGTTTGCTAAGCTTTTGATCCCACAAACAGAAACAATCAACGATGCGCATCTACAGCTCACAGAGGAAAATCAACCTCGCAATCTGCTTGATGCAGCCACCACAGGCACCATGAGCGGACTTTCCCTCGCCCTCGCGGTAGGCGCAATGTTGTTTTCGTTTATCAGTTTAGTTGCCTTATTCAATGGGATGCTCGGTGGTATTGGCGCTTGGTTTGGCCTCGAGGGCCTCACACTGCAACAGATCCTCGGCTACCTGTTTGCACCACTAGCTTGGTTAATGGGCGTCTCTTGGAGTGAAGCCATGCTGGCGGGCTCTTTTATTGGCCAAAAGATTGTGATCAATGAATTTTTTGCCTACATCAACTTAGCACCTTACCTGTCAGGTGACACCCTAGTCGCAACCACCGGGCAGCCAATGTCTGAGCGAACCCAAGTGATTTTATCTTTTGCGCTGTGTGGTTTTGCCAACATTGGTACTGTGGCCATCGCAATTGCCGGGATTGGCGGCCTAGTGCCAGAGCGCCGCTCCGAAATCGCCTCACTGGGCCTAAAGGCCTTGGCGGCAGGGGTTTTATCTAATCTTATGGCGGCGACTATCGCAGGATTATTCATGAGCTTAAGCTAACGCGGCCATCAATGCGGCGGCCCTAGCTACCGCATTGATGCCAAATGGCCTCGTGACCAAGGCTAGGGAGATAGAGGAAAATTGAGCACTTATCAACAAATGCTTGTCAACCAATCACTTTTAAGATGTTAACGCTGAGCTGTTAATGCTCTGCGGCGTCCAGTACTTATTTGTAAAATGGCGAGCATTAAAAAGCTTGAAAAAAGATCCCAAAGGCGCTGAAAATCGCCACAAACCAAGAGAGGGATCGTAAGGTGCCTTTATTCAATAGATATAAAATCTGATACGCAAAGCGAGCCACAATATGCACAATGGCTAACCATTCGGCCGTAGGTGTCACCTTGCCGGTTGCGATTACAGTCAGCACCGCCAAGCCAAATATCAGCAGTGATTCAAACGCATTTTGATGCCCCGCTAACGCCCGAGCACCAAATCCAGTTAACTGCGCCTGCTGGCTGCGAGGATGATGGTTATCATAACCACCCGCTTTGGCCATCGCCCAGGCCACAGGACCTTTGGCTAAGTACGGCAATAACATGGCGATAAACAAACAAGTCAGTAGTGTATTCATAGGATTTCCTTATTGCTTAGAACAATAAATGCATCTCAAACAGTGCGTTATAGCGCTTATAACAGTGAATTTACCAGCAAAAGGCGATTGATTAACGTGCCTTATCCAAGGCATCGCAAACGGCCTTTACACCAAGTAAAGCTCTAGGCGTCGCGCGGTGTAATAAATCGGCATTTAATTGATAAATATGCTGGTTTTTAACAGCAGGAATTTCGGTCCATTTACGCCAATCAATCCCTTTAACATTGCCTTCTTCTTCGCTTTGTAAAATCACCTCGGGCAAGGTTAGTAGCACATTCTCAAGACTCACCTGCGGATAATCACTCGCCGCATCATAAAAGACATTTTGCCCATGGCACACGCCAATAATCTGCTGGATCCAACTGTTTTTCGCAACCGTCATTAAGGGCGTCGACCACAACTGATAAAACACTTTAGGCTCAGATTTAGCGGCGTTTTCATTGCGGAGTCGAAGCAGCTCGCGGCGATAATCCGTTGCCACTTGATTAGCCTGCTCCACATGCCCCGTTAATTGGCCTAACTCTTCAATTTCTTTGGCAACATCTTCAAGCGTTTGTGGGGAACTGCTGTACAGTTTAAAACCTAAGCTTTTGAGTTGATTGATATCCTCGGCTTTATTGCCCGTATCCCACACCACAATTAGATCGGGATTAAGCTCTAATACGCGCTCAATCTGAATACCATAATAACCACCAATACTAGGGATTTTTTTCGCCGCTTCGGGATAATCCGCATAATCTGTGGCGGCCACAATCGCCTCTCCCGCACCAATGGCATAGAGCATTTCAACCGCGTGGGGAGACAACGCAATAATACGTTTTGCTGGCTCTGCCATAGTAGATATAGGTAACAGGGCAAGACTGACACCTAGGATAATAATGCGTCGAATTAACATGAAATTCCTTATGATTTAATCGATTAACTTTTCTGGCCAGCCATATTTTTCAAGGTAAGTCTGCAAGTTTTTAGGACGATACTGAGGATCTTGATCCCAACGCACCTTGACCGAATGATGCAACAATACCGGCGCAACATTCGGGTCAAGCGGCCGCAAATACGGCTGCTTAATCCGATAAAAACTACGGCGTGAATCGTGCAGCGTCGCCAAGGGATTAGGGTGTAAACTGGCCGTTAAATGTGGCTCGAGACTTAAATTAAACCGCTCAGCCTCAGCGATCATCCACGAAAGGGCATTATCCGACAATAAAGAGCCATCTTTATCCGGCTGATAACTGCCGCCAATATTGCTATGGGCCCCCGCAAACCACACTTGCTGCATATCCATATTGTCGCGCAATTGCCAGATAGTGGGCTCAAAGTCGCTGCGATGCTCGTCTATCGCCAAGGCATGGCGGGCAACCCGCACATTGCGACCGATTTTAGTGTCGTAAAACTCATCTTTATCTTCAAATAAGCCGAGGAAGGAAATCGGGATCCCCATGGCGCCTACCGTATCCCACACCCCAACAAACTTAATCTCCCGTGATTCGTGGCTGTGCTTTTGTCTAAACTCAACGGATTTATCGCCGCTTGGAGCAAAGGGCGCGCTGCTTTTTTTATAGTGGTCAAAGGCTTGTTGGATAAGCCTAGCATCGGGGCGCTTAAGAATACCGCAGTTATTGATAAGGCCACACAGGCAACGCACTGTGTATGCGCCTCGGCTAAAGCCAAAGAGATAAATCTCATCGCCAGGGGAGTAGTTCTGCACGATATAGCGGTAACCATCCATGATATTTTTATGCAGCCCACGCCCTGTCGCGCCGCCAATCACTTCATCGTAATAGGAGCCCACACCCCAATCGTAAAACACTTGCTGAGGTTTACCATCGCCCGCCATCGGGCTAATGGCCCGCGCCAGACGCAGCACATTGGTGGGAAAATCCACCTTAAGGTCTTTCTCGGGTCGATTCCAAGTACCGTCAGCACAAATCACAATACGTTTATTCATCGCATCATCCTTGAGGCACTGATGCCCAATCTCGATGGTAAAAAGCTGTCGATACAGACGCTAACGGGTTTTACCAAGGGATCACCGCCTCGATAGCCTTGTTTACGGGCGATGTAAGACGGAAAAACTGACCTTGCTTTACATGCTCACGTCGCAGCAAAAAACCTATACTGACATAAAACCCTCAGCTAACAAATTGGAACAATAAAATGCAGCGACAGTTTGCATGTGCAACCTTCATACGAAAGCAAGATTAATGCAGCCTTTAACAAGGTATTGGACAAAAGCGATTAATCTTTTTATCTATTTATGGAGTTTATTGTCATTGTTTCCCCAGTGACTCGCCGTGAATATATCCCTATAGGCTCGACGGCGACATCCATGTCGCCAACGGTCACTGGTGCCCCAATGCCAATTTTAACTACCCATTTGCGATATGTACGTTAAAAGCAAATGGACAAAAGCGTGTCAGCACGTCGACTGTATCAGGTGAATTTCGGATAAAAATTTCTATGGGTTAACGTTGGTTAAGGGGCGGGCTTTAGCCCGTCCCAGCGAGCACAGCGAGCGATTTGAACCAGTTGTTAGGCATTTATAATTGTCCATCAAGAAGTTCGATTAATAGCTTTTCTTCGCTTGGAAGCTCGCCGCGATTAGCTATGGCTTTAGCGCATTTCACCATAATTTGCCACGCTTCTAGCCATTCATCCCGGCTTATAGACTTGGATGCGCCGTGAGCGATTTTGCTTCGTGTTCCGTACGCTAATTTAACCTTTCGGTGAAAACTACTGCGCTGAGAGTTTTCTACACAGAGTACAGAAAGATAAAGCGCTATTCTGAACGAAACTTCGGTACTTACTGTGGGAAATAAACTCTCAATGCCTGTCCAAGCATGCAGAATGGATTGCTCAATAGAGCCAAGGAGTGGTGATGACTTAAATGCTCCAGAAAATGCTCCAATTGATGGGCTGCGAGTGGCAATATGTCCCCATTTAGAAGCAAATAATGCGGCGTCCTCGACTTGTTGAGATGACAGAGTTAACGCTTCCTGAGTGACCGAGCATTGTAGAGAAAGCTCGTGGGGCCAAGCCTCCAACTGAGCTGTCGCAGATGAAAAATTACTCGCAATTTTTGGTTCTATGCCATGGCCAATTACTGAGTCTCTTTCATTTATTCCTGAATAGTCATTGATGGATTCTGTTGCGAAAAATGGACAAATAAATGGTGATACCCCAGAGGCATATAGTCCAATCCGAAAATTCTCAAACATTTGCACTGCTTCTTCTGGAGTTTTTGCACCGGAAACAGCTAGCTCGCAATTGCAAGAGCCTAAAAGAACATCCATTAATTGGTATGGCAGGTGCAGTTTGTGTTTGATGGAAAGTGTTGCTAAATCAAAAATGCTAGTACTCCACCTGCGTGGTGCTAGCCGATAGTTACCTACAGCAAATTCCTCTACAAATTTCGGCTGTAGAAAAAGCAATGGAAAGAAGTAATGGTTCAGCATTTTGTAGAGGCCTAACGCAAAGCTTTGGGGCGGCTGGAGCGCAGCGTAAGCCGTCCCAGCCACGATAGTGGCGACAACAGCGCCTTGTTATGTTGACAAAACACGAATGCATTCCTTATAAGCGGAAATTGTGTTCTCAACAAACAGGATGACTTTGACTACATTTCCGTTGTTTAGAACACAACTTACCTCAATTTTATCTTCGATGATTTCAGCCCTAGCTACTGCATCATCAGTTGTGGGACCAAGATTAAAAAATGTATATCCGCTGGCAACTTCGCCTTTCTCAATATTTGCCAACTCACGTCTCAGAGCGTTTACAAATGCAGGCAAATACGCGGTATTGTCAAAGTAAGTGATCAAAACAGAGCCTAACCAAATATCCACGCTCTGCATCGTTGGAGATTGCTTTTCTCCAATTGAAAAAGCCAATTCACTTCGTAAACCTATGTCCATATCTTCCTTGAAACATAACGTTGAGCACATGGGCGCCGCGTAGCGGCGTCCCAGCAGGCCATTTATGGCATGCGAATGGTGCGAATTGTTATGTGTTTTGGTACTCTTTAACAGCAAAGTATTCTTTACTATCTGATGCCCAAATCACAACTCTGTACAAGTCGTTCGCAGGCTCCCATTCAGCAACAATAGAATTTATACCTTTTGCCATTGCTAACGCCGCATAATTTCCTAGTTTCACTTCTAACCTTGTAGCATCTTCAATTGCGTCAGTGCAACCCATGACAATGCACCTTCCTGATGGCAGTGAAATGTAGCCCTTACTGATATAATCCCATTCGTCCAAATTTATCTCTGGCTCAGCATCTACGACCTCAACAATCACATCGACATCTACATTTCGCATTGTTCCCACTGCTAGCGCGTGAGGCGTCATACCAAGTTTTATATCTAACGCTTTATCGGTCCAGATCTCTGAAGTATCGTCAATTTCTGCGTCATCCATCAAATAGAACTGAAAATAATCTGCAAATATGGAAAATTTATTCAATTGCATTACAGACCCTCATGAAACACATAGCGCTGAGCACAGGGGCAGTTTGTAAGTGGTGGCTTTGCGGATTACTTTTGCGTAGCAAAACCGCAAAGACGCGACTTACAAACTGTCCAGCACGCGAAGCGTGCGAACCTGCTGCGATTTGTTATAAATGCACGAAATGAATTTACTAAGAATACAAATGCTATTCCGTTGCACCCGTTTAAATTACTGCTGCCGATGATGGCAACGACCTTTCTTATTAGCAACCCACAATGCGAAGTGGGTTGTTACAAAACTTCCTAACGGCACCGGAACAACGCTACGGGCTTTTGAAAGTTAGCACATAATTCAAAAGTAAATACCGCAATCTATCCGAAGCTAACGTTTAACCTTTAAACATTTATAACATTTTATTAGTGCGCATGCGCGTTTACCTCATTAGACCAGTAAAAACGCACATCATTAACTGCTTGTATTGCAAAGAACTTATCAGCTTTTTATCTAATACACCATCCGGAAAAACGCGCATGCGCGTTTTCCAAACCTATTAACTAATTTTGGGAAAGCTTATGCGGATGATTTTTAAGGGTTTTATAAATTTTAGGCTGGATAAACGCGCAAACTAATGAGTTTAAAAACACTCAAAAGCATCTAAATTTAAATACGACTTTATACCCATATATTATTAGTCGCTTTACGGTAGGGCCAAACATTGGGTAAATAGATGAGATTTTGCAGGGCAATTAATTCGTTATTTTTCAATTCACTAAATGAATGCTAGCCAGCTTTGGGACAAAAGCTTTTAGCCAGATGAACAGTTCAATGGTCATTAAAATTGCCATTGTTGCAACAGTGACCGATGGCGGCATGGATGCCGTCGTCGAGCCTATAGGGATATATTCACGGCGTGTCACTGGGGAAACAGTGGCAATGCATATATCGCAATATCCGATTCAGCCGACTTGTTTTGGGGCAAAAGCTTTTAGCCTGATGAACCGTTCAATAGTCGTTAAGATGGCATTGTTGCAACAGTGACCGTTGGCGGCATGGCCGCCATTTTATCACTGTCCAATGTGGATATAAAAAACATCGCTTTATGGCTATAGCGACACACGCTCTGCTTAATAATCAAATCCAGGCTGTGCTTTTATTCCGGCCTCAAAGGCATGTTTAATGGGTTGCACTTCACTCACGGTATCAGCAAGCTCGATAATCGCTCGGTGGCAGGCGCGGCCAGTGATAATCACATGCTGCATGGGTGGACGGTTTTTAAGTGCAGTCAGTACCCGTTCGACATCAAGATAGTGATAACTCACCATATAGGTCAGCTCATCGAGCATCACGCAATCAATGCTCTCGTCTTGCAGTAAAGCTTCAGCTGCTTCCCAAGCGACCAGGGCGGCTGCGGTATCCTTTTCTTTATCTTGGGTTTCCCAAGTAAAGCCGGTGCCCATCACATGAAAACTGACGCCAGCGCCTTCAAGTAGATTACGCTCGCCGCATTCCCAAGTGCCCTTGATAAATTGCACTACGGCGGCTTTTTTGCCATGACCAACGGCGCGGGCAACCGTGCCAAAACCTGAGGTCGACTTACCTTTGCCATTGCCCGTTAAGACTAACAAAATGCCTTTTTCATCCTGAGCGGCGGCAATTTTTGCATCGACTCCCGCTTTGAGTTTTTGTTGGCGCGCCTTGTGGCGTTCAGCCTTTAATTGTTCTTGGTTATTATCGTTTGCTGTTGTCATGGTTTGGTATTCATCCTACGGCTTAACTGATGCGGTTAAGATTGCCTGTAATTGTGGTAAATCTAGATGTTCGGCTAGCACATCAGCCAAACGATTCAACTGTTGTTCGCGAATTTCATTGATATCAATTGCTTGTGCGTCTTCTAATCCCGCCCAGCGCAGAATTAACTGGCACGCCTCAGGGATGTCGAATAGCCCGTGTAAATAAGTGCCTAATACTTGCCCGTCCTCACTTAAGCAGCCGTCAGCAAAAGACTTTTCCGACTGTTCATCGAGCTCATTGATCAAGCGTAATGGTGCACCCTTGGCGGCATCACTGGAGGTGAGATAGTGGGACTCACCGCAGTGGATCTCATAACCTTTGACCACCACAGTCTGCCCTAACAATGTCAACTCACCTGCGACGCTACGTAACTGTTTTTCGGCTTTAAATTCGGTGGTTATGGGTAAATAACCCAACCCTTGGCTAGTCCCGAGCACATCTTCTATCCCTAACGGATCGGCAATGCGCCCACCCAGCATTTGATAACCACCGCAAATTCCCAGCACTTTACCGCCGTAGCGTAAATGCTTAGCAATTTGCTTATCCCAGCCTTGCTCCCGCAAAAAAGCCAGATCGGCTCGGACATTCTTACTGCCGGGTAAAATCAGTAGATCGGCGGCGATCTCCGGCGTCTGAGCTAAGGCTTGCGTCTGGAGTGATACATAATCAAAATCAATATCGGGATGCAGCCTGAGGGGATCAAAATCCGTGTGATTACTGGTGCGCGGATACACTAGCACTCGCACCTTAAAACAACTCTTGGCCTGCTTAGTTGGCGAGTCAGTGAGCGCATCCTCGGCGTCTAAGTGCAAATCATGCAAATAGGGCAGCACACCTATTACTGGCTTTTGCGTATACGCCTCAAGCCAATCAATACCAGGCTGCAACAGGCTGATATCGCCGCGAAAGCGATTGATCACAAACCCCTTTACCCGCGCCTGTTCTGACTCGGATAACAACGCCAAGGTCCCGACCAAATGGGCAAAGACGCCGCCTTTATCGATATCGGCAATAATAATCACGGGGCAATCAACCGCTTCAGCAAAACCCATATTGGCAATATCCCCTGCACGCAGGTTGATTTCAGCCGGGCTCCCCGCCCCTTCAACCACTATGGTGTGATATTGCTGACCTAGGCGTTCAAAGGAGTCCAGCACAGCATTAAGGGCCATGGCTTTATAATCTTTCGATTTTTCTCCAAAAAAAGCCGAGGCTTCGAGTGTCGTTAACGCTTTACCCTGGACAATAATTTGGGCGCCCGTATCTGAACTGGGTTTGAGTAAAATCGGATTAAAATCAGTATGTGGCGCTAAATAACAGGCCGCGGCTTGCAGCGCCTGTGCGCGGCCAATCTCACCACCATCAACAGTCACAGCACTATTAAGCGCCATATTCTGTGGTTTAAAAGGCGCGACGTTGACACCCTGACGGACTAGCAATCGGCAAATTCCCGCCACCAACGTACTTTTACCCGCATCTGAGGTTGTCCCCTGCACCATTAATACTTTGGCGCCTTGGGACGATGTTTTAGGCAAACTAGCGGTTGACGTTTGATTGGTTGCCGTGGGATCAGCAACGTTATGTGAATGCATGGGCAAGGACATCACTCAATAGAGGAAATAAGATAAAAGGCGCTTCTTTTTATACGAACTAAATGCAAAAGCGGCTCAAAATAACATTCACAACTTGATTTAAATGCACCAGCTCATTTAAGTGCGCTAACTCGATTTAAGCGTCAGCGGTAAACCCGCCACTACTAAGGTCACATTATCCGCAACCGCAGCAACATCTTGGTTTAACCAGCCAGCTTCATCCACAAATTGGCGACTCAGTTCCCCCAAGGGCACAATGCCTGAGCCTACTTCATTACTGATTAAAATCACCACACCTTCAAGTGTATTTAACGCACTGACAAAATCCGTTTTTGCCTGCCGCCAGTGGGCTAACACATCGTGTTGAGATGATGTCGCAACCGCTAGGGCAAAATCTGATTCGGTCGAAGCTGGCTCAGCCTGTGGGTGGACAGCAAGTAATTGATTGGTTAACCAAAGCGTTAAGCAATCCACCATGATCACCCGCCCCGGCTTAGCTAAATGCTTAAGCTTGGCGGTTAATGCCAAGGGTTCTTCAATCAACTGCCAGTCGATATCGTCCTTGGCTCGGCCATCTTGATGTAAACGGATCCGACTGGCCATTTCAGCATCGAGTGCCTGCGCGGTTGCGACGTAGCAGGCATCGAATCCTAAAGCCGTATACTGGCGTACTAAGGTTTCACCGTAACGGCTCTTACCGCTACGAGCGCCGCCCAGCACTAAATGGATCACAGAATGCTACCTACAACGAGCAGCACGAAGTAACACACAATTTCACAAATTTGCTGCGCAGCGCCTAAGGTATCGCCTGTATAGCCGCCAATTTGACGTCTAAAGATCACCACGATCAAACGGCGCAATCCGATCATAATCAACAACAGTGACAGTGCAGCAATCCCCTTTAACACCAACAGCACTAACACACCACTGGCGATCAAAATAAACAGTTCATTAATGCCTTGGTGCTGCGCTAACGGCTTAGATTTACTGGACTCATCGTCGCGCACATATTTTTCGGTGAAAATAAGGCTCGCAGCCACGACTCGACTCACAGTATGGGCGACAATCATCGCCGAACCAGCAACCACAGGGTCATAAAGCGCTAATTCAACCAATAATTGCCATTTAAGCATCAAGACAATAATCAAGGCCAAGGCACCATAACTACCAAGGCGCGAATCCTTCATAATGCGCAGCTTGTCTTCGGCCGTCCAACCGCCACCAAACCCATCGAAGGTATCGGCTAACCCATCTTCGTGGAAACCGCCCGTTAACAGCACGCCCGTTAACATCGACAGCAATACCGACACCCCAGCGGGTAACCAATTTTGGGTCAGCCAAAAAACGATGGCGCTTAACAGTCCCACGAGTAAACCCACTAAGCCAAAGTAACGGCTGGCTTTATTGAGTTTATCGGCATCGACTTCGACCCATTTGGGCATAGGAATACGGGTAAAATAGCCCATGGCCACAAAAAATAAATCTATCTCTTTGTGCCAGCTTTCGCGTTCTGACATAAAGCATCCTTAGTGAATACACACTTGCTGCAGGGTTTAAAGTTAAAACGATTGGCTAAACGTTATTATTTTAAATAAGTTAGCAGGCACATCATACAACAGCCTCAATCCCTGCATCACTAAAACTCGCCATTTGATTGTAAAAATTTACTGCGGCTTGAATTAACGGCAATGCTAAGGCTGCGCCCGTACCTTCACCTAATCTAAGCCCCAAAGATAACAAGGGTTTAGCTTGTAAATATTCCAACATACGTTGATGGCCTTGCTCCTCGGAGCAATGGGCGAAAATCAGATAATCCCGTACATTAGCATTGATCGTCACCGCCACTAATGCGGCGGCTGTCGCAATAAAACCATCCACAACCACCAACATCTTGCGCTCAGCAGCAGCCAGCATGGCGCCAGTCATTTGCACAATTTCAAACCCGCCAAGACAAGCAAGCACCTGTTTTGGCCCACTAAGCGCACTTTGATGCGATAGCAACGCCAGTTCTACCAAGGTTAACTTACGCGCTAAAGTGTCGCTATTAATGCCTGTACCGCGCCCCACACAGTCAGCTACATCTAATTGCATAATCGCCGCCATAATTGCCGCGGCAGAGGACGTGTTGCCAATCCCCATTTCACCAAACGCAACCAGATTACAGCCTGCTTGATGGTGACGCTCAATAAGCTCCCGCGCCATATCAAAGCCCTTATCCACACTCGTTAAAGGCATGGCGGGTTCCAAATGAATAGCAGCAGTACCCGCGCCAAGACGTTGATCGATAATCCCTTCTAGCCCCTCAACGGGTGTCAAAATACCGCAATCGATCACTTCAAGCGTAAAATCTAATTGGCGACAAAACACATTAATGGCCGCGCCGCCGTGGGCAAAGTTTTGCACCATTTGGTGGGTGACTTCACTTGGGGCAATCGAAACCCCTTCAGCGGCAATGCCGTGATCCCCTGCAAACACCAACATGGTCGGTTTGACTATCTGCAATTGTTGTGGCCCTTGAATGCGAGCAATTTGTAATGCTAAGGATTCGAGTTGCCCCAAGGCACCTGGCGGCTTGGTTTTAAGATCGATTTTTTGTTGAATAACCTGATCCTGCGCTTTACTCACAGGCTCGATTTGAAATGACAGGCTTGATTGAGACATTCACACTCCAGTGACTAATTCGATTTCAATAACTCGTTCGATAACAACAACTACGACGCATACAGCGGCTATTTTCCATACGCACTTAGTACTAAATTAGCTAATCCTCTGCGAAAAACGCGAGTTCGATTAGTTGCGCCGACGCAAAATCAGCAAAAAGAAAAAACTACCTATCGAGGCGGTGATAATCCCAACGGGCAGTTCTTGATTTCCCAGTAAACATCTCGCGAGCACATCAATCCACACCATAAACAAGCCGCCAACTAACGCGGTGAGCAAAATGGGCTGACGCCCGGGAAATAACAAGCGCACCGTATGGGGGATCATTAATCCAACAAAACCTATGCCACCACAGGTCGCCACTAAAACGGCGGTAATTAGCGAGCAGAGCAATAACATATTGAGGCGTAATTTAGGTACATTCACCCCTAAGGTGTGGGCCGTTTCATCCCCCGCCTGCAGGGCCATAATCTGCCGCTTCCAACCGAGGATGATAAAAAAACTCACCAATACAACGATGGATGGCAAAATTAAGAGCGGCCAACTGGCCTTAGCAAAACTGCCCAAACTCCAAAAAAGCACTGATGCCGTGGCCTGCGGGCTGGCAAAATACAACAGCAAGCTGGTTAATGCGCCAAACATAAACGATGTTGCCACCCCAGAGAGCAGCATGCGCTCAACTTGGCTGTTGAGCCCAAGCCCTGACAAGGCGAGAACAATAAGAACGGATAAACTGGCACCAATAAAAGCGCCGAAAGGCAAACTAAACCACAGGAGCCCAGCAAACATTCCCGAGCCACTAAAAATCCCCGAATTGGCAATAACGCCCGCATTACCGAATAGACCGGAGCCAGTAAACAAGGTCAGCATCACCACAGCGCCAAAGGAGGCTCCTGAACTAATGCCAAATAAATAAGGGTCAGCAAGCGGATTGCGCGTTACGGTTTGCAGCACACTGCCCGCTAAAGACAGCCCCGCCCCCGCCACAAACGCGAGCAATATCCGTGGCAACCTTAATTCCATCACAATCCGCTCCGTCATCGAGGCGGCAGTTGACGCATCGTCGTTGGCGAAAAATTGATTGAATAATTTAATAAACACATGCAGCACATCTAAAAAGCTGATATTTGCCGCGCCAAAACTGGCGGCCGCAATCGGGGTCAGCAGAGCAAAACCCACCAAGCCAAGAATCAGCCATTGCTGGCGGGTTAATGGCGTTAAAATATGGGTTAAAAGATTCATCATTATCAGCTTAAACGTGTCAATCATGGCGTGTTTATCTCCCCGTTGATGTTATGGGGAGCGGATACAACCACATCATCCGTCGGTGATTTTTGATAACCATAAAAGTAATTAATTAAAGGATTGGCATGTTGTGGATGGGGCATCACTTGGGCGCAAACACCAAAAACTTGGGCAATGCGCTCCTCTGTTAATACCTCACTCGGCGTGCCCATGGCGCTCACTTGCCCCTTATCCAGTAGCAGCAAACTATCACACAGGGCACTTGCTAAATTCAGATCATGAATAGAGGCAATGACACTAATGCCAAGGCTTCGAACCAACTCCAAAATTTGTATTTGATAGCGCACATCGAGGTGGTTTGTGGGTTCATCTAAAATCAGTAACTGAGGTTGTTGCACGATAGCGCGTGCAATCAGTGCCCGTTGTTTCTCGCCGCCAGAGAGCCGTTCATATTGCTGATAGCGCTTATGGCTAAGACCTACCTTTTCAAGCGCCTTGATAATTTTTTCACTATCACCGCTGGAATTAGTATCAAACATTCCTTTGTGGGGCGTGAGCCCCATAGCAACGAGTTGCTCTGTGGTCATATCAAAATAGTGCGGCGTATCCTGCTGCACCACAGCTACTTTACAGGCAAATGCCTTGGGCGAAAGCTCGTTAATGTCCTGCGAAAACAAACTGATTTGCCCCAGAGTTGGGCGAATAAAACGATATATACAACGCAGTAAACTGGATTTACCCGCACCGTTAGGGCCGATTAATCCCAGCATTTCACCGCGTTGTAGGGCAAAGTTAATCCCTGAAAGAATGGTTTTGCCTTCGATGGTCCAACTTAATTGGCTGACATTGAGTGCCACATTAGTTAGCACCGCCGAAGATTGCACATCTGTTGACGTGGAAGGCTTCATTAAAAGCTGCTCCCACAGGCATATTTTGTACCCAAACCCAGTAGCACCATGGGCCACAGGGCGAAACGTATCAATATCATTTTCTGCTCCCTCGAGTCACCCGCTCGAGAACTAAGGCTGCACGCAGCGAAAACAGAAATAGGCAGGTCTCCTGACTTGTAGCAAAGAAGATTCTAGGTTCTAGATTCTAGGCACTTCTTTTAACTACTCACAGTTGCGGGTACAGTTCGGGCTGGCTGACGGGCAGCACCCCGATTCCCTATTATGTTTGGGTTGATTCGGCGTTTATAACGACTATTGCCTTAAGCTAATAGCGCAGGATAAAGCGAAATTCCCAACACCTATTTCTGCGACATTTAAACTTAGCGAACACAATGCGCTATCTGGCTCAAACGTCAGGGAAAAGCATTATCCTATATCTTGCTCATTAGGCAATGCAGTTTAAATCAGAAAATGTTCATCATCCCATTTAGCATGAGATTTCAATCTCAATCACCATGGCTCGATGGCCAGTCTAAGCGCCAGTATCGAGTCCCATGTTTATCTTCGAGTACATTAATCGTCACCACCGCGGCAACCGGTAAAGTCAGTTGACTGTAAAACCCTACCGTTCTCACCGCCCCCAATGCTCTTGCCATTAAATGACGGATCACTCCGCCGTGGGTCAGAACCCAAATATTGGCTGTGGGTACATTGGCATTACACTCGCCGTGGGCCTGTTCATCATCCAACGCCAGCTGGGCAAACTCTTTATTGAGGATCTGCTCTATTGCGCCATCGATACGAGCCTCAAAACTTGCCATCGTTTCACCATTGGGCGGCGATACGGCCCAAGGATCTTGCCAATAGGCCGCCATGCGCTCGCCATCCTGTTGATATAACTCATCGAGCAAGCGACCATCCCAATCGCCAAAATCCATTTCTTGTAGATCCTCCAGCAGGTTGACCTCAAGCGACGAAGGCGTTGGCGCAGCTAAATGTGAACTCTCAGACAAGCTGGAATGCGGCTCCAGCGCCAACTCCTTGGCAAATTCAGCGCAGCGCCTTGAGGTGGAGCTGTAAATACCGTGGCATTCTCTGGCCTGCAAAGCGACTGCTGCCAACATCTGCCGCCAGCCCTTCTCGCTCAGTGGAACATCGACTCTGCCACGTAAAATGGCCCCGCCCTCGCATTCCCCATGGCGTAACAGTAATAAGCGAACTTGTTTCATATATGCCTTTTAAAAATCTTAGGATCTAGATTCTCGCTCCTAATGACTTTCACCTTGCCCTGACAATCCGATGTCGCGTATTATGGACGTCTATACGTATAAATGTCCAAACCATAACGAACGACATTCAATAATAAAATGCAATTTACCGCAGAATTGCATATTTTTGGACTCAACTTAGCTGTAGTAAAGGTAATCATTTATGGCGATATCTCTCCATCGAGCCAGCCAAACACTGGCAGACATTCGCAACCAGTTGTCAAAGCGCATTCTGATTTTAGACGGCGCCATGGGCACTATGATCCAAGGCTACAAGCTAGAAGAAGCCGATTACCGTGGCGAGCGTTTCAAGGATTGGCATACCGACGTTAAGGGCAATAACGATCTTTTAGTGCTCACGCAGCCACACATCATCAAACAAATTCACAGCGACTACCTATTAGCCGGTGCGGATATTATTGAAACCAACACCTTTAACGCCACCACTATCGCCATGGCCGACTACGATATGCAGTCGCTGTCCGCCGAAATTAACCGTGAAGGTGCGCGTCTCGCCCGTGAGGCCTGTGATGAAATCGAAAAAGCCACGGGTAAACCACGTTATGTTGCCGGTGTGTTAGGGCCCACTAACCGTACTTGCTCTATCAGCCCCGATGTTAACGATCCCGGATATCGCAATATCCACTTCGATGAGTTAGTGACCGCTTACTGCGAATCGACCCGTGCCTTAATTGAGGGCGGCGCCGATATCATTATGGTCGAGACCATTTTCGATACCTTAAACGCCAAAGCCGCGCTATTTGCCATCGAAACCGTGTTCGATGAACTCTTTGGAGCAAATTCGCCAGCGCGTTTGCCAGTAATGATCTCCGGCACCATTACCGATGCCTCGGGCCGAACCCTGACCGGACAAACCACCGAAGCCTTTTATAACTCCCTTCGCCATATCAAGCCCTTATCTATCGGTCTTAACTGCGCCCTTGGGCCAAAAGAGCTACGCCCCTACGTCGAAGAACTGTCGCGCATCGCCGAATGTTATGTGTCGGCGCACCCTAACGCGGGTCTACCAAACGAGTTTGGCGGTTACGACGAAACCCCAAAAGACATGGCCAGCGTTATCCAAGAATGGGCCCGTGAAGGCATGCTCAACATTATCGGCGGCTGCTGTGGTAGCACGCCCGAGCATATTAAGGTCATTCGTGAAGCGGTGGAACCGTTTGCGCCACGGGTATTACCCGAGATCCCCGTCGCCTGCCGTTTATCGGGTTTGGAACCGCTCACTATCGACGCCCAAACCCTGTTTGTGAACGTGGGTGAACGTACCAACGTCACTGGCTCGGCTAAGTTCTTAAAGCTGATCAAAGAAAGCAAGTTCGAGCAGGCGCTCGATGTCGCCCGTGAACAGGTAGAAAGCGGCGCGCAGATCATCGACATCAACATGGACGAAGGCATGCTCGATGGCGTGGAGGTGATGCATAAGTTCTTAAATCTTATCGCCTCTGAGCCGGATATCAGCCGCGTGCCGATTATGATCGACTCCTCGAAGTGGGAAGTGATTGAAGCGGGCCTCAAATGTATTCAAGGCAAGGGCATTGTTAACTCAATCTCCTTAAAAGAAGGCGAAGAGAAGTTTATCGAGCAGGCAACCCTCGTTAAACGCTACGGCGCGGCTGCCATTATTATGGCGTTCGACGAGCAAGGTCAGGCCGATACGAAGGCACGCAAAGTCGAGATCTGTACCCGCGCCTACCGCGTGCTGGTCGATAAGGTGGGTTTCCCGCCCGAAGATATTATCTTCGACCCGAATATCTTCGCCATTGCCACGGGTATCGATGAGCACGATAACTATGCTGTCGATTTTATTGATGCCATTAAAGAAATTAAGGCCACCCTGCCCCACGCGATGATTTCAGGCGGGGTGTCGAACGTGTCGTTCTCGTTCCGCGGTAACAACCCAGTGCGTGAGGCGATTCACGCGGTATTTCTGTACCACGCGATTAAAGTCGGCATGGATATGGGGATTGTCAACGCGGGCCAGTTAGCGATTTTTGACGATATCGACCCAGAGCTTAAAGTACGGGTCGAGAACGTGGTGCTCAACCTACCTTGCCCGGTTGAAGGCTCGAGCAATACAGAGCAATTGCTTGAGATTGCTGAAAAATTCCGTGGCGATGGCTCAAGTGCCGCCAAAAAAGAAGATTTAGAATGGCGCTCATGGCCAGTTAATCAACGTTTAGCCCATGCGCTGGTCAAAGGCATCACCGAATTTATCGACGAAGATACTGAAGCCGCTCGCCAACTCGCCTCCCGTCCGCTGGATGTGATCGAAGGCCCGCTGATGGACGGTATGAATATCGTCGGCGATCTGTTTGGCTCAGGTAAAATGTTCCTGCCACAGGTGGTCAAATCCGCGCGGGTGATGAAAAAGGCCGTGGCCTACCTCAATCCCTTTATTGAAAAGGAAAAAGTTGCAGGTCAGTCGAACGGTAAGATTTTGATGGTGACCGTAAAAGGCGATGTGCACGATATCGGCAAGAATATTGTCGGCGTGGTGCTCGCCTGTAACGGTTTTGAAGTGTTCGATTTAGGCGTGATGGTGTCGGTAGAGCGCATTCTTGAGGCGGTGAAAGAACACAATATCGACATTATCGGCATGTCGGGACTTATCACCCCAAGCCTCGATGAAATGGTGCATAACGTCAAAACCTTCCACCGTGAAGGCCTCACCATTCCAGCGATTATCGGCGGCGCGACCTGCTCGAAAATCCATACCGCGGTGAAGATTGCGCCCCATTATCCCCATGGCGCGATTTACATTGCCGACGCCTCCCGCGCCGTGCCTATGGTCAGCAAGCTAGTCAGCAATGAAACTCGCCAAGCGACTATCGATGAGACCTACGCCGAATACGAAGAGATGCGCATTAAGCGTTTATCGCAAACCAAGCGTAAAGAAATCGTCTCGCTGGAAGCCGCCCGCGAAAACCGCTGCCAGCACGACTGGGCAAACTACACCCCGTTCAAGCCCAACGTACTTGGTCGCCAAGTATTTGAAGACTATCCATTAACCGATTTAGTCGACCGTATCGACTGGACGCCGTTCTTCCGCGCTTGGGAGCTGCACGGCCATTACCCCGAGATCTTAACCGACAACGTAGTGGGGGTTGAGGCGCAGAAACTGTTTGCCGATGGTCAGGCGATGCTTAAAAAAATCATCGATGAAAAATGGCTCACCGCCAAGGGCGTGATTGGGCTATTCCCCGCCAATACTGTCAACTTTGATGATATTGAGCTGTACACAGATGAGACTCGCACCGAGGTTGAGCTGACCACCCATCACCTGCGGATGCAACTTGAGCGTGTGGGTAACGATAACTTCTGTCTGGCCGACTTTGTGGCGCCCAAGGACAGCGGCGTTGCCGACTATATGGGCGGCTTTGCGGTGACCGCTGGCCATGGTATCGACGAGCATATCGCCCGCTTTGAGGCAAATCATGATGACTACAACGCCATTATGCTCAAGTGTTTAGCCGACCGTTTAGCCGAAGCCTTTGCAGAGCGGATGCACGAGCGCGTGCGTAAGGAATTCTGGGGTTATGCCGCCGATGAGCAGCTCGATAACGAAGCCTTAATTCGCGAAAAATACAAGGGCATTCGCCCTGCACCGGGTTACCCCGCTTGCCCGGATCACACCGAAAAAGGCCTGTTGTGGGAACTGTTAAAGCCGAATGAAACCATCGACTTAAACATCACCGAAAGTTACGCCATGTTCCCCACAGCGGCGGTATCCGGCTGGTACTTTGCCCACCCGAAATCCCGCTACTTTGGCGTGAGTAATATTGGTCGCGATCAGGTGGAGGATTACGCGAAGCGTAAGGGGATGACTGTTGCAGAGACGGAGAAGTGGCTAGCGCCAGTGCTTGACTATGATCCCGAGTAATCGGGATTTAGATTACGCTAACGCGGTTTGAAAAGCTGATTCAAACTTCGTTTGAATTTTAAATCAAAGTCGTGGAATTCCATTCCACACCAGGGCAAGAAGGGGATCAACAGCAATCCCCCTCTTGCATCTCCCCTTGCCGCCCCTAGCGAAGTTACATGCATTGAATACTGGCTTCGTGCTTATTCAAAAATCGCTAACGCTTCCGATGGGGCGTCCCTTCCCCCCGAAAGCTACGCAGACGTCCTGTCTGCGTCACGCTATTTTCTTCAACGCCCTTCAGCAACTTCGCAGGGGATGGGTGTACTTCTGCGACTTTTGTGTTGCCTCTAGCCATGCAAAGCAAATCGAGTAATCTTTACTACCAATTTTAGAATTTAACAATAGGTGGCTCATTAAACCAAAAAGTTATTTATCAATTTATATAGTAGACTCGACCTTATTATTGATACTTCTACAAACTAAATATAAGTGTATTAATTCAACCAATGCAAAATTAACTATTACGATGGTGAAGAATTTCAAATCCCCAATAATCCACAAGCCAAATAAAAAGAACACTCCTAAATTTCGAAATTTAGACCATGCGAAATAGTTTGCTGGATATTCTTTACCTGCAAAAAAAGATAGCAGTTTAAAATTAAACGAGATAGCAATAGCTACATACACTAGGATCATACTAAGTAATAATATGAGCAATTTAAAGCTAAACACATTCATCCATGTGAACATCGATTCATACCAAAACTCAAAGCTCAAATCAACGGCAAGACCGATAGCAACAGATAAAGCCAATACTATGCTAATACCCAATATACTAATTTTATTCATACAATTGCCTTAAGATAAAAATCGTGGAATTCCATTTCACACAAGGATAAATAGAGTTAACGAGGGGGATTAAAATGTGACTGAAGTTGCTTGATTCGTTCTGGGATCAAATCCATTTTCTTGTCGGTGTTTAACTCATCACAGTTTTCAGCGACAACCCGTTCTACGCCATTTTTATCAGTAAAATAGAGTTTTTCGCAGTCGCATCTCAGTTTAGCGATGAGCGGCTTTTCCGCTTTAGCTTGGCGAACCTCGGCAACCCAGCAGGAATCAGCACAACCGCAGGAATGATAAGTCAGTTCCTCACCAGAGACAGGCCAATCCAGCTGATATTCGCCAGCCAGTGCATTGCCCACATATGCCACAAGAGCAAAGAATACGAATAATAAATATCGAATCATTTTTAATCATCCAAGGCTTATCTGAGTTCCTTAGGACTAAGCATTAAACCACCTTGTTTAATGCTTAACCCAAGAAGAATCATGATGTTACGTCCGAGATATTAACAATGAATTTCCATTTTATTCTGCGGATTTAACAATGGGTGTCCAATTAAACTTTTTATTCTGCTAATTTAACAATGGATATCGAATTAAATCGTCAAACTTATCAAAAAGGTCCTATGCTATTCACCGACAGCCAAATCAAAACTACTTTGTTGTGGCAAAGATAATAACTCATCTAATAGTGCATCCTTCTCTATACCAATATAACGGCTCTCAATTTTTTCTTTCAATGAAAACAGCCTGGCCTCAGCAGTCCTAACCAACTCATTATATGTTAGAGCATGAATTTCACCATATTGATTTTCTTTGTCTGTACCAGCACTTACAAATTTACCTGTAAAATTATCAATAGTTTCTCCAACAACAAAAGCTTTAATAAAAGGTCTAGTTGAACCAACTCCTGCATGCCAGATATCATCTACATAATATTTAGCTTGAGTCATTTCATCTCTGCCAATTTCAAATCCACCTTTTTTTAGTTCTATCAGAAGTACTCGTGTAGTTTTCTTAATTTCATTATCAAACTGCTCTAATCCCAATGTACTGATTGAGGAGTTTTCCCCAACAACAATGTCAGGTCTTTTCGCTGAGTTAAGAAAGTTTTGCTTCTTGTGTTTCACTTTAAAGACGGTATCCATCGTCTTAACTAACCCTTTATTGCTGGAGTATTCAGGAGTATCAAATTCAGGACCAAACACCCATCGAGCTTTTTCAATTAAAGGATGCAATGTATGTAACTCATCTACAGTATGATCACTACTTAATCTTTCAATAGCCTCTACAACTTTAATCCTAGAGTCAATTTCAGAAAGAATATTCATAGCATCAGAGATGCACCACTCTTGCAATAATAGGTCTACAGCCTCAGCATCATCACTAGAAATATTCGTTAATTTATGCAAAAGAGATAAACCAGCTCGTGACTTCTCTAAATTTATCGCAGCTTTTAAAGCTAACTCTAATATTTCAGGTTTAATATCTGGGTTCTCAGACAATATTTGATCAATGAAATCATACAATTCTTTCCTTGCAAGCCTCGGCAAAGCTTTAATTTCAGATTTATGAATATCAATAACCTCTCTTTTACTTTTATCTATTTCACTTTTTGATAGTTCCAAATAACAAGACTTAACGAAAGAAGAAATTTCATCTGAAATAAGATCTAAAGACGAAAAGTCAGATTTAAAACCTGACCAATCTGCTTCAATAAAATCAAACAAACTCTCAGACTCTGCAATAACAGTATATCTCTTTGCAAAAGATTTTCTGCCATCAAGAATTTGATTACCACGGATCGACCAAGATGGATTACCTAAAAGTCGCCCACCTAACCAAAATGCAACTCCATGCTGAGTTGATGTTCTTGAAACTGTCGAAGAATCTACTAATGTTAGTCTTATTTTTATCTTACCGATCGGATTTATTTCATGTACCTTTACAATGCCTGGATGTTCAGAAAGGCACACTTGTCGACCATTTACAGTAACTTTAAACTCTGGATTAAATAAAAATCTGGCAGAAATTATTTCTGAAAGTTCCTTCTCATCAATTAGATTTCTTTTCACAAGAATCTTAATTAAGGTACCATGCCCAGACTTAGGGAAACTATGAGAGTTAACTACTACGATAGGTTGAGAACCATCAGATAACTCTAGTTCATATGAGTTACATACTCCATCCTTCCATGTCTCAACAAAATAAGTATCATTAAAACACAATCCTGCATGACGTCCAACACCGTTACGGCCAAATGCTAATCGGTTTCTTACAATATCATTATCTTTGGGTACTTCGACAAAAGCTCCCTGATGACGCCTTCTGTCATATCGAAGCTTCAACCATCTTTGTTCAAATTCTTTATTAGAAAGCCCAGTGCCATTATCTTCAACTGTTATATATTGGTCTCTGTCAGAAGGTATTCTTATTGAAACCTTTGAAGCGCCAGCATCATGTGAATTGGCAATTAGCTCTGTAATTGCCACATCTGGCTTTGTAGCGATTGAACCAATCTCTCTAATTAAAAAACCCTTTTCATAAGTTACTGAATATGACATTTAACCTCCTTATACAGATCAAAAAGATAAAAAGATCGGACAGCCGCTTTTTATGCCTTAACAATCGACCAATAACACCTGAGCTTAAGTAATACACCATCCCCTCGGAGTTGCCGCAGGGTATTTGCGTTCGTTGCGTGAGCGAGGCATGGATGCCGAGATAGCGTCAGTCGAATCAGGGACGAGCGTCTGACGCGATAGCATTAGAACGCTTAATGCCCAAGGGGCTTTCAACTCCGTTAGGGGCGTCTTGGCTGATGTGAAAACAATAGGCAAGGAGGATAGGACGAGCAGTCCACCTTGGTCGACTTTTGTTTAAAAATCAAGGGGGAAGCCCCACGACCTTGATATATCTCGGCCGCTAGGCCGTAATCACCCCATAATTCATCAAGTCACAAAGCATTAACTTCAATTGTTAAATATTTAATTATGCTTTAAACGCCTAAAAAACAACGTAATCAATAGCATCAACAATGTGAAATCCATAGTCCCACCACCGCCTTCGGATGATTTTTCAGGTTCACCAGTATCATTAACGATAAATGTCACATCAAATGTCAATTGTGCGCCCAACGGATCAGTTGCGGTGACAGTCATTAGATATTGGCCTTTAGTCTTAACAGCACCTTGGAATATTCCATCCTCTCTTGCCATTAATCCACTCGGTACATTCTTATATGTATAAGTCACAGGCTCTCTATCAGGATCAATGACAATTCCAGGAAGTCCACCGTAATATTCTTGATCTTTCTGAAGATACTGAATACCAATCTCCGCAGTTAAAATAGGAGCATCGTTAACGTTAGTCGGTGTAATATAAAAGATCTCTGTAGATAATGGAGGAATATTCACTCTCACTTGAATGGAACTGGCTGGTGTTGGATCAATTAAATTTTTTGAGGCAAACATATCTTCATTAGTAAAAGTCCCACGAATATATTCACCATCCCAAATCAATCTTTCATGTATATATTCAGTTTGAAAACCGGTAACCACAAGGTTGTTTCCATTTAGAAAATGCTTCTTAATATTTATCGCCAAAGGAACATCTTGAATAGCTGGAATAGAGCCTGTAGGTAAACCACCTTTATATATAAGAGGGTTAGGGTTAGAGAGGGTAAACGTTGTAATATTAGGTGACATTAAGTTAACGAAAAAACCTTTCTTGTCGTCAGTGAGCTGAAACCAACCATCTGCAATAGCATACACCTGGGAAGACTTATAAAAATACTTTTCTTCATCATCAAACACGTAAGAATGTCTTCCAGAGCGTTCAATAAAATAATTTTCACTCTTTAAATAAATAGCTTCTTTGGGATAACTAACACTATTCTTCATTTTAGATAGAAAAAACTTATTATCTTCTGATGAGTATTTATAATTCAACAACATATCACTACCCACAATAAATTCTTTCCCATCATTAATTGTATATATAGCTTCAACACCACTAAATCTAGATGAATCAACTCTTTCTGGGATAACTATTTCTTGAAAAACCACAAAGTCATTAATATCAGACTGCCATTTCAAAACATATAACTTAGGCTCTACCTTCGTTTCATTAATCCCCACACTTTCTGGAGAGAAGATGACTTCATCACGACCCTCTAATCGATATAGCTTGTAGGTACTATTTGATATGAGCGATTTATCAGCTAAGATTTTTTTACGTTCGCAAGAATCTATCACACCATTTATACTTAACTTACAAACACTATAATCGTAACTGGTTTTTCCTGTATGAGTATCATCATAATTAGGGTGTAAAGCAATAATGGTATCTTTATTTACAAATTCAACCTGTTCTACATATGAACCGTACTGACCTGAACTAGATGAAAATTCTACTTCTTGAGACAATGATAACTCATTACCTTCAAGAGTAAATCTAACTAATTTTCTAGCTCCGTCATAATTTGACTCAGATAAGGCGTAATAGTTTTTATTATATTCACCTATAGGTTCCACATTAATATAACCAACGAGTTCTGATACTATACCAAAACTGGCAGAGCTAATATAATCCACTCCATTATTATCAACATTATACTTCCATAAATAAATTCTTTTATCAGCAGAAAATTCATCACCAGCAGTACCAGATATTAATATTTCTTTTTTAGCCTCAGAGAAAGCCACCTTTAAGGATGATTTAGGCAGGTTATTTTCATACGTCTTATCAATTGAATAAGGGCTTTCAACCGCTATAGCTGATACTGAAAAAAAAGATAAAATCACTAATATACTTCTATACATACAGACACCTCACCCAACATCAGTATAATTATTAGTTAATCAACATACTCACGTAAAAATCATCAATTCCAACGGATAAAATCAAAAAGATCGGACAGGCACTTTTTATGCTTTAACAATCGACCAATAACACCTGAGCCGAAGGAATACACCACCTCCTCGGAGTTGCCGCAGGGCATTTGCGTTCGTTGCGTGAGCGAGGCATGGATGCCGAGATAGCGTCAGTCGAATCAGGGACGAGCGTCTGACGCGATAGCATAAGAACGCTTAATGCCCAAGGGGCTTTCAACTCCGTTAGGGGGCGGCAAGGGAGATCCAAGAGGGAATTGCTGTTGATCCCCTCTTGGTCGGGTGTGGGTTGAAGACCCACGACCTTGATTCACCTCGGCCGAAAGGCCGCTAAATAACCAGTTCACTACTTTGTGAACCGACAAAAATCTTTCCATGGCTACCGCACTTGGCCAACACCCATTAGCCAAGGGATTGCACTGCTGTAATGCTTTTATAGAATCTAGAATCTAGAATCTAGAATCTAGAATCTAGAATCTAGCACCTAGCACCTAGCACCTAGCACCTAGCACCTAGCATCTAGAGACTTATCGCATATTGTTCAGGAGGTGTTCTTGCGAAATAAAGATACATCTTCCTGATGCAAGTGAACTGAATCGAGGTCACGATTAAGTTTCATCCTTGTTAAAAACCTAAGATAACGTTGTGCTGAACATCTGTCTACCACTTTCACATTACAAATTAGATAGTTAAGTGATGACTTAAGTTTGCTTGAATGGATGCAGGTTTACTCAAGCCCACAAAAAACCAAGGGGCCCGTGGGCCCCTGGTTGATAGCGTGTAAAAGTGCCTTATGCCGTAGCTAACAAAGGCTGATTTTTCGTTTTACGCAGATGATAAGCAGTGAAGAGTACAAACCACAGGGCGCTTACGGCAAATCCAGCTAAGGTTGAATGCATAATCCCCATGGCCAAATAGCCTAAGGTGGCGCCAAAGGCGATGGCTAAGGCATAGGGTAGCTGGGTCATCACATGGTCAATATGGTGGCAACCTGCCCCCGTGGCCGACAAAATACTGGTGCTGGAAATCGGCGAGCTATGATCGCCAAACACTGAACCCGCAAGCACTGCGGCAAGCATTGGCAGCATTAACGCGATATCACTGGCAGCGGCCATGTCGCCAGCCAGTGGCAACATAATACCAAAGGTGCCCCAACTGGTTCCGGTGGCAAATGCCATGGCGCAGGACAACACAAACACCACCGCAGGCAACACTTCTATTGGCAAGTTACCGTTGGCGAGGGAGGCCAGATATTTGCCAGTCTCAACATCGCGAACAACCGCACCAATCGCCCAGGCAAACAGCAAAATATTAATGGCGGGTAACATGGCCATCACGCCTTGCGGGGCGGCTTTAAGCCAGTTTTTAGCACCCAATTTTAACCGCAGCGCAAGCAGAATTGACACCGCTAAGCTGCACAGCGCGCCATACACTAGCGAGGAGCCCACATTGGTGTTTTCAAAGGAGCCAAGTACGCTAAATGGCAGCCCTTTTTCATCCAACACTGCCGCACCAGAGGAGATCATAAAATACACGGTCGCGCCGGTGAGGGTTAGGATCGGCAATACCATATCGATCATGCCACCGTTACTTTCTTCAGGGCTTTCCATATCTAAGCCGATTGGACGAGGCTTAGACGGATCCCAAAGCTTCCCTTCCAGCGCCCATGCTTCATGTTTACGCATCGGGCCGATATCCATTTGAAAGATAATCACCACCAGCACCATCAACAGGGTAAACACGGCATACAGATTCATCGGGATCATCTCAACAAAGGCTGAGATTGGACTTTGCTCGCTAATGCCGTGGGCGGCCATAATGCCACCGATAAGCGCGATAATATAAGCGCCCCAAGAAGAGATGGGCATCAATACGCACACGGGCGCAGCGGTAGAATCTAAAAGATAAGCCAGTTTAGCGCGGGAGATTTGAAAGCGATCAGTCACCGGACGGCAAATGGCGCCAACCGACAAACTATGAAAAAAGTCGTCAATAAAAAACGCAAACACCATCACGCCAGTTAAGCCTTTCGCGCCGCGACGGGTCTTAGCGCGCTTAGCTGCCCACTCGGCAAAGGCGCGGGTGGCGCCAGAAACCGTCATCAGACTAATGAGTCCGCCAAGCAACAACATAAACAGCAACATATTGATATTGTCGCGATTAAGTGCGCCATCGACCCAAAAAATCTTCAGCACGGTATTGAACATATAGTGCAATGAATCAAGGGGAGAAAACTGATTGAGCAACAAACTGCCGGCCACAATCCCTACGCCAAGGGATAACAGTACGCGACGTGTGATGATCGCCAAGGCGACGGCTAACAAAGGGGGAAGTACTGACCAACCTGAGTCAGCAAAATGACTAATGTCCATGATCTCTTTTCACCAAAAAACGGGTGGAGATCTACCGAGAGGATAAAGAAACAAAACCTATAGGGAGGTATTACTCCTCAGCCCCTTCAGGTAGCGCTCCATAGTGGATGACTATGGCAGTCTTGCACCTATTTGATGCAAAACCAGCAGCTCGGTTTGATGACCTGGCTACTTCGGCGCTGACTCCTTTCCTTGTACATCTGCGGCATCACCCTCCGCACAAGTAGTCATAGGCAGCGCGCCTCTACTTAAAGGTATTCGAGCGGGCATTCTAGCGAGATGGGAACTGATAGCAAGTATTTTGATCCCACTCGCGTATAAAACAATGAATCACCTACAAGTTGGTAACACAAGAAACATCCACCTTTCAAGCGTTGCAATAGCGCCAAATGGACTTATACGAGTAAATGTTTACCAAAAAAATCTAAGGTTCTTGTCCATGCGAGCTCAGCCGTTGGCTCATCATAACGGGCGGTGGAGTCATTGTGAAAACCGTGATTAACATTGGGATAAAGGTAGGCTATATACTCGGCTTTATTAGCCTTTAGCTGGGCTTCATACTCGGCCCATGTATCGTTAATCCGTTGATCTAAAGCGGCAAATTGCAACATCAGTGGGCCTTTTACTCGGCTACGCAGCTCAGTTGCTGCGGGTGTGCCATAAAAAGGCACACCCGCCGCTAGCTCATCGGGAATGGTGGCGGCAAGCATATTGACGATATAGCCACCAAAGCAGAAACCGACGGCGCCGAGTTTGCCATTACTCTGCGGGTGCGACTTTAAAAAGCGCGCGGCGGCGATAAAATCCTGCTCGATTTTGGCCCTATCGAGGCTCGCTTGCATGGCGCGGCCCGCATCATCATTACCGGGATAACCACCAAGGCTATAAAGCGCATCGGGGGCAAAGGCTATATAGCCCTTGGCCGCTAAGCGGCGGGCCACATCTTCGATATAGGGATTTAAGCCTCGGTTCTCGTGCACCACTAACACCACAGGGGCTTTTTTACTGAGATCTAAGGTCTTAGGATCGCCCGCCTTTTGGCCTGGGATCAGCAACGCGTTTGGCAAGACTAAATAACCGCGACCTTCACCATAACCATCGGGGGATGGAAATTTCACATAACTGGCTTGAATGCTGGGATCGTTAAAGGAGACTTGCTCGGCTAAGGCGTAATTAGGCATTAGTGCGCCCGTCAGCGTGGTCATGGTAAAACCCAGTGCCACTAGGCCCGCAAGGCGAGCCATAAACTCACGGCGGTCGATAATGCCGTGGGCATATTCGTCATACCAGTCAAAGGCTTCCTGAGGAATGACAGGGAAAGGTGGTGTGGTTAGTTCTGGCTTATGATCTGGGCTCATCGTTCTTTCTCCATTTAACAAGCTAACCACTGGTTTATATTCCCTAGCTTGTGAGTTATCTAGCGGCCTTACCAAGAGTAAAGGATGAGAGCTTGTCAGGGCAATTAGCTTTATGCCGCACCTTTAATAATTCTCCACTCATCAATAGCCAATTTATGGTTGATCATGCGCCCAAATTGGCGTGAGCTTTTTATTCCCTAGGGGCATTTTTGTGTATAATGTCGCCAAACAACATATTAATATCATTACATTTCAATAACATAAGTTACCAATGGAGTTCAAATGGCTATAGGGATATGCAGGGTACTTTGTACCACTGTCACGCTCACGCTTGGGTTAACGGCTTGCGATAATCAGGTTTCTGATAAGTCAGCAAGTATTCCCGCTTCGCGCGAGTATCAGATTATTTCTACTTCACACCTCAACGATAGTTTCGAAACTCGTAAAGTGTTGCAGGCACGATTGCTGCTGGATTACCAGTTACAAGATACAGAAGGTAAGACGGCCAGCTTAACCACACCACTAACCCATAATGCCCGCTTTTTTATCCAACCTAACCTGCTGCAAATTAGCGATTATGGCATGCCGATCCCAGTGAGTAATATCGACCCAAAAGCCAAATCCAATGAAATCGCTCAGTTGGTTAAAGATGGCTTTAATGTGGAATTTAACAATGGTGAAGTCCGCCAATTAACCCCCATTGCCAAGATGGATCAAAAAGATATCAAGGAGTTATTTGAGCGCTGGCAAAATCTTAATAACTTGTTTAAACAAGCCCCAACCTTGCCTGTGGCGCTTGAGCCTCGCGTCGGTTACAGCACAAGCGCCCCCATGGATGGGCGCTTAACTTGGACGGTTGAGCAGGTCAGTGAAGATAAATTAATCGCCGTGTTACAAGGTGAAAAAGGCAAGTATAAGGCCTATGGCAAGTTCGAAGTTAACCGTAAAACCGGTTGGTTAGAGAGCATGGCGTTTTTTCAACGGGAAGAGCGCCAAGGCAGTACTTTCACCCACCGTACCCTGATGGCGCCTAAGGATAGGCCGTATATCATGAGCACGCTTTGGCATGCCGATGATAGATTTGATGCTGAGCGCGATAGGGATGATCGGCAAAAGGAGCTATACCGCATTAGCGAGGTACCGCAGGAGTATCGCCCCAATAATGAGGCATTTATAAAATCCTTATTACCAGACCAACAAGGTATTTTAGATAATGTTGGCCCTTGGGGTACTGATACCCCTGAAGATCTGCAATTACGCTTTGTCCACAATATGAGCCCGCAATATGTGGAAGCCGATGTACGTTATGAGGACTTAAGCGCTTTTGATGCTAACGGTAAACCGATTGATATTCACTTCTGGCAGCACGGTAAAGGTTGGGCGAGGAATTATAATCCCTCGATTGAATCTGCAACCGATATTATTGCGACGGGGTGGGATAACACTGCGAATAAACTCAAGCAGATAGACCATATTAATGCCAAGCTAACGCTTATCCCACAGACGAATAAGATCGTCGAAAAGTCGTGGGATGAATTGCTGGCAACACCTTACACCTTTGGCGATGCCAGCCTAACAATCCAGGTGCTCGATGCCGAGGCGAAACTGTTTAAAGTCATATCAAAACAGAGTGAGGATCAGAGTATTAACCTGCCTTTCCAGCAGTTTAAAGGCATGATCGCGGAGGCCCGTCGCGAAGGTAATTATCCCTCCTGGTTAACGGCGACCGAAAAGGAACTGCTAGAGCAATTAATTGGGGCCGATGAGCCACATCACCTCACCAGCAACGCACTGTTACTCAAGCTCGATGAGACCCCAAAAACCGTGGTGTTAATCGAGAAACAACCCCAGCCGGAGTTGACTCAAACCAAGACGATTCGCTTTGTACAATTTACCGAGTACAACAAAAATCTGGCAAATCCTCCCACCGAATTTGGTAACGCCAGCCTAGGTAGCTTCACCAATCCGACGCTAGATAGCGCTAAAAATGAGGTCAATACGATCCAAGGGATAAAACTGGTGTCTGACAATGGCCATAATCTATCTATTCCCATGTCAGCGGCTTTGGCGACCGCCTGTAAACCTGAAATAGAACAAGGTTTTAATGAGGGTAAAAATCCCGTCACTTGGCAGTTTGTTCCCAATGCCCTAAGCGGCAGTGCCTATATGTTGATGACTCCGGATCATGTGCGGCAGTTTTTCTACGATAAACAGATCAAGGGTAAGATCCGTTGCCAAGGTGATATCAGTTGGCAGCCTTTAGAACTGGCCGCGACAGACCGCCCTTGGTTAATCGATTTACAATCTTGGCTGACGCAAACGGGATATGGCAATGAGCCGAGTAGCAATCTTAACAATTACTTTAAGGTCGAAGATGCCCAAGGCAATCTGTTAACCATTCGACTCCCCGAAAATACTCAGCAGCCGATTAACGAGGTGCTAGTCGATGGGCGCTATTTGAGTGTTGCAGGCCCCGCCGCCAAGGTGAGTTATATGACGATCGCCAAAGAACCCAGCGATATCCCCTATGAATTCACCTTTAAACCTTTGCCTTAAGGAGCGGTTATGCGTCCATTTACTGTAAAACTGCTCCTAGGAGCACTCGTACTTATCAGTACCCATGCCAGTGCACAAAAGGTCTTACTCGATGCCCATTGGAAGGTTGTCAAAGATGAAAAACAGGCTCAGTACTATCTAAAACAATCGACCGAAGTGATCGACGGCCATTATAAGGCTGAGGTTTATTACAAAAACAAAGATATGCTTTTTTGCGCCAGTGCCCTCGCCGATAACAACATAGGTAAAAAACTCACCAGCGAACAATTCCGCGGTGCGTATCAATGTTACTTTGAGGATGGCAAGCCGTACGAGCAAGGCTTTCGTAACGAGCAAGGCCAACTTCATGGCTTGCTTAAAAAATACATTGCCACCGGCCAACTGTATGTTGAATCGCACTATGAAAATGGTGTGAAACAAGGTCTAGAAACGGGTTATTGGAATGGTGGCAATATCCGCTACAAAACCACCTTTAAAGATGGCCAAGAAGTCGGCATCAGCGAACATTTTGGCCCCGAAGGTGAAGTCACCGCCAAGATCTGCAATGACCCAACCTGCGTGAGTCAATATTTTAATCTTGGCAAACTTAACCGTGAAGAACATCGCGTTGATGGTCTATTGCAAGGTACTGAGACTACTTGGGGCCTAAATGGGCAAGTCATCTCGACCCAAGAGTATGTTAAAGACAAAAGGCACGGTGACTATTTTGAGTATTTTGACAATGGCAACGTCAAACGCCATTACCAATATCAAGCTGATTATAAGGTTGGTGAGCAACTAACTTACTATGAAAATGGTCAGATCCAATTAAAGGAACTGACTAACGATAAAGGTGATGCCCTCCAAGCCATTGAATACGATGAACAAGGGCAAATTAAAAAAACCACCGACAGCAAATACCAAGGTAATCGTTGGGTTTATCGTAAACAGCAGCGCTTTAGTAAAGGCCAACTGATTGAGAGCACAGAAAACGATCTACTCAAAAACTGGTCACTTAGCGAAGACTACGAGCAAGGCGAATTAGTGAATCGTCGCGAGGAACTCGATAAAAAATTGACTGGCTTGTATGTGGAATCCGTCAAGAGCCGTAGTGGTACAGACGTTATCACCCGCGAGCATTTTAACGCAGGCAAGCGTGAAGGCCCCTATGAAATGGTGAAATTCGACCATGAAACGGGTAAGCGTTGGGTGGCTGAGCAGGGGCAATATACCAATGACAAGCCCTCGGGGAAATGGAAGAAGCAGCAAGAGGATGCCAGCCTCACCTTTAGCTATGATGACAATGGTGAACTCCATGGCGAGTTTCGTAATGAGACAAGTTCAGGGCAACTGCTTGAATTAATAAATTTTAACCATGGCAACCCCGACGGCTTAGTGCAACGTTACGCCAACAATGGTCAATTGTATGAAAAAGGCGTATACCGCAATGGTCAACAGGATGGCGATTGGATATTTACCGATGGTGAGTACGGTTTCCGCCCAATACCCAACCCTGAAAGACGTTATTGGTATGGTCGCTTCGATCAAGGTAAACAAGTCGGCCATTGGGAACTGCGCTCATCTGAGGATTATGTGCTCCAAATCGCCAATTATGACGATCAGGGCAGGCTTGATGGTAAGCAATACGAGTTTGAGGAGCATGGCTGGATAGAGGTGATTAATCGCTACAATCATGGGCAGTTTTTGAATCAGGAAACACCGCCGCCGGTAGTTGCTCCTGACCCTGTTTTCTCAACGTTTTAGCTTAATTAAGGTAAACCTTGGCGCAGGGCAGTGCATTATGTCCTGCGCCAAAGACATAAATTCAACAGAGTAATTATATAGGCCGCAAAGGCGCTGCCTTAAGACCCAGAGCAAGGAATCAGCATGTTCTATACGCCATTTCGCTTTATCAGCCTCGCGACTGCCGCAGCCAGCCTAGTCAGTGTCCATGCTCTGGCAGCGCAAAATCTATCTTCCATGATGGTCGAAATTCGCCAGCAGAACGGGATCCCAAGCTATTACAATCTCGCCACGGGTATGCCATTAAATGGCGATATTGCCATCGTTCGCGATAACCAAGGCTATACCTTAGGGCAATTTTCTCAGGGAATACCGAATGGGAAATGGCAAGTATTTCATACTAATAACAGCAGAATCGTTGAAGGTAATTACCAACAGGGCTACCAAGATGGTACTTGGCGGCTGTTCGACTTAGATGGCACGATAACCGAAGAACAACAATTTGCTAAGGGCGTCCCCGTTGGCGAATGGAAAGAATTTAGCCCCAACGGCCATGTTAACCAAAGCACTGTCTATCAAAATGGCCAAAAATCCCAAGTTAAGCGCTTCTTCCCCAGCGGTAAATTGCAGGCACAAGAAAGTTATCTTGATAACCTGCGCCACGGCAAATGGGAAAGCTTTTATGAAAACGGCACCCTCTCCCAAAGCCAAACCTACGCCAATAACCAACTCACCGGCCCCTATCTTGAACAAAACTCTGTAGGCCAAGTGGTCGTAAGCGGCCGTTTTGATGCTGATGGTCGTCGCCAAGGATTATGGGAAACCTTTTACGATGACGGCACCAAAGCCAGTGCCAGCCAATTTAATCTTGATAAACTTGAGGGTGAAGAACGCACCTTCTACCCCAGTGGTGAACTGGCGAGCCTGTGCCACTATCAAGCGGGGCTGCGCCACGGTAAGTGCCAGCAATTTAATGAACTGGGCAAACTCCAAGTCGAAGAGCAATACCTCAACGATGTGCTAGAGGGACGCCAGCAGTACTTTAGCCTTGAGGGCGTACTGACCAGCGATTTGAACTACAAGCAGGATATGCTCGCAGGCGTGCAAAAGTACTTTCACCCTAATGGCCAACTTAAAGAACTGCGCACCTACCAAGACTCGCAACTGGCTGATAATGGTCAATATCCGTTGCATGGCCCTTCTGAGCGTTATGATGCGGACGGTAATCTTATCGAAAAAAGCAGCTACAACATGGGCTTAAAGGATGGATTGTTTGAGCGCTATAACGGCGGCAAACTGCAAACCGCTGAAGTGTGGAAACAAGGCCAACGTGACGGAGAATTTCGCCGTTACCACACCAATGGCCAGCTCCGCAGCTTAGATGTTTATGTGGATGGCAAACTCACCGGCCGCTCTGAATCCTTTTACCAAGATGGCACTGCCAATGAGCGCGGCGAGCGTATCGAGGGCGCTTGGGTCGGTAAATACGAGTCTTTTTATGATAATGGCAAACCGAAAGAACTTGCTCACTATGCCCGCAGCAAAGCGGATAACAGTAATAGTTATCCCCTAGACGGCCACTTTAGTCGCTGGTACTACAATGGCGACCTTAATGAAGAAGGCGAATATAAAGCAGGCTTAAAAGAAGGCCTTTGGGTCCAATATGCTTCTGGCCTTAAGCAAAAAGAACAAACCTTTGTTAACGGCAAACTCAATGGCGATTACGCCGAATATTACCAAGGTCGCCGCCGCGTCACTGGCCAATATGAGGATAATCAAAAAACCGGCCTCTGGATTGATTACCGCTATGAAGCCAAAGATCCAACCTACGGCGCGATCCCCGAGGGCAATATCAGCCAAAAAACCTACTGGAAAGATAATAAACGCCACGGCACTAGCGAGTACTACAGCTTTAAACAAGTGGTTTATCGCTTAGAAACCTATGATAACAATGATAAAACGGGCTCCTATGCCGAATATTATCCCAATAATGGCCAGCTTAAACTTAGCGGCACTATGGATAAAGGCCTGCAAACTGGATTATGGGAAAGCTGGTATGAGGATGGCATTTTAGCCGCCAGCAGCGAATTTTTAGATAATCAGCAGCATGGCAGCAGCAAAGAGTATTACAGCAATGGCCAGCTCAAACTCGAAGCCCAATACACAAAAGGCGAACTCGACGGCGAGCGCAGGGAATACCACCAAAATGGTAACCCTAAACTGAGTGAAACTTGGCTAAAGGGTCAGAAAGAAGGCGAAGCTAGCTATTACCATGTTAATGGCAAACTCGCCGAACAAGGCACTTATCTGAAGGATCGCAGGGAAGGTTTATGGCAACAGTTTTGGCCCAATGGCGAAAAACGCAGTGAAGGCAGTTATCTTGCCGATCGCCAAGCGGGTGATTGGAATCATTACGATCAGCTCGGCAAGTTGATTAATACCGAGCATTTCTAATAGGTTACCCTACCGTTTCGATTCAAACCTCAGTGTTTAAAGATTGCTGAAGCAGCCAATTTACGGCCAGCTTCGGCAATCACGTTAGGCTGTCATTTATGCTGTATGGCAGCCTTTCGCGTTGGTCGTAATAAGCTCCCAAGCAATAATCCACAGCCCAAACCGCCAAGATGCGCGGCATTATCCACGCCGCCAAAGAGCCCCATCACAAGACTTACAGTAACAAATAGGGTCAGATTCAGAGCAAGTGGCATATTGTCCGCCAAGGGCAATAAGCCCAACCAAATCCACATGATCAACACCCCAAATAATCCCATAATGGCACCCGAGGCACCGATACTGATCATCGCCTCATACCAGCTAATACTGGCAATGCTCGCCACTAAACCACAACATAAATAGACCCCGAGTAAACGCCATTTACCCAGCAGAGGCTCCGAAAACATCCCCGCAAAAAACAGTCCGTATAAGTTAAAAACCAAATGCATCAAGCCGACATGTAAAAACACATTGCTGATCAACCGCCAAACTTGTTGCTCCAAAACCAACTGGCGAAGGTTTGCGCCCCAATCGAGCAACAGACTGTTTGGAAAGGCGATAACGTGCTGGCTAGCAAAGGCCATCAACATAAATATCAAGGCGTTGATATAAAGCAAGATTGGCGTGATCACAAAACCCTGCCGAGGTTTAAATTCAGCTAAAAAGCCATAAAGCTCTGCCTTAGGTTTTTCTATGCTTAGCTGCGCCACCAAAGCCTTAGACGCCTGTGTCTCGTCCAGCTTTAGCATCAAGCTCATCAGTAACCACAGAATGGCCGCAAAGCTTAACCAGGCGATAATCCACGCTAATTTATGGCCATTACGCGCCTCGAAGGGCTTATTCACTGGCATCAAGACAGTTTGATAACCATCGAAATATACTGAGCTTTTTTGAGCAGCGGTCAGTAGCTGAGTGTAGCGGGTCGACGGGCCGATACGGTCAAGATAGACAAAGTCTTCAGGCTTAAAGGCATTAAAATCCTGCTGGCTCTGATGAATAAACTCTTGAAATAGCGCTTCTTTATGCTGAGGTTCGAGTCTATTACTGATCGTTTTCTCATAAACTTTGCCATACCATGCCAAGGCTTTAGCACCGACCAACCAACTCTCGTTACGTTTAGCAAAAATCGGCATCGCAATATACAGGCTCATACGCAACTCACTATTACCCTTGCCAATCGGCTCAATATTGCGCTGTACGCCGATATGTTTTTTATCGATATAAAACTGATTTAATTGGTAATACTTGGTTTGCGGCTGGTGCAATAGTGCATTGATGGACTCGAGTTGAGTCAACTTGCCCGTTGCGCTATTAAGGTATTCCTGCGCCACGATAGTGGGCACGGCTAGCAACAGCACGGCAATCACAAAATAGATAAAACGGCTATTACTCTTGGTAAAGCGGAATAACTTAAGCCGAGGTCTTAAGTAGAAAAACAGCAAGGGCCAAGGCAATATCAGCGGCAGCCAAAAATTGATAATCGATTCGTCAATGCTCAGCAGTTGGAACTCGATAATCAACAGCCAATGGAGCAAGCTGTAGCCTGAGACAAATATCAGGCAGAGCAGTATAAAGGGCACATAGATCAACTGGAGTTTTTTTAAGACTAACGCCACACGCATATCATCCTTGAGAGAAAAAACCTGCCAATAATACGGTGTATCGCCACACAACGCACCCTCTACGGGGTGATTAATTGACTTTTAGTTAAGCCTATCAATCATCTACAACACAAGTGCTAGAAAAATGACAATAAAAAGGCCAGAACGATTCTGGCCTAAAAACGGTCAACCTATCCTGTGACGGGACATGGATAAGCAGGAAACGCCTGCCTTAGGTCTCGCTGACCTTAGCAAATTGCTGCTGATTGCGCTGCTTCTTATATTGCTTAGCATCCGCGGGGATCGGAGTGACTTTGCCTGTTTCTAACCAAGTACGTAAACGGTTAGCATCGGCCATATGGGTATACTTACCATAGGCATCGAGCACAACAAAGGCCACTTGGCGTTTGGCCATTTCGGTACGCATCACTAAGCAGTGCCCTGCTTCATTGGTAAAGCCCGTTTTAGTGAGGTGGATATTCCAGTTATCTTTATAAACCAAGCGATTGGTATTTCTAAAATCGAGGCTGTACTTTGGTTTGCCAAAGGTTACGGTTTTCTTTTCGGTCGAGCTTAACTGGCCTAACATGGGATAGCCTTCGCTAGCCTTTAGTAACACCACCAAATCCCGCGCGCTCGAGACGTTCTTCTCTGACAATCCAGTAGGCTCTACATAGCGAGTGTTTTTCATCCCTAGGGCTTTCGCCTTAGCATTCATCGCTTTAATAAAAGCTTTATGGCCACCGGGATAATGGTGGGCAAGACTTGCGGCGGCACGGTTTTCAGATGACATTAATGTCAGCAATAACATTTCTTTACGGCTAATTTCACTGCCAATACGCACCCGCGAATATACGCCGCGCATTTCCTTAGTATCATTGATATTGATAGTAAGCTTTTCATCCATAGGTAACTTAGCATCTAGGGTTACCATCGCGGTCATTAGCTTAGTCACGGAGGCAATGGGCCTTACGGCATCGGGATTACTGGAATAGAGAATTTCATTAGTTTTAAGATCAACGACTAATGCACTATTAGCTGCCACCTCCTGCTTAGCAGGGGCTTTTTTAGCAGAAGTTGCTTTAGTGGCGGTGCTTTTTGTAGTGACAGAGGCCGAATCGGCTGAATGCGCTGTCGCGGCAACAGTTAAACTGCTGCATACCAAGATAAAACTACCAAGCAGAGAAGGGATCTTCATGTAGAATTCACTGAGTCGTTAATAAGTCGAATGTGCTACGGCACAGGGTTGAGGCTAAGTATAAGAGGTATATGCCGAAAGGAATAGAACTGAACACGACTTTTATCAGCAATATCAGCACTTTTTAGCCTTAATTCGCAAAATATTTCTATATTTTTTATACACTAAAAAATTCATCGATGAAGCACTTAATACTAATAAAAATTCTAACTGCAATTATCAATACTGAAAACAATGCCATTTTTAGTATGACAAGCCAAACAATCACATTCATCAGGGAATTTTTAGCCGCTATTCGTTGGCAATCAGACGAATCGCTAAGTCAATAAATGCCTCAAAGCGAGAAGGTAAAGGCCGAGTGTTTTTATGCACTAAATACAGCGACTCCTGCACTTTTTGCTCAAGTTCTACCGCCCATAGACTCTCCCTAGGTATAAAGGCGTTGACCGTACTCAAAGGAAGCACAGTAAAACCAATGCCTTTAGCGACTGGCAGTAAGATTTGATTGAGCTGATTAACATACCCCCTGCGTGGGATCTGCTGGGCGATGCCACTCGCGTGTCGCTGACTCCTACGGGCATTGAGTGTCGCTTCAGCGTCGCCAAAATTGGCCCTGAGGACTTGTTGCAGATAATATTGTCCATCGGGATGATCAATAAAGCCTATTTGTTCAAGGCGTTCCCTATCTAATGGCATACTTCGATACTGACTTGGCAGCACTAAAGCTAACTCCGCATAGCCTATGGCTTGATAACTAAGCTCAGCTTCATCTGTGCGCTTAGTGACTATGCCCACATCGAGCTGGTTATTTAAAATGCCCGACACTATGCGCTGGTTGGGCGCCGCCTCTAACATCACATTCAAGCCGGGATACTGAATTTGTCTCTCTAGAAAGTGCGGATAGAGCAAACTTGCTATCGCCCCCGAGCAACCAAAACGGCACTCACCAATATAGCGATCGTCGGTTTGTAATCGTGCTAACAGCTCAATTTCGGCTTGTCGATAGTCACGGGCATGTTGATAGAGAATGCTACCCGCCTCAGTCAGCTCAAAGCGCTTGCCCTGCCGCTGAATCAGAGACACACCTACCTGTTCTTCCAACTTTTTAATATGTTGGCTAACGCCTGGTTGAGTCATAAACAGCTTTTTAGCCGTCAGGGTAAAGTGCCCAACCTCAATCAAGGTCACGAAGGTCTGCAGCCATTGTTGATTCAGCATATGCACTCTCTATCGATCATTTTGCCATCAATAATAAACAAAAATTATCAAAATAAGAAAATTTGATAATTTTTAATTGTTAATCGAACACCATAAACTGACTCCATCGCCACTGAAGCTGTGATGATTCGGCTTTGGGCACATAACATTCGCACTAGGAGTTAATATGAATACACCTTATCCACGCACCTTTTCGCATATTGGTATTTCGGTCCCCGATCTCGAGGCAGCGGTTAAGTTTTACACTGAGGTACTCGGCTGGTATCTGATCATGCCGCCAACAGAAATTATTGAAGACAACTCGGCTATCGGTGAGATGTGCACCGATGTATTTGGTCCTAATTGGGGTTCTTTTAAAATTGCTCATTTATCGACGGGCGACCGAATTGGCGTCGAGCTATTCCAATTCGCGAATCAAGTAAACCCTGAGAACAACTTTGAATATTGGAAAACTGGCGTATTCCATTTCTGTGTGCAAGATCCCAACCTTGAAGAACTTGCCGAAAAAATTGTCACCGCTGGCGGTAAAAAACGTATGAAGGAGCCGAGATATTACTATCCAGGCGAAAAGCCGTACCGCATGATCTATATGGAAGACCCCTTTGGCAATATCCTCGAAATATATAGCCATAGCTATGAGCTACATTATGCTAGCGGTGCCTATCAATAAGTCATGGCTATTTAATAATGACCCAATAAAAAACCAGCCAATTGGCTGGTTTTTTATTGTTCGCTAAATGCTGGGGGTGGTGTTTAATCAACAACCCCAATCAGGCTTAGGCTTGTGGGCGCATTGCAGGGAATAGGATCACGTCACGGATAGTGTGAGTGTTAGTAAATAACATCACTAAACGGTCGATACCGATACCTTGACCTGCTGTTGGTGGTAAACCGTGTTCCAGTGCAGTGATGTAGTCTGCATCGTAGAACATGGCTTCGTCGTCACCCGCGTCTTTGGCATCAACCTGCGCCTTAAAGCGGCTATCTTGATCTTCAGCATCGTTTAATTCGCTGAAACCGTTAGCCACTTCACGACCACCGATGAAGAATTCAAAACGGTCGGTAATGAAGTGATTGTCATCGTTACGACGTGCCAGTGGCGAAATGTCCGCTGGGTAGCCAGTGATGAAGGTCGGTTGCATTAACTGCCATTCAGCAGTTTCACCGAAGATTTCTTCTAATAGCTGACCACAGGTCCAGAACTTCTCGATCTTGATGCCTAGGCTGATAGCCAGTTCACGCATAAATTCAAGATCTTTCACTTGCTCGTAGGTCATGGCTTGGATAGTCGCGTTGTCAGGATTGTACTTCTGAATCGCTTCTAACATGCTTAAACGGGCATATGGGCCACCGAAATCAACGGTGTGCTCGCCGTATGGCATTTGCGCACTGCCTAATAACTCAATGGCGATAGAGCTTAACAGTTCTTCGGTTAAGTCCATCAGATCTTTGTAGTCAGCATAGGCCATATAGAATTCCATCATAGTGAATTCTGGGTTATGGCGTGGCGACAGACCTTCGTTACGGAAGTTACGGTTGATTTCGAACACACGCTCAAAACCACCTACCACTAAACGCTTGAGGTATAACTCTGGCGCGATACGCAGGTACATTGGCATGTCAAGCGCATTGTGGTGCGTGATAAATGGACGCGCTGAAGCGCCGCCTGGGATCACGTGCATCATTGGCGTTTCAACTTCCATGAACTCTTTTTTGATCATGAAGTTACGGATAGCTGCAACCACTTTTGAACGCATTACGAAGGCTTGACGAGATTCTTCGTTAACGATTAAGTCCACATAACGTTGGCGATAACGGGTTTCTTGGTCCGTTAAGCCGTGGAATTTTTCAGGCAGAGGACGCAGTGCTTTGGTCAGCAGTTGGTACTCTTCCATATTGACGTACAGATCGCCTTTACCAGACAAGTGCAACTGACCAGTCACGCCGATGATGTCACCGATATCCAAACCTTGGTAACGATCCTTCAGATCCGCTTGAACGCCCTTTTCAGCATAAGCTTGGATACGACCAGACACGTCTTGGATCACCAGGAATGGGCCACGTTTTGCCATGATACGACCAGCGATGCTGGTTCTAAAACCTAAGGCTTCGAGTTCTTCCTTAGTGTTTTGACCGTATTTTTCCTGCAACTCAGCCGCTTTATGGGTGCGACGGAACGTATTAGGGTGAGCATTCGCGCTGCAGTTCGGGCGAATGCTGTCTAGCTTGGCACGACGCTCGGCAATCAGTTTGTTTTCATCTTGTACTTGTTCAGTCATGTTATTTCTCGTCTATACCTTTGAATTAATTACAGCCCTGATTTCAAACTGGCTTCGATAAACTTGTCCAGATCGCCATCGAGTACCGCTTGGGTATTGCGCGTCTCCACGCTAGTGCGTAAGTCTTTAATACGGGAATCATCCAATACATAAGAACGGATCTGGCTACCCCAACCGATGTCGGACTTGGCATCTTCGGCGGCTTGCTTTTCGGCATTTTGCTTATGCATTTCTAATTCGAACAGTTTGGCTTTTAACTGTTTCATCGCCGAATCTTTGTTCTTGTGCTGTGAACGGTCGTTCTGGCACTGCACTACCGTGTTGGTCGGTAAGTGGGTAATACGTACCGCAGATTCGGTTCGGTTTACGTGCTGACCACCGGCACCCGAGGCGCGGTATACGTCGATACGTAAGTCAGCAGGGTTGATATCGATGGTGATATCGTCATCAATCTCAGGGTAAACGAATACCGAGCAGAAAGACGTGTGGCGACGACCCGATGAGTCAAATGGCGATTTACGCACTAAGCGGTGCACGCCAGTTTCGGTACGTAACCAACCAAAGGCATACTCACCGGTAAACTTAATGGTCGCGCCCTTAATACCGGCCACGTCACCGTCGGTTACCTCCATCAGCTCAGGACTAAATCCGTGGGCTTCGCCCCAACGCAGATACATACGCAGTACCATGTTGGCCCAATCTTGCGCTTCTGTACCACCACTGCCCGACTGAATGTCTAAGTAACAGTTTGAGGCGTCCTGAGGACCAGAGAACATACGGCGGAATTCGAGTTCAGCCAAACGGCTCTCTAAATAATCCAGCTCTTTGGTGGTTTCATTGAAGGTGTCTTCGTCTTCTTCTTCGATGGCAAGCTCAAGTAGACCTTCAACGTCTTCAAGACCTGAGTCCATATCATCGATAGTTTTTACGACGGCTTCAAGGCTGGCGCGCTCTTTACCTAGGGCTTGAGCACGTTCTGGCTCGTTCCACACCTCAGAACTTTCAAGTTCACGGCTGACTTCTTCTAGACGCTCATGCTTAGCATCGTAGTCAAAGATACCCCCTAAGAAGCTGCGTACGCTCGGCAAGCTCCTTAATTTTGAATTTTACTGGATTAACTTCAAACATGGATTTTTAACTTCGCTTATTTTTGCCGTTTTTAATGGGTTTCCCATCAAAGCAGGCGGCGCTTAACGGTAATTGCAACCGCGCATTTTAACCTAACAACGCTGGTAAACCTAGGGCGCAGCGTTTATTAAATGGAATTGGCGAGATAATTTATCTTCAAATTCAACGATCCTAAACTAAATCACTCAGGTCAATGCATAAAAAACTGTGATGTATCTTATGTATTCAACAAGTTAATGCCACTATTGATTCAATCATCGAATATGACCGTTCCATTGTGTAGCCTGCACTTAACAATGTTGTTTGCACTAACATATTATTCAAAATCTGCAACACTCAATTGAATCGATAACTAAAATTGATACCAATGAATTGACTATCTCACTTTTCAGATACTCACTAACTTTCACAGCCAAACCCCTTCCATTTATCCTACAAGTTATAGATCACCACTTTGGACTCTAAGTCAGATGAAAAATAAACAATCAAAATCATTATTAGTAAAATCAATGACATTAACAGGATTATTTACGATTTCAGCCTGTGCAAATGAGGAGCTGGCAGACACTTTACTGACCAATACACATATTTATGGTCACAACAATGCTACGAGCCTAGCCATCAAGGATGGCAAGATTGTCTACATAGGCGATGAACAAAATGCGATGAACAATGTTAGCAATAAAACTCAGGTCATTGACTTAAAAGGCGGGTATTTACTCCCTGGTTTTGTTGATAACCATAATCACGTCTTTGAGGCCGCCAGTGAAATAGGCAGTGATTGCTTATTGGATGAAGATAAAGATATCAATGGGTATATTCGCTCTTTGCGTGCCTGCAAAGAGGAACTTGAAGAGGGAGAGTGGCTTCTGGGTTATGGGCATGAACTAAGCCAATTAATGCAAGATAACGACACCAGTCCATTAGCAATCCTTGATGAAATATTCCCTAATAACCCCGTAATTATCATGGAGCAAACCTCTCATTCCATGTGGGTCAACTCACTTGCTCTGGCAGAAGCGGGCATAACCATACACTCAAAGGAGCCTCAAGGGGGAAAAATTCTTAAGGATAAAACGACCGGAAAACTTCTCGGAATACTGCTTGATAATGCGGGAGATCTCCTGATGGAACAGGCATGGAAAAACCAACCTAACTTAGCAGAAGCTAACTACCAAGGATTACTTAATGGTTTAGCCCAAGCTAGCAAACATGGCATAACCACAATTGGAGACGGTCGTTTATATTGGAAAAGAGGTTGGTTAGAAACTTGGTTAACCGCAGAAAAAAATCAAGCCTTGACTGCTCGGGTGAGCCTACGTCCTTGGGTATATCCAGCCGATGAGGCAAATGAGCAACTTGCATTCTTCAAAAAAATAAAATCAAATGACAAACAAAGGCTTATACAAATAAACCAAGTAAAAATATACAGTGATGGCATCATTATCAATGGTACAGCAAGCACCTTAGATCCTTATGATTGGAGTTATACCCCTCAAATTCCCCATGGTCTTGAGTATATTCCAGCCACAAAAATGGCATGGTGGCTCAGTGAACTGAACAAGATTGGCTACGGAGCACACATCCATGCCATAGGTGATGCAGGAGTACGCAATACCTTAAATGCGATTGAAACCTTACGAGCCCAAGGGGCTACTACCGCCTACTCAATGACGCATTTAGAAATGGTTTCAGCCCAAGATATTAAACGCTTCGCGCCACTGAGAGTTGATGCAGACTTTCAGTTAGGCAGTGACTATATTGCAGAACAAGATCATGATTGGGCGATACCGTTTATTGGTAAACAACGGGCACACGCACTATTGCCAATTAACGCGATTTTAAATACGGGTGCAAATGTAACATTAAGCAGTGACTGGAATGTTAACGATATCAATCCATTAGTAGGGATAGCTAACGCAGTCTACTTGAAGAACATGGGGATAGCTGATATTCATCAAGCGATCGCCGCTTATACCATTAATCCCGCACAAGCGTTGGGGTTAGATGATATCACAGGCACTTTAGAGGTTGGCAAATCCGCCGATATCGTCATGTTAGAGCGCGATATCACTCAATCGACACCGAAGCAAATCGCCAACACACGCGTGTTAATGACATGGCTTGAAGGTGAAGTGGTATACGATGAACAAACAGAATGATGGCTCATGTTAACTCACTCAGCTGATTTTTGATTAAATCCAACAAACTCAGCCCTAATGCGCTGGACTCAAATCCAAAGTGCCAGCGCAATTCTAAACCGCGTTCGACATTTTCTCGTTCACAATTGAGTTTAACGACAGTTAGCAACCCCTGGTTTATTTCGGTTTGAGCAAGGGACAAAGGTAAAAATGCATAACCACTCCCATCAATAAGCAGTTTTTTTAATAACCCTAAATCAGGGATCACACAATAATGTCCACTAAAACCCACCTCCAAATCCTCACAACATGCTTGGCCACCCGCCCAAACATATTCACGGTAAATCGCCAACTCGCTTGGTGCAACAATGGCTTGTTTACTTAATGGGCTTTGCCGTGAAACTAATAACACTTCTTTATACTTGCCTATCCGGCAATAACCGACTTCCGTTAAGTGCAATTCATCCGACTGATGACGTAATAAAAGATCGATATTGCCTGCATTAAATGCTTCATTTAACACAGTTAACTTATCGACTTGCAGCACGAAATTGACCGCAGGAAACTGCTCAAAAAAAGTGTTAACCACGGTTATCAAACCGTTTAATGGAATATGGCTTTCCACACCGAGACAAATTATCCCCTTTTGATAAGTTGCAAAATGCGCAGCCGAACTGGAAAATTGCTCCCATTGAGATAAGGCTAATATTGCCCTAGGCAATAGATGCTGACCCGCTAAACTCAATTCAACTTGATTAGCCCCACGTTGAAACAACTGAACACCGAGATCAACCTCAAGCTCGGCAATCCACTGACTGACTTGGGGTTGACGTTTACCCAATTGACGGGCCGCAGCCGATACAGACCCCAACTGCGCCGCGATAACAAATGCTTTCACTCTCTGAATATTCATCGTTCTCAAATCTTAGTTGTAAGTCCTGATGTCAATAAACGTAAAACCTATGCTAATCACAGTCTAAACCCAGTAAAAAAACCTCTAGCGCACAGTCTACAACGAGTTTGTGATAAGTGCGGCAATTTAGCATCAAACTTTCCTCCCCCATAAACATCTTCTAAAGCGCTCTAGTTATACTCAAATCCACCTAAGTCTACCGCTTTACGCTATGCAGCAAGCACCCTACAAATATTAAAGGCCATGGGATGATAGAACTTCGAATCGATAATCAGATAGTCTCGGCCGAGCCGAGCGATAACCTATTACACGCAGCCCGTAAGGCGGGTATTACTATTCCCAGCCTGTGCGATCCCACTGACGCCTCACGGCAATTGGACACGCAAGCCCATGCCGAAAAGCAGGACTGTAACCTCTGTCTGGTGCAAATCGAAAATAGCGATGCCAGTCTACGCTGCGTTAAAGCCTGTGAAACCCCAGCTCAAACAGGCATGAAGGTCATCACCCAATCGGCGTTTTTAACCAAACAGCGCCAAGCGGCACTGAACACCATCTTGAGTGATCACTTTGCCGATTGTGAAGCGCCCTGCCAACAGGCCTGCCCTGCGGGGGTCGATGTACAAAGTTATCTCAACCACATTGCCCAAGGTGACCACACCCAAGCGATTAAAGTCATTAAAGACACTCTGCCACTGCCGCTGTCGATTGGCCGTGTCTGCCCCGCGTTTTGCGAAACCGAATGCCGCCGCGGCCTCGTCGACGACCCTATTGCCATCCGCCAACTTAAGCGCCACGCTGCCGATTTAGATTTAGCCGATGACGAGCACGGCAATAGCTATCAACCGCCACGCCTCGCAGACACGGGTAAGAAAATTGCCATTATAGGCGCAGGCCCTGCGGGCTTAAGTGCGGGTTATTATCTTTCGAATCAAGGGCATAATGTCGAGATATTTGAAGCCATGCCCAAGGCGGGCGGTTGGCTGCGCTACGGTATTCCCGAATACCGTTTACCCAAGGCGATTCTCGATAAAGAAATCGAGCTGCTGTGTCGTAATGGTTTAATCATTCATACCCAGACTCGACTCGGCCATGAGGTTCACTTAGCCCAGTTGGTCACCGACTTCGATGCGGTGTGCCTTGCGATCGGCGCCCAAAAAGCGGTGCCAATGAATTATAAAGGCTCGGAGCTGGCGGGCTGTTATCTTGGAGTAGATTTTCTTAAGGCTCATTGCCTCGATAAGCAACTGAAGTTGGGTAAAAAAGTCGCAGTCATCGGCGGCGGCAATACCGCCATCGATTGTGCTCGTACAGCGGTACGTGAAGGCTGCGATGTTACCTTAATCTACCGCCGTACCCGCGCCGAAATGCCCGCCGAAGCCTACGAAGTACACGAGGCCGAAGTTGAAGGAGTAAAATTCCACTTCTTAACCAATCCCATTGAAAATCATAGTGATGCCAATGGACATGTACAGTCGGTTACCTTCAGCAAAATGGCGCTCGGCGAAGCTGATGCTTCAGGCAGACGCGCCCCCGTGGACACTGGGGAAACCTTTACCGAAGCCTTCGACACTGTTATCGCCGCCGTCTCGCAGGCACCAGACCTGAGCTTTATGCAAGATCCCATGGGGCAACTCAGCCATGGCGAGCTGGCACTCAGTCGCTGGAACACCCTCATTGGTTGTGAGCAAACCATGTCATCGGGTGTGGAAAAACTGTTTGTGATGGGAGATGCCCGCCGCGGCCCAGCCACCGCGGTTGCCGCCATTGGTGATGGCCGAAAAGCGGCAAAAGCCATTGATAAAATGCTTCAAATTGGCCTTAGCTGTGATTTACATGCCCACGATTTTAACTCGGTAAAAACCATTCCGAGCGCCCTTAAGCAAGCAAAAACAACATCAGAAGCCGCACCAACGCTTTATCCCCATACGCCACGTCAGTCCCGCTTGAAAATGCCCGAATTAACAGCACTACAACGGCTGCTGAATTACAGTGAAGTCGAATTGGGCTTTCCCGCAGATGCCGCCATGCAAGAGGCGGCGCGTTGCCTTGAGTGCGCCTGCCAAGCTAATACCGACTGTAAACTGAGGGATTACGCTACGGATTACGGTGTTGAGAGCAAAAGCTTACTCACTGAAAATGCAAGACATTTCAGCGTAGATAAGAGTTCACCCTTTATTCAATTTGATGCCAACCGTTGCATTAGCTGCGGCAAATGCGTTGATGTGTGCCAGCAGAGCGGCCACTGCGCCATCCAATTTACCGAAGATTCCTATCAGGCGCTGCCACAGGAAATCAGTCAAAGCCTCGTGCGCCGCGCGCCGAGAGTTGGCTTTAGCGCGAGCATGGCCGATAGTCGCTGTGTACAATGTGGCAACTGCGTGCAGGTGTGTCCCACTGGCGCACTGGTCGATGCGCGGGACAAACGCCAAGGCGATAAAACAGCACTTAAAACCGCCTCGACGATTTGTACTTACTGCGGTGTAGGCTGTCGTCTGGATCTTAAAATTGACCCTAACACCAATCGCATTCGCCATATCGAAGGCAATAAAGACTCGGTTGTTAACCAAGGCATGTTATGTGTTAAAGGGCGTTTTGGTTTCGATTTTATTCACAGCGACAAACGCCTCACGACACCATTAATACGTAAAAATGGCGAACTACAACCTTGTAGTTGGCCCGAAGCCATCGCTTATGTGGCGAAACGCTTAACCGAGATAAAACAGCAAGATGGCAGCAATGCGATCGCTAGTCTCGCCTCTGCCAAAGCGACTAACGAAGATAACTTTGTGCTGCAAAAGTTTGTCCGCAGCGTTCTTGGTACCAATAATATCGATCACTGCGCCCGCCTATGCCACTCATCGACGGTAACGGGCTTACAACAGAGTATTGGTAGTGGCGCGATGACCAATGATATTCCAAGTATTAAGGACTCGGATGTTATCTTTATCATCGGTTCAGACACCACCTGCGCCCACCCGATTATTGCCTCAAAAATCCAGCAGGCGGTAATGCAGCACGGCGCACGATTAATCGTGGCCGATCCTAAACGCGTAGGCATAGCAGAAAAGGCCGAACTCTATGTTGCCCACAGACCGGGCACGGATGTGATGCTATTAAACGCCATTATGGCGGAGATTATTCGCAATAATTGGCAGGATAAAGACTATATTGCCGAGCGTACTGAAGGGATCGAGGGCCTCTATGCGGAATTAGCGAAGGAGGATTACTCCCTCGAAAACGCCGCCCTAATCACAGGTGTTAAAGCTGAGGATATCGCCCGCATCGCGCGTACCATAGGCACTGCACAAAAAACGGCAGTTTACTACGCCATGGGCATCACTCAGCATACGACAGGCCACGATAACGTCACCGCCATTTCTAACCTGCAACTACTCTGCGGCAATATCGGAGTATCAGGGGCGGGTATCAATCCGCTACGCGGCCAGAGTAATGTGCAAGGGGCTTGTGATATGGGTGCATTACCCAACTACTTCACAGGCTATCAAAAGGTCATGGATATTCATGCCAGAATGCGCTTCGAAAACTACTGGCAAACGCCGTTATCGGGGGAAATTGGCGTCACGGCAACCCACATGATGCACGACATTGCCGAGGGCAAAATCAAAGCCTTATATGTGATGGGTGAAAATCCAGTGCTGAGCGATCCCGATCAAGCTCATGTGCTTAATGCACTGAGTCAAATCGAGTTTCTGGTAGTGCAGGATATCTTTTTAACCGAGACGGCCGAGCTTGCCCATGTGGTCTTGCCCGCCGCCGCTTTTGTAGAAAAACGCGGTCACTTTACCAATACCGAGCGCCGGGTGCAGCGACTCGAGCAAGCGCTTGCCTCACCGGGGGAAGCCTTACCCGATTGGCAGATCGTACAAGCGCTGGCTAATGCCATGGGCGCAAACTGGGATTACAAAGATGAAGAGGCTATTTGGTCTGAAATCAATGTATTAACACCCCAGTATCGCGGTATTCGTTGGGAAAGATTAACCACAAGTGCAGAGGGTAAAGTGCCTCAGGGTATTCAATGGCCCTGTCCAGATGAAAATCATCCGGGAACACCGATTATGCACCAGAGTCAATTCACCCGCGGTTTAGGCTTATTTACGCCCGTCAGTTATCGTCTTCCCGCCGAAATGCCCTGCAACGAGTACCCACTGACGCTATCAACGGGGCGGCTCTTAGAACAATTCCACACAGGTACACTCACCCGTAAAACACCGGGACTGGATTTACTCGGCGCACCTAAAGTGATGATTTCAGTCTATGATGCCGAGCAACTCGGGATAAATAATGGCGACAGAATTAGCCTTATCACCCGCCGCGGAGAGATTGAAATCGATGCCTTTGTGACTAAACGCGCCCAAGCCGGTGTACTGTTCTTGCCGTTCCATTTTGTCGAAGCCGCAGCGAACAAACTCACCATCAATGCCTTAGATCCCGTGGCTTATATCCCTGAATATAAGGTTTGCGCAGTAAGAGTTGAAAAGGTGACTAAGCGGGTTATCGAACCAGCCTAAACAGATATTTGGGGATACGACTCAATAAATGGATATAAAAAACGGGAGATGTTATCTCCCGTTTTATTTTATAACTCAATAATAAATCAGTATTAAATTTTAAACTGCCCAACTAACTTGCCAAGATTGGTCCCTTCCTGCGACACAGTCTGACTCACCCTTGCCGCATCTTCACTGGAATGTAGCAGCTCATTCACAATTTCTTGGATAGCATAAACGTTACGGTTGATTTCCTCGGTCACAGAGCTTTGCTCGGTAGCCGCGGTGGCAATTTGGGTACTCATATCGTTAATCGCCGTTACCGCCGAGGTAACCGAACCTAAGCTTTCAGAAATAGCACGGGAAGATTCAACCGAGCGCACACAACTCTGCTGACTCTCGTCCATGGTTTTCACCGCCTGCGAGACCAGCTTATGCAGTTCTGATAGCATTTCATTAATTTCTAAGGTGCTTGCCTGAGTTCGGCTGGCTAAGTTACGTACCTCATCGGCTACTACGGCAAAACCCCGTCCCTGTTCACCGGCTCGGGCAGCTTCAATGGCTGCGTTAAGAGCGAGCAAATTGGTTTGCTCGGCAATGCCACCAATCACCGACAATACGCTGTTAATCTTCTGCGATTGTTCACTCAACGATTTGATACTGCCCGCGGCATTATTGATTTGCGCCATCAATCCAGCAATTTCTTCTAATGATGCATCGACACAGCGCTGAGCGTTAGCCACATCACCTGTCGCCGCTTGAGTAGCTTCGGCCACTTGGGTGGTGTTTTGCGCGACTTCACTCGCGGTAGATGACATTTCAGTAATCGCGGTAACGACTTGGTCAGTCTCATTGTTGTGACTGAGCAGTTGGTGTGACATCACTTTCGTTTGGTCATGAATCGCATTGGCAGCCGTTTTGACTTTGGCGGTCGCATTCGCCACATCACCGATAATGGTTTGTAGCTTATCGACAAACAAGTTAAAAGCTCGACCTAATTGAGCAATCTCGTCTTCACCTTTAACCATTAAGCGCTTAGTTAAATCCCCTTCACCTTGAGCGATATCATTAAGATTATCAGCCATATTTTTGATCGGCACGACCATTCGATGGGCGGCGACCATAATGATAAACGCCGTAATCCCCGTTAACACAATGGCGATGAGGAGGATCATAAACGATTTCTCAGCCATCTGTTCAGTCACAGTTTGACGATAATCTTCAACTACGGCTTCAATATCATCAATATAAGCGCCAGTTCCTAACATCCAGTCTGTACCTGGAACCATCATCACGTAGCTTATCTTCTCAATTTGCTCATTGGTATTAGGCTTCTGATAATAGTAAGAAAAGTTACCATCACCCCGTTTCGCCGCATCCAGCAAACCAACAATAATCTTGGTGCCGCGCGGGTCGGTCATATCGATTTTGTTTTGACCTTCTAAATTAGGTAATAAAGCATGGAATATATTTTTACCTTGGGAATCATACATAAAGAAGTAACCCGCACTGCCAAAACGAATATCTCGCAATGCTTGATTCACATTACCTTGCTCCTTTAAAGACAATTGGTATTGCACAATTCCCGCGGCAATTTCGGTCGCTTCTTTAATTTGTTGTTTACGTTCGCCCACTAATTTTGTTCTAAAGGTCACAACCTCTTCCGCGAGAGATTCCTGTTCGACATAGTAGGAAACAGTCATTAACACTAATAAGGTCAAGATGAGGGGAAACAAAGATAACAGCAGTAATTTATTACGCAGGCTTAAATTCGACATGCTTGCTTACTCCAGAGTGATGTAATTTATATTTTTTATATGGTCGAAGTATAGCCAAAAAGGTGCATCCACTTAGCGCTTGGGTTAACAAAATTTTCTATAGAGGATAAAAATTATACTCAACTGATTTTAAGCTAATAATATCAGTCCTATGCCACATAGGCTAAAACCTAAGACCAGTAACAACATCTGCGGTTTAAAGAGTTTTAATGCACCAAAACCAAGCAAGACAACAGCCATATCCACCGCAGATAACACCCCTTGGGTAAATACAGGTTGATACAGCGCAGCCGCCAATAATCCCACCACACAGGCATTTATGCCCGAGAGCATGCCGGCAATCTTGGGCCTTGCGGCAATCGCATGCCAACTTTTTAAGCCCACCAGCATCAATAAAAATCCCGGTAAGAAGATTGCTACAGTTGCAATGGCCGCACCGACAAAGGGATTGTCTAGCATCATCTCGGCACCAAGGAAGGTGGCAAAGGTAAACATAGGCCCAGGCACGGCTTGGGCAAAGGCGTATCCGGTGAGAAAACGATCGCCGCTCATCGTATCACCCACAGCGGTTTCAAGCAGTGGCAGCACCACATGGCCGCCACCAAAGACTAAACTCCCGACACGAAAAAACTCACCAAAAATCCCTGCTTCAATCCCCAGATTTAAGGCAAAAAAACTCGCCACAAATAAGACAACGAATAATCCTAAGCTCAGGTAATTTAACCTAATCGGTTCATTTTTACTGGACTCGCTCTCAGTCGCACTCAGGAATAACATACCTAAAATGGCAGCAAGCAACAGTAAGGTGATTTGTGTCCATAAGAAAGGCAGAATGAGTATCGCAGCGGCACTACCGAGCATGAGTAAACGCGCCGTTTGCCGTTGACAAAATTGCTTAAACATCGCCAATACCGCATCTGCGACAACCACGACGGCCAGCAGTTTTAAGCCATGCACAATGCCTTGCATGTACTCGTTACCTAACCAAGCGGCAGTCGTCACCGCCAACAAATACATCAGCACGAAGGAAGGCAAGGTAAATCCAGCAAAGGCGGCTATCGCCCCTAAAAGCCCACCACGATGATAACCAATAGCAAACCCCACCTGACTCGATCCCGGCCCCGGCATAAATTGGCTTAAGGCTACAAAACTGGCATAACGTTTATCATCAAGCCAGGCGAGTTCGTTGACAAAGGTCTGGCGAAAATAACCAATATGCGCCGCTGGGCCACCAAAGCTCATCAGACCAAGAGAAAAAAAACGTAAGAATATCTGTAGCATAAACTTTGCCCTTCGACGCATAAAGTGAACAAGATTATGTCACTAAAAAGACAGTTTAATGAAAGCTAAATCAGCAAGACACAAAAATACTCAACCAAAGGTAAAATGAACAAAATTCCTTTTTATCAACCTCTAAACTATAGCGATCTACTGCTCAGGAGATCATTCATTTAGATCGCTTAATCTTTTACCAACATGGCTAAGACTTCGAAATGATCCGAATGGGGAAAGAGATCGAACAACTGCACCTTAGTTAATCGATAGCCACGAATATGGGCGAGATCTTTAGCAAGGGTTTTGGGATTACAACTGGAATACAAAATCGCCCTAGGGGCAAATTCACTTAAGGCGTGACACAGGGACTCACCAATCCCACGACGCGGCGGATTGACAATAATCAAATCGGGCTTTGTTTGCGCCGCATCACCCTTGGCAAAATCGGTAGAGTCGAGGGCCATAAACTGCACGTTATCCAGCCCCATCATTTGCGCCGACATCTTAGCGCACGCAATCGCCTCGGCTTCGATTTCAATCCCAGTTAAAGGGATATCTTTGGAGGCGCAGTGCAAGCCAAAACCGCCCACACCACAAAATAAATCCCACAGGGACTTTGGTGCAAATTCACCAACCCACTCACGGGCGGTTTGATACAGCTTTGCAGCAACCTGTGGATTCGTTTGAAAAAAGCTTTTTGGGCGAATAAACAAAGGCACATCGTTAAAGCGCTCTTCAAGACGAGTATTTTCAGTTAAGAAAATTTCCTCATCCCCTTCAAGGATCGCCATATGAATGGGCTGAATATTTACCGATACGACGCTGATTTGTGGATATTCAGCCAGCAACGCGGGTAATTCCCGTTCAATACGGGCAATGGCATCGGATGAGCGCAGCACAAAACGCAGCATATATTCGCCGCGCACTTGGCTGCGCGTCAGTAGAATAAACTTAAGCTCGCCCTTGGCTTTATCGATACGATACGGCGGGATACCCGCTTGCTGCACAAAACGCTCCAGACGGTGGAGCAACGCTTGCATATCAGCAGGATACAGCAAGCAGTCACAGAGACTCACCGCCTCACCGCTTGGACTGACAATCCCCAGTACAGGCGCATGAGCCGCGCCCAGCACCACCATTTTCGCCTTGTTACGAAAACCTTGGTTCTCACCCACTACGGGCGGCAAAAATTGGGTATTAGTATGCTCAACAAATGGGGCTAACAATTGCTGTAATTCTTGGGTTTTCGCCGCTAATTGCATCGACATAGGGAGCTTAATATGACGACAGGATTGGCATTGGCCTTGTTCAAAATACCCACATTGCACTAATGTACTCACAGCATCGTACCCACAGCAGTTCCCGTCTATCTTATCTATTGAGATGGCGAGTGAAATTGAGATAACAACTGAAGCATAACAAATACCGTAACGGCCTCAGTTAAAAAGCGCCACACTTTAGCGTTTTTATGCAAAAAGATCATCTTCAACCACAGCATCACACCCAATGTTAGACAGAATTAAGTTAATCTGAGGCTGTCTACATCGGCGATTGGTGGACGTTTCCCTAACTTTTGTTCAATCCATTCAATTACTTCAGCAGAAGTGCTTCTAAAGGTCGTGAGTTTGCCACCATATAAACTCAGCAGCCTTGGATGCGAAACTGAGGTTTGCATTAAGGTATCCCGAGGCCGCTCAAAAGCGGAACTAGCCTGTTTAGGTAGCACTCGCACGCCGCAATAGGTTTGCACTATCTTAGCCTTAAGCTCCTCAATCGATGGGGAAAGTGGAAAGTAATGACGATAAATACCTAAGAGGTACTGAGTTTCAGATTCCGTTACTTGGGGAGGGGTATCGATGGACGTCAGCACTGTTTCAGTGGTGCCGATGAGCATTTGGCCATACCAAGGCATCACAAAAATCACCCGCTTATCGAAGCAGGATTCTAAATATAAAATCCCCTCTGGTGCAGGCAAGTCGAGCAATAAATGCGCACCCTGTACCCAATCGATTTCAACACCCGCAAGAGGCGGCTCAACGTTAGCTAATACCTGATTAACCCAAGGGCCAGCGGCATTTATCACCAGCTTGGCATCAATTTGTTGTACTTGGCCGCAATGGCGAAAGCTAAGCTCAATATGCTCCCGTAAATGATTGAGCTGCAAAAACTCTGCCTCAGCATAAATATGCGCGCCAAGTGCTTGAGCGCTTCGCGCCACTGCTTGAGTGAGTAATTTATCATCGGTTTGTGCATCCCAGTATTGGAATACCGCTTTTAACCCCGTGAGTTTAAGCCCGTTAAAACGATGCCAATGCACCGCGGGAATAGAGACAAAACGCCCAAGCGGGTCAAATTTACTCAACAATGCATATAAACTCAGCCCAGCACGTATCGTCAACGGATTGCGTTGACTGTCCTGATAGACGGGAATGTAGAAAGGAACGGGTTTGACTAAGCTAGGCGCCAGATCCAGTAAATTACGCCGTTCAAGCAGTGACTTACGCACGAGATTAACTTGCCCACTCTCAAGGTAACGCAGGCCACCGTGGATAAGCTTACTGGAATTGGCTGAGGTTTGGCCGCCAATCTCACCTTTTTCAATAAGTAAAGTTGAATACCCTGCCGCTGCGGCATATTGGGCAATGCCGACACCGCTGATGCCACCACCGATAATAGCAATATCGAATGAACTCATAGAGGTTTTATCCATCCTGACGTGCTTCTGGCTAATGTATCCCAATTCTTTCGAACAGAGAGACCTAATCTACACTGTGCAACTGTGCCAATGCTTTATCACACATGGCTTTTAGCGCCTTAAGATCATCAATTTCAGCCCCAATTTTACAGCGCATTAAATGCGGGATCTCACTGGCCTGTTGCTTTAACGCCTGACCAGCAGAAGTTAAACTGAGCACCCGAACCCTTTCATCCTGTTCGCTACGACCGCGACTCACTAATCCCTTCGACTCTAAACGTTTAAGTAACGGCGTCAATGTACCCGAATCGAGGAACAATTTATCTCCTAAGGTCTTCACGCTAATCCCCTGCTCCTGCCACAACACTAGCATGACCAAATATTGGGGATAGGTTAAATCTAGCTTATCAAGCATAGGACGATAAGCTCGCACCATGGCATTTGCTGCACTGTATAGAGAAAAACAAACTTGATTCTCTAGGCATAACACATTGTCTGTATTGGTGGTTTCAGACATTTCTAACGCCTTTTCCATTGAAGTTAACTCATAGCTTGGCATAGTCATTCCAAAAAACTTAAATATATTGCGCACAATATACTTGCATTCACACTAAAGATCGAACTATAGTTTACCACAATTAAATTGCGCACAACTTAAATTAACCATTTAAACACTGAGGATCTAAACATGAAAACATTGTATGAAACCCGAGCAACCGCCAGAGCAGGTCGTCAAGGCCAAGTCAGTACCGATGATGGGTTACTCGATGTAGCACTCGCCTATCCAAAGGCAATGGGCGGAAGTGGATTAGCAACGAACCCTGAGCAACTGTTTGCAGCAGGTTATGCGGCTTGTTTCTCTAATGCGGTTTTGCACGTTGCCAAAATCGGCAAAGTGGCCATTACTGAAGCGCCTGTCAGTGCTGTGGTTGGCATTGGTGCCAATGATGCGGGAGGTTTTGCCTTAACCGTCGCCCTAGAAGTCAATCTTGACCTGCCGCAAGCTGAAGCCGAAGCCTTAGTACAACATGCCCATCAAGTGTGTCCATATTCTAACGCTACACGTAATAATATCGATGTAAAACTGAGTGTTAATGGTACAGCGTTAAACTAAGCGCTTAACCATAGACTGAAAAGCACCTTGGGGTGCTTTTCAGTTATTCGCAGCTTATTTCCCCAACAGTAAACCTGCCTCACTTCCCAAAAACCAGTTAATCGCGAGTTAACTAACATTTCTTAATGCTTAATTTAATCAAAAGGATTGAATTCAGTAGAGTAATAGTCAGAAATCCATTTAAAACACATCTTGTCCACAATTGTGGAGGCACTATGACTAAATACTTAACCCAATTCGCTCTGCTATGCTCTCTCGCATTAGCAATGCTCAGTGCACCTAGTTGGGCCGACACCCCAAATACTTCCGATCAAACGTGGCATTACGTCAACGCCCAAGGTGAGCTTAAGATTAAACTCTACTTTTTTTGGTCGAAAACCTGTCCACACTGCGCACAAGCTCACCCTTTTATTGATTCACTACCGCAAAAATATCCGTGGATAGAACTTGAATCCCATATGGTTTCTGCACCTGGCGTACAGGATATTTGGCAAAATATTGCCGCCAAAACCGCCACAGAAGCCCGCTCAGTTCCTTATATGGCGAGCTGCGAAAAAGCCATTATCGGTTATTCCAGCGAAGCGGTTACTGGCGAGTTCCTCGTTAATCGTTTGAAGAATTGTTACTTATCCTTAGGTGGTCAGCTAAGCGAAGCGGATATGCCAACAAAGGGAGCTGCGTCAACTGCACCGACCAATAGTGAACCTCTGTTTGGCACTTGCGGAACCGACTCAGGTGAAGGAACCTGTGATGCAACTAGCCTGGCAAGTACCGACCAAGCTGAAGTACAACCCGTTGAATTACCACTTGTCGGAGTGGTCACTCCCGAGACGATGTCACTCCCGCTGCTGACCTTAGTACTTGCTGGCGTCGATGCCTTTAACCCTTGCGCCTTCTTCGTATTGCTGTTTTTACTGTCGATTATGGTTAATGCGAAGAGCCGTAGCCGTATGCTGTTAGTCGGCGGTATCTTCGTGTTCTTCTCTGGCTTTATTTATTTCCTGTTTATGACGGCATGGCTGAATATCTTCAAACTGCTAGGAGCAGGTAGTGATGGTGGAATGATCATCTTAGCGGCCGGGGTCTTAGCCTTGATTGCAGGCACCATTAACGTAAAAGACTACTTCTTTACTAAAGGAGAAGTCACCCTCTCAATGTCGGCTGAAAACCGTACGAGCCTGATCAAACGCATGGGGAAACTCTCTAATTCCAGTAGTTTAGGCGCCTTAATTCTGGGATCGACTGTACTAGCGATTTTAGCCAATGCCTACGAACTGCTCTGCACCGCGGGCTTCCCGATGATTTATACCAGCGTACTATCCATGCATAACCTGCCTGAGATTGAGCGCTATATGTATCTGGTTTTATACAATATTGTCTATGTGATCCCACTGGCAATTATTGTGATTGTGTTTAGTGCGACCTTAGGCAAACGTAAACTGACCGAAAAAGAAGGCCAAGCACTCAAGCTGATGTCGGGTGTGATGATGTTTGGTATGGGGGTTGCGCTAGTGATTGATCCCACTGCGCTACAGAGTGTTGGGCTGGCACTGGGATTAATTCTAGGTTCATTGGGCTTAACCGCCATCATAGTACTTAGTCGTAAGTTACTCACGGCAAAAGCGAATAAAGCGGTATAAGCAATAACAGGGTTTTGGATTGGCAAACTTAGGATAAAGGACTAAAGTAAAACCTGAGCTTGCCGATACAAAGACTCAGCTTACAATTGAGGTTAGTTATGTCTATTTCACTGAACACCCAAGCTATCACGCCTAACTTAGAAAATGGTGCCGTTGGCGTTAAAGTGGCGCAGTTAGCCAAAGAGCAGCAAAAGGCGGAAGGTCAAATTGCCGTTGATTTAATTAACGCAGCCACACCTCAACCCGTGGGAAATACCGGCCACAATATCAACACTACGGCCTAACCCACCCGCAAGAGATTGATAAAAAGCGCCCCGAACATCGGGGCGCTTTTTTATTTAAGGTATTCGAATGAAGTTAAGCCATTTGAACGGGCTAACCTGAGGCTCTGCCCGGTTCAGCCCTAAGAAAAGGCATTACCATTCACATGCATAATAGTGAAAGTCCACACAACAAAGGCCAGAGGAATATGCACCAAGGCATAAAAACATTGGTCGAGTCGACTCATCCCTTTGGCAAGCCAAATCAAATATAAATGCAACCCAATAACAGCTGGAAACAAGGTAAACAGTGGATACAAGGCAAAAGGGCTAGCATCGGCTAACAAGCTGTGGCTTAACAGGGCCCACGCCACCATTAGCGCCGTGGTTATTGGTGGCATGGCAACACGATACTGCTCTGGATACGGAAACATCCTTGGCCTCTTACACTTATTTAATACTTATGGTGGCAGTTGACCCCAAATGGGATCACTGGAGCGGTTTTCGCGCGATCAACTGCGCCTTAGCACTTTCAATACCCGTAACAGCATCGCTTAACCGCCCTTCAAAGTAATGCAAAGGTTGCCAGTTAGCAAATACGGATTGTAGTTCGTGTTCTTTGAGTAAAAAATCGGGATTGCGAGGGCGGCCAATTTCCGCCTGTTGCCACGTAAAAGTCTCATAGACAATGAGTCCCCCGTGCTTAAGGCTAGCGGCAATTTGCGGGAACAGTGGCCGATGTAAGTAATTAAAGACTAGCACTATATCAAAAGTGTCTTGGGGTAACAGAGGGGCGCTGCCATCTTCTAAATTCCACTGCCATTGATGTGCTTTGTCGTGTGTTAGCTTGGCTAATGTACTCAAATCCTGGTCGATAAAGGTCACTTCACAGCCTTGATTCAGAAACCACAATCCATTTCGCCCAGAACCACAGGCTAAATCCAATACCTTAAGCCCTGCAAGCTCGGGCCATTGAAACTGGATAATTAAGCTCGAAGCTGTGCAGAGTGTAGCGTGTGTCATCCCTTTATCTCTTTTTTAGTGTCTATCTGTTTGCGATGCACTATCGAATAGTGTCTGAGTCCAGACGGGCCATGAGAGACTATCACAGATAAAAATAACACCAAGATAAACAACTCTGGCTTGTAATTGGCAAGCGGGATAAACAGACAAAGCAAACCTAATTTTCCAAGGGTTAACACACCCTTAAGTTGAATTAACCAACGCCAATCCCGCATAATTTCCCACAACATTAATATGCTGCCGGTGCTCATGGCGAGATACCAATAATTTAACCAAAGGGATTTATCAATGTTTAATAATATCCCTCCACCCGCACCTGCAATGCCTAATATATGTAAAGCCCTTAAGGCTGTTTTACTAAGTCGCTGTACCCAAAAACGTTTTTCAGAAATCTGCTGCCTAGGCATAAATTTAACCCCTCAACACCACTTAAATAACATTTTGGAAAAATATAATATATTTATTCAAAAAAAACTGGTGGAATTTAATTATTTATAGAATACTCACATTATAAATTCTCGCACATTCACGACCAAGAACAAAATCAAAAATAAACCATTAAAATCAAAGCTATAACAACAAAAAACTGACTATACCCACGTTAAAAAACAATTATTAAATTATAATTAAGCCCACCAAAATATGTTAACTCACGCAAGTTATACCGTATTCTCTAAGTGATTAACTTCAATTTCAGTAATATTTTCAGCCATATTGCACATTTCAATTATGTAATTCTCACTGTAACAATCGTTATGTGACCTAAGTACGCATATACCTCTTTAGATAGTGGTAACTTTGTTCATGGAGAATACTCTAAAAGCGCGTGAGCTACGTAAAATATAAATATCACGCCATGATGAATAACCCTTATTAAGTAGATGAAATGTACGGCGGAGGAACAATTATGTTCACAAGAAAGATTCAAAAAACAGCACTAGCCATGCTGATCTCTGGTGCAATGGCTGGCACAGCCTATGCTGCACCAGAAGTACTAGCCGATTTTCACGGTGAAATGGGTGGCTGCGATAGCTGCCACGTATCAGACAAAGGTGGCGTAACCAACGACAACCTGACTCATGAAAATGGCCAATGTGTTAGCTGCCACGGTGATCTAAAAGAACTGGCTGCTGCAGCGCCAAAAGATAAAGTTTCTCCGCACAAATCTCACTTAATCGGTGAAATCGCTTGTACCAGCTGCCACAAAGGCCACGAAAAATCAGTAACCTACTGTGATGCTTGCCATAGCTTCGGCTTTGATATGCCATTTGGCGGCAAGTGGGAACGTAAGTTTGTTCCTGTTGATGCAGACAAAGCTGCTCAAGATAAAGCCATTGCCGCAGGCGTGAAAGAAACAACTGACGTTGTCGTTATCGGCTCTGGTGGTGCAGGTCTTGCTGCTGCCGTTTCAGCCCGTGACGCTGGCGCAAAAGTGATCCTGTTAGAAAAAGAACCTATCCCAGGTGGTAACACTAAACTGGCTGCTGGTGGTATGAACGCCGCAGAAACTAAGCCACAAGCTAAGTTAGGTATCCAAGATAAGAAACAAATCATGATCGACGACACCATGAAAGGTGGTCGTAACATTAACGATCCTGAATTAGTGAAAGTCCTGGCCAACAACTCTTCAGACTCTATTGATTGGTTAACCTCTATGGGTGCCGACATGACTGACGTGGGCCGTATGGGTGGCGCAAGCGTTAACCGTAGCCACCGCCCAACGGGTGGTGCAGGTGTTGGTGCTCACGTTGCACAAGTACTGTGGGACAACGCCGTTAAACGTGGTACTGATATTCGTTTAAACAGCCGTGTTGTACGTATCCTTGAGGATGCGAGCGGTAAAGTGACCGGCGTTCTAGTGAAAGGTGAATACACTGGTTACTATGTAATCAAAGCCGATGCGGTAGTTATTGCTGCTGGTGGTTTCGCGAAAAACAACGACCGCGTTGCTAAGTATGATCCTAAATTAAAAGGCTTTAAAGCAACTAACCACCCAGGTGCTACCGGTGACGGCTTAGACGTCGCTCTGCAAGCTGGCGCAGCAACACGTGACTTAGAATACATCCAAGCTCACCCAACTTACTCACCAGCCGGCGGTGTGATGATCACCGAAGCCGTACGTGGTAACGGTGCGATCGTGGTTAACCGTGATGGTGACCGCTTCATGAACGAAATCACTACCCGTGACAAAGCATCTGCTGCGATTCTGAAACAAAAAGGTGAAAGTGCTTACCTCGTATTCGATGACTCTATCCGTAAGAGCTTGAAAGCCATCGAAGGTTATGTTCACTTGAACATCGTTAAAGAAGGTAAAACCATCGAAGAGTTAGCGAAACAACTCGATATACCAGCAGCTGAACTGGCAAAAACAGTGACTGCTTATAATGGTTTCGTGAAATCAGGTAAAGATACTCAATTCGAACGTCCTGATTTACCACGTGAGTTAGTTGTCGCACCTTTCTATGCCTTAGAAATCGCGCCAGCGGTTCACCACACAATGGGCGGTATCGTGATTGATACTAAAGCCGAAGTGAAGAGTGAAAAAACTGGTAAACCTATTGAAGGTTTATACGCTGCGGGCGAAGTCACTGGTGGTGTGCATGGTGCTAACCGCTTAGGTGGTAACGCTATCTCTGATATCGTGACCTATGGCCGTATCGCAGGTGCATCTGCCGCTAAATTCGCGAAAGATCACTAATATCAATCCTTTCTAGGTTAATGGACTAACCTTAGGCTCACATAGCACGACCATGAGAGCCAAGCTTGAACACTCAAGCTTATCGATACAAGCGAGCCGTCAGGGGCTCGCTTTTTTTATGCTTTTTTGAGCAATTGATGACTAAGCTCACTCTTTTTACGGGGTAAATTCATCACCAGAGGACAAATGTCGCCGAGTCACATACACTCAGTGCCAGTAACAATGTAACCCTTAGGTGATTGAAATGAGAATTGGATTTTTTAGCGCAAAACATTATGACATGCAGCATTTTAACCGTACTAATGCCGCATTTGGTGCGCAAATTGAGTATTTCGATTATCGTCTCTGCATGCAAACGGTAAAGCTTGCCGAAGGTTTTGAGGTGGTATGCGCCTTTGTTAACGACTCTCTCTGTGAAGAAGTGTTGGTCGAGCTCGCTAACGGCGGCACAAAAATCATCGCTATGCGCTGTGCAGGCTTTAACAATGTCGATTTAGTCGCCGCAAAACGTTTAGGTATGCAAGTGGTCAACGTGCCCGCCTATTCCCCCGAATCCGTGGCCGAGCACACGGTCGCCTTAATGCTGACCCTAAACCGCAAAATCCACAAAGCCTACCAACGCACCCGTGATGCTAACTTTTCACTCGAGGGGTTAGTCGGCTTTAACATGTTTGGCAAAACTGTTGGTGTAATTGGCACTGGTAAGATTGGGGTCGCCACCATTAAGGTATTGCTCGGTTTTGGTTGTAAAGTGATTGCCTTTGACCCCTACCCAAATCCCGCGGTAGAAGCGCTCAATGTGGAATATTTAGATCTCGATACCATTTACGCCACCAGCGATATTATCAGCCTGCATTGTCCATTAACCGCCGATAACCACCATCTGCTGAATAAAGAAAGTTTTGCTAAGATGAAACCCGGCGTCATGGTGATCAACACTAGCCGCGGCGGTCTGCTCAATGCCTTCGATGCGATGGAAGCCTTAAAGCTCGGCCAAATTGGCTCCTTAGGGTTAGATGTGTATGAAAACGAAAAAGAACTGTTTTTCGAGGATAAGTCGAACCAAATCATTCAGGACGATGTTTTCCGTCGCTTATCCGCCTGTCACAACGTGATTTTTACCGGTCACCAAGCCTTCCTTACCGAAGAAGCATTGGGCGCGATCGCCAACACAACGCTGAGCAATGTGAAAGCCGTGCTCGCGGGCGGGCGCTGTGGTAATGAACTGTTTTAACTGACAGATTAATACCTGACTGCTAAAGTGAGGCTTCAACGTTTGAAGCCTCACAGAGAGAATCTCAATATGTTAGTCACTCAGGAAACTCAGGATATCTCCACGCCTTCAGGGCTAATGCGTACTTACCTCTACCGCCCAGATGCCACTGGGCAATTCCCTTGTATCATTTTTTACTCTGAGATATTTCAGCAAACCGCGCCCATCGCCCGCACCGCAACAATACTCGCAGGTCATGGTTTTGTGGTGTTAGTGCCAGAGGTATTTCACGAGCTTAATCCGATAGGCACAGTGCTGGCCTACGATGATATGGGTAAAGACAAAGGCAATGCCGATAAATTTGCCAAGCCCTTAGAGCAGCACGACAGCGACACCCAAGCCCTTATCGATTTTGCCCATCAGCAGAGTTATTGCACCGGTAAAGTCGGCAGTATGGGCGTGTGTATTGGCGGCCATTTAGCCTACCGCGCAGCACTCAATCCCGAGATTTTGGGCGCGTTTTGCCTCTATCCCACCGACATTCATTCCAATACCCTGCCCTGTGCCTATGGCAATGATTCACTGAGTCGCACAGGCGATATTCAAGGGGAATTAGTGTTAGCGTTTGGTAAGCAAGATCCCCATGTATCACCCGAAGGTCGGGTATTGATCCACCAACAGTTGATGGCTAAAAACCGCAATTTCAGTTGGCTTGAGGTGAATGCTCAGCATGCCTTTATGCGTGATGAGGGCGAGCGCTACGATCCCGCGCTAGCACTGCAGATGTATCAGCAAGCTGTGGCGTTTTTCCAGAGGGTACTGCGATAATATTGTTATTATCCAACCCATAAATCTAAACCATTTTATGGGTTGGATAATTCAAAAGCTTAAGCAGCAGGTGTTGCTGGCGCATGTAAACGGCTTTGGCTATAAGCAACAAGTTCTTGGTTACTCACTCGCGTGATAAAAGCACCATCGAGGAAAAAGTCCACATCTTCGCCAACTTTACGGCCCGATAATAACTGGGTGCTACCGTCTTCGTAGGCTAACGTCATAGTGACCGTATGCTCATCGGGGTAGGCAATTTGCGCCTGAGTCAGCTTCACTGGCGCAGATCTAAGCTCATCACTCACGTGTGGATTAATCTTAAAAATCGCCTCAACTGGCATATCAACTACCGCGGGCGATTTATCGGTAATCGGATTCTTGCCAGTCCAAAACTCAATGGTATTAAAGATGAACAGATCGCCTGTCGCCGCGATGCCATACACTGGGCTTAACAGCATAAACAAGCCTGCACGACCATAACGGTTATCCACCGCACTTAAATTTCCCTTAGTCACCATTTGGCTTAAACCCATTTGTCCCATACAACCGGTTAACTGGGTCGCGAGTAGCGTGCCAATCGTCACAGCTAAAAGTTTAGATTTCATTAAATTAGATCCATTAGGTAAAAACAAAAGCGCGGATTCTACGGATTCGTGGGCACTAAACCGTGCAACAGGGCACAATCTAAGGTAAACAAATGGAGGGAAATGTAATCAATAACACTGATTTTGTTATATAAAACAGATTAAGCAACGAAAGCTAACGCCAAGATAATAAAACTAAGTGCTTGCGAGTGCGCCGACAACAGTTTGCTAATAAATGTACCGCGATGGCGCACATACAGGAGAATGGTTACTCGAGGTCGAGTTTCTTTTTGCCATCCTGCAACGCTTGACGCTCGGCAAGCGGTGACTGATCGGCCAGCTTTAACACCGCCTTCTGCAGCATCAAGTTGTTGGGATAGGTGATGGTATCGCCATTATCCCTTAGAATAAGTACATGAAACAGCGCGATTTCAATAATCACTCCACTGATATCTTCATCCTTATCCACCACCCGAATACGTTCACCGATCCGATACGGGAACACGAAAAAAATCAGCACACCAGCCGTTAAGTTGCTCAAGATAGACCATTGAGCGACTAAGGCGACACCCATCACCGCAAACGCGGAGGAAACAAACAGCGACACATCTTGATAACCTAATCCAAGTGAAACCGCCATTAACGACAAAGTGATAAAAAACATCACATAGGAAATAAACCGCGTCACAAGGCTAGTACGGGCCGCACTCACCTGCTTCATTAATGAGAGTTTTTTCACCCATTGAGTTAATGCTCGCTGCAAAAAGATAAACACCACAAGATAAATACAGGCAAGCAGGATTTGATTTGTCATAATAGCCACTTAAAAAACGAAACCAGCTGAATTCTAACTTTTTTATACCTGCACGCAAATCAGCTCAACGCAAATAGAGTAATAATGACCATGGCCGACGCAATTTTGTTACACGAAACTCACGATACATTCGGGCCTATCCGCGTGCTCGACTATGGTGATTCGCGCGTGCTCTCCTTCGGTGACAACGATGAACAAAGCAAAATCCTAAAAACCGCTCCCCATATTCCACAGCATACCTATGTACAGGGCATGATGCTGGTTCTGTTATTTTGTAAACCCAAAAGTGCGATAGTATTGGGTCTGGGTGGCGGTGCACTTATCCATGTGCTGCGCCGATTTGACGCAGCCATCAAGCTAACCGCAGTAGAGCTTCGTCCCACGGTTATCGAACTGGCCAAGCGTTACTTCCAACTCCCAATAGGTAAAAAGCTGAATGTTATCAATGATGATGCCCTCGTCTTTATGGCATCGGCCGAGCATAAAAAAGTCGATGTGATTTTTGCTGATATCTACAGCGCCAAAGGCGTTAACACCGGGCAACTCTCGGCGACCTTCCTTGAGCAATGTACTCAACGGATTAAACCCGATGGCTATTTAGTGCTGAACTGCTGGAAGGAACATAGCCAAAATCGGGAGTTACTCGCCGATTTGCAGCACCATTTTGCCCACGTACATGCCTGCCTCACCAGTGGCGGAAACTGGGTGATTTTTGCTAGCCAAATACCGCAATCACTTGGCGCCAGCGCACTTAAGAGCCAAGCCCAAAGCCTGTCACAGCAATTGGATTTTGCCCTTGAGCGTTCACTAACACGTTTTGGCCCTTGGATTTAAGATTAATCTCAGTCAAATGGCGTAAATTAGTTAACCCTAAGACTCAGCTTTGCTATGCTTCTCACTCTCCACAGATATGAGTTGTCACCATGAAAAATAAGAATAAATTTTTGTTAAGCGTTATGGCTCTGGCGTGCCTTAACTCTCTCAATGCTAACGCCGAAACCTTTAGTTTTGACACTCGTAATTCACTTAATTCAGATACCTTAGTACTGTTCCAAAGTACTGATTCAACAACCTATAGTCTCGATTTTTTGCCCCAGTCGACTCAGGATCAACTCAATCTTGCGGTAGCTGATAATAGTTTTTCGGGTAAACGCGGAGAAATTTTAGAGATTTTAGTCCCGAGCGAAATCGACGCAAAACGAGTATTACTGGTTGGGATTGGCGATGCTAAAACCCTAACACCTGGTGAAATCAATACCTTAGGTGGCAACATTGCCGCCAAACTTGAAACCGTGCCACAAGCCACGGTACGCGTGCTGACCCAAGGCCTCAGTAACGCACCTCTCTTTGGTTCAGAGCTCGCCCACGGCATTGAGCTGCGCAGCTACCGCTACACTCAATTTAAAACCAGCAATCGCGCCGAGAAGAACTATCAAATCGGCGTTGATGACTTAAGCAAAAACCAAAAACATCATAAGAATCTGCAAGCTATCGAAGCAGGTGTGTTTTTAGCTCGCGATCTTACCAATGCCCCAGCGGGAAACATGTATCCCGAAAGCTTTGCTAACGAGGCGCGTAAACTCAAAGCCCTCGGCGTAAAAGTCACAGTACTCGAAGCCAAAGATATTGAACGCTTAAATCTTGGAGCCTTAGCGGCCGTAGGTAAAGGCAGTGAGCGCCCACCTAAGCTGGTTGTCGCCCACTGGCCCGGCAGCAAAGAAGCACCTATCGCCCTCGTCGGTAAAGGTATTACTTTCGACTCTGGCGGTTACAACATTAAAGCAACAGGCACTTCCATCGCGCGGATGAAGTCCGATATGGCGGGCGCGGCAACTGTACTCGGCACAGTCAAGGCGATGGCGATTCAAAAGGCGCCAGTTAACCTTGTCGCCATTATGCCCATGGCTGAAAACATGGTATCGGGCCATGCGATGATCCCAGGCGATGTGATTAAAACCGCCCAAGGCCTTACGGTTGAAGTGCTCAACACCGATGCCGAAGGCCGTTTAGTGCTCGCCGATGGTCTCTGGTATGCCCGTGAAAACTACCGCCCATCGGTCATCATTGATGTTGCCACCCTTACAGGCTCAAAAGTCAGTGCGCTAGGCACCGTTTATGCGGGGTTATTTACCGATTCAGAGCCGCTAGTGCAGCAACTCACCTTTGCGGGTCAACAGGTGGGTGAAAAAGTCTGGCGCTTGCCGTTAGATCAAGCCTACGACGACGAGCTAAAATCCACCATCGCCGACTTAAAGAATACCGGTAAAGAAGGCAGCGCGGGAGCATCAGCAGCCGCCATGTTCCTCAAACGCTTTGCGGGTGAGCAACCTTGGGCTCACCTCGATATCGCTGGTAATGCCTTAACTGCCACCGATACCGCCGTTGTGCCCGCAGGTGCCACAGGCTATGGTGTGCGCCTGCTCAGCACGTGGTTAACTCAGCCTAAGGCGCAAAACTAGAACCTAGAACCTAGAACCTAGAACCTAGAACCTAGAACCTAGAACCTAGAACCTAGAACCTAGAACCTAGAACCTAGAACCTAGAACCTAGAACCTAGAACCTAGAA
>NZ_JAMDJP010000012.1:0-147326 GCF_023475945.1 Shewanella sp. 8A
TAAATGATAAAAGTGTTGTGCCATTATGATTTTTTAGTAAATAACCATTATTTATTTTGATAATCTTTTTTATACTGTCAAATTCATTGTTTGAGATTCTATTAGTTATACTAAGAGTATTTTTATCTATTTCAATTATTTCTTTGTCAGTACCAATGATAATGATGTTTTTTACTTGGGTAAGTGACCACACGGGAATGTTTAAGTTTTTTACTTTTTCAAATTTATCAGTATCTTCATTATAAATATTAAGTCCATTATCTGTTCCAATGAGTAGTCTTTTACCATCAAAAATGATACTTTGAATAAAAGAACTGCTTAATCCTGAACTATCATTTGAATAATATTTTTTAAATTCTTTGCCATCAAATCGATTCAAACCATTTAAAGTGCCAATCCAAACATAGCCATCTTGGTCTTCAGATATTGCTGTGACAGTGCTCTGGGATAAGCCTTCTGCAACGCTAAAGGATTTTGTGTTTAGATTGGTCGGAATTGACGAAGAAGTATGAACCAATTCTTGGCTAATAGCGGGCATACAAAACAAAAAAACATTGATAATAAATAGATACTTTAAGAGTATTTTCGGCATAGTGTTGTTCTTAGTATTGTCCGAGGATGCCATGAAACAATTGTGTTACATCACTTTTCCAGAAATAGAAGCTTTTGTCAAAAGTGAGAATGTAAAAATTCCTTTAAATTGCAGACAGATGGCGTTAGATAGTGTGCAGCATTTGATCTAAGGGGCGGATTGGCCATGTTTTACATTAATTTTTACTACAAAGACCAGAGATACTACTGCACAAATGCATGAATGCAGCGGTTTTGTTTGTTTACAGTAAATGCTGGATTAATGATCTAACAGCTTTTTTTAGGTTAAAAATTGAACTTTTCAGCGTTTTGCTTGAACAGTTTTAGATCGGTAATCATATTGTCAGATTTGAGGGCTGATTGAGATACATGCTCAGAACCGGTACTAAAAAGCACTAAGCGATCACTATGCTTAGTGCGCATTTTTTGCATCATAAACTTGATTAAATCGGGGCGGGTGAGCTTGCTGATTTCAGCCACAACCAGTTCCCGTTGATTGAACTGATAATCTCGATTACCGACACTCACCCAATAACGTTGGCCACGAGTTTTAAGATTGGCATCATGTTCCATTACCTGGTTGATGAGTCCTTGTTTTGTGCTTTCCCATTCTTCATTCGTTATTTGCATAACAGCATAGTTAAAGTCCGCGATAAACTCGTCGATTGCTTCCAGTAAATGCAATGGACCTGTTGTGGGTGATTGAATATAGAAAATGAGCCCAGGATGGCGATTCAGCGGAAGGTAACCTGTGCCAACCATGTAGCCTAATTGTTTTTCAGTGCGCAGTTCATGGAAGAAGGTTGAAGACATCGCGTGATTGAGTAAGCTAAACAGTGCCATTTTTTCTGGCGTTGCCCTTGCTGATTGGTAATAGACGATAATGGCGCTGTCTTGATGATCTATCGCCAGTTCTCTTAAAAGGGTGCCTTGTCCGGTTAAATTAATTAATTCACGGGTGGATTCTGCGCTAGGGCTAGAGACCAGAGACAAGATATGCTCCAGACGTTTGCCGAGTGCCTGAGCCTCTGAGACTAACCAATCGCCGTAAATTAATCCTTCTAGATAAATTTTTTCGTAAAATGCCCTTACATGGTTATGTAGATCATTCAAGGTTATATTTTCAAGTGCTTGGGCCATTCTGGCTGGTTCGTAACTGCGCTTCTGTAATGTTGCTGTCAGGCTGGTAAACAGTTGTGAAATCGGTTTAGCTTGAGCCAAATTTTGCCAACTACGTAACAGCTGAGACTTGATTAAGGCAAACCGTTCTTCGGTAAAATTACGTTCTCTTGCTTTATGGATAAGCAAAGCTAACAGTGTCTCTTGATTACCGGTAAAACCGGATAAATGTAGCGTTATACCCCCTTGGTGTGGATAGATGTTGTAGCTTAATCCTGCGACTTCAGCTTGATAAGTAGGCTCGGTTAGATAATCGAGTAACATCTCGACATACAAGCGGGTGAGAGCGGCATGTTTGGGGGTTTTACTTGCTTGCTCAGAGTCGAGTGATAAATACATATGCCCTTTAGGGACATTAAATTCATCGTCTTTTTTATGCCAAATCCGGTATCCCGTGGATTCCGCAACGATAACAGGGACTGCGACTTCGCTTTTATCGGGACGAGCAATAGAATCAGCCACAATGAAGGGATTCGCTGTGGGTAACTGGAGTTCTGGACGAATCTGAGTGACTTGCCAACGGGCGAGGGACTGAGGCTTTATCGGCAAAATTTGGTATGGCGTGTGATACCAGTTAGCTTTACGGTCGTTCTTAACGGACTGTGCAATAAGTTGCAACCGCATATTTTGCGGTGTCATTAGTGCCAATAACTCGAGTGTTTCGGGCACGTCTAAACCATCCATACGATAATCACCAAAGAGCAGATCTTCCACTTCATAGTGGTGCATATTGATGCTTAAGTGGCTGGCCAAATCGAGGGATTTAACGTGTTCTTGATAGCGAAATGCCATTTTTAGCAGATTTGCTCGCTCCAAATAGCGCCAGTCTTCAAGGCCTTGAGTTTTGATTAACTCAATATACTCAAAACAGCTGCAAACAATGTCTTCAATATTGCTCATGCCTTTATCTGTGAGCTGCAGGCCAATGCAATAGTCCTTGAAGTTATAGCCATTGACACCGCCACCTGCCGATAAATTATTCACTAAACCTTGTTCTTTAAGATACGACAACAGGCTGCCTTTACTCTCATTACCGAGAATATGGCTAATGTAGGTGAGTGGTTTACGTTTGTAGTAGTGGTCGATGCCTGGGAAATTAAAGCTGATGCTTAAACGTTTTTGTTCCTTTAATGGGACAATATTGATTTGCTTAAGCAGTTCATTTTGTGAAAACAGCGGAACATCAGGATACTGTTTGACTAAGTTTAAGTTACGGATCTCGCTGAAATATTGTATTGCAAGTGCTTGCAACGCATCTAACGACATAGGTGCAACTAAACACAGTGTCATTAAATTAGCACTGTAGTGAGTTTGATAAAACGCCAATAACTCGCTTCTAACCTGTGCCTGCGTTCCTCCTAAAGTAACTAAGTTTCCCACGGAGAACTTTGAGAATGGATGCTGTTGATTGACGGTTTCTTTTAGCACTTGATAGCTGCGGCGGATATCATCTTTCAGCTTTAAACTAAATTCAGATTCAATGGCTTGGCGTTCTCTATCTACCAATTCCAAGTCAAATTTCGGCGCGATAAAGAATTGGCTAAATCTGTCTAAGGAGTCGGCGAAAACATCAGCATTGATAGTAAAAAAGAAATTGGTATGCTCGGTGCCTGTCCAAGCATTATTGCTGCCACCATGCTGATTGATAAATGAGTGGTATTCGCCTGAGTCGGGGAATTTTTCGGTGCCTAAAAAGAGCATATGCTCTAAAAAATGCGCCATACCGGGTCTATCTACAGGATCATCAAAATGTCCCACTGCGACCGCCATGGAGGCGGCGGCTTGGCTAGCGTCCAAATCTTCCACCAATAATACCCGCAGCGCATTATCTAACACGAGATAACGGTACTGGCGATGATCGTTTGGACTTTTGTAAATAGACTGAGAGGCTTGCAAAGAGACACTCCGATGACGATGGCTTGTTATATATTGATAGTCTTAATGGTTTTTGGCAAATATCTCCTGTGCTTATCGACTAAAGATTAACTCTTGCAAGGTTTGTCGAAATCCATTTTAGGGCTACAATTGGGATAAAACAAAAACAAGTATGGGTAACGAGAGACGTATGCAGCTATTTTTGATGCGACATGGTGATGCTGGATTTAATGCTCAGTCGGATAGGGATAGAACGTTAACCGATGTTGGAAGACACCATACAGTGTTAATGAGCAACTGGTTAGCCCGAAGCGTCAGCGATTTTGATCTTGTTTTGGTTAGTCCTTACTTGCGGGCTCAGCAAACGTGGCAAGAATTGAGTCAGCATTTCCCCGAACCACGCAAATGGCTGGTCGTGGATGATTTAGTGCCTTCAGGCGATCCCGCCAATGTGGCCGCCTTAATTGTTGCCTATGCCGAGTTGTATAAGGCCGATAAAGTGCTGGTGATTTCCCATATGCCGCTCTTAGGCTATTTGGTTAGTGAGTTAGTCGCAGGTGTTGAGCCGCCCTTATTTGCCACCTCAGGAATTACTCTGATAGATAAACATGCCGAGCAGGCCTGCATTGTTTGGCAGCATGCGCCCCACAGCATTAGTTAATTTCTTCGATAAAACAAAGGGCTCACATCAGTGGGCCCTTTGTTTTTAGAGGATTAATTCGTCCATTAACGTCGATGCGGCTGGTCGCCAATATCGATAAGTACTAGCAGCGCCGCATCGCCACCCCATTCTTTGGGGGCCTGATGAAAGGCTTTTACCATAGGATGTTGCACCAACCACATAGGCACCTGCTGTTTTAGTATGCCAGTGCCGTAACCGTGCATCACACAACAACATTGGCTTTGCTGTTTTACGCAGGCTTGGATCAGCGCCGCGAGTTCGAGTTTAGCCTCGGATTGGCGGTAACCGTGTAAGTCCAGCAATAAATCCGGTTGGTAATCACCTCGTCTTAAGCGTTTAAGCTCGAGACTGTCGACACCCTCGTCGAGCCAACGCATTGGCCCCTGAACGGGCAGCAGAGGTTGATAAGTATCTGAGAAATAACTATTAGCATGCAACTGCTGCTCTTTTAGTTCAATTTCTTGTTTGGTTTTTAGGGGCGTGCGAAAATGCCGCTTATCTTGGTCGATAGGTTTTATCCCCTCGATCAGCGCCGAAAACATCGCCATGCCTTCTTTATCATCGTCTTTATTCATGGCGGGTATTCTATTGAATCCTATGGTTTCTGAACAGAGTTCAGTTACAATGTTTACGAACACACAAGCGGGAGAGCGTTTTGGATAAGATCTTTGTAGATGAAGCTGTGACAGAGTTACGCACCATTGGTGATATGTTGCGTTGGGCGGTGAGCCGCTTTAATGATGCTAATGTGTACTATGGCCACGGGACGGATAACGCGTGGGATGAGGCGATTGCCTTAGTGTTCCATGCGCTGCACTTGCCTGAAGAAATCGGCCAACAGGTGATTTTAAGTAACTTAACCAGCAGCGAAAAACACAAAATCGTTGAGCTGATCATTCGCCGCGTACGTGAACGTTTGCCAGTGCCATATTTAACCAATAAAGCGCGCTTTGCAGGGCTTGAATTCTATGTGGATGAGCGCGTATTGGTGCCACGTTCACCTATCGCCGAGATGATTGCCAATCGCTTTGGTCCTTGGTTATATGGCAAACCCGTTAATCGTATTTTAGATTTATGCACTGGCAGTGGCTGTATTGCGATTGCCTGTGCCTACGAATTTGATGAAGCAGAGGTCGATGCGCTCGATATCAGTGAAGATGCCCTCGATGTAGCGCAAATCAACGTCGAAACCTTAGGGGTGATGGACAGAGTGTTCCCGATGCAATCGGATCTGTTTTCAGCCATTCCTGAAGGTCCACAATACGATTTGATTGTTTCTAATCCGCCCTATGTGGATGAAGAAGATATCGACGATATGCCAGATGAATATCACCATGAGCCAGCCATTGGGTTAGCTTCAGGTCGTGATGGCCTTGACTTAACCAAACGCATTTTAGCGAATGCGGCTCAATACCTGACACCAACGGGCATTTTAGTGGTTGAAGTGGGTAACTCTATGGTGCATCTGATGGAGCAATTCCCTGAAGTACCTTTCACTTGGGTTAACTTTGAACACGGCGGCGACGGTGTGTTTGTCCTGACTCGTGATCAATTGATCGAACATCAATCGCTTTTTGCCATTTATCGCGACGCGCAATAATCACAATAAGCACATAAATTAGGTTGAGTCTTTTCCCGCTGCCAGTTAGGCTTGCAGCGGGAAAAAGAATTGTCCAGCCATTGCTGGGCGCGGAGCGAGAAGCAAATCATTTAAGGTGTAAAAAGCGGATGTCTGGAAACAGTATTGGTCAAAATTTTGTGGTGACTACCTTTGGTGAAAGTCACGGTGTGGCGCTCGGTTGTATTATTGATGGTTGCCCACCAGGGCTCGAACTCACCGAAGCCGATATGCAGCATGATTTAGACCGCCGTCGTCCTGGCACATCCCGTTATACCACCGCGCGTCGTGAGCCTGATGAAGTACGGATCTTATCCGGTGTGTTTGAGGGCAAAACCACGGGCACCTCCATTGGGCTTTTGATCGAAAACACCGATCAGCGCAGCCAAGATTATTCCAATATCAAAGATTTATTCCGTCCAGGACATGCCGATTACACCTATCAGCAAAAGTATGGCCTGCGTGATTACCGTGGTGGCGGCCGTTCATCGGCACGCGAAACCGCTATGCGGGTTGCTGCAGGCGCTGTGGCGAAAAAGTATTTAAAGCAAGTGCATGGGATTAATATCCAAGGCTATATGTCGCAACTTGGACCGATTAGTGCCGAGACCCTCGATTTTAGTCAAATCGAGCAGAACGCCTTTTTCTTCCCCGATGCGACTAAGCTCGAGGCGCTGGATGAGTATATGCGCGAGCTGAAAAAATCCGGTGATTCCATTGGCGCCAAAATCTCTGTGGTAGCGACTGGCGTTCCCGTTGGACTGGGCGAACCTGTGTTCGACAGGCTCGATGCCGATATCGCCCATGCCTTAATGGGCATAAACGCGGTAAAAGGCGTTGAAATCGGCGATGGTTTTGGCGTTGTCACGCAAAAGGGCTCGGAAGGGCGCGATTTAATGTCGCCACTGGGTTTTGAATCAAATCATGCCGGTGGCATACTCGGTGGCATCTCATCGGGTCAGCCTATTGTTGCCCATATTGCATTAAAACCGACCTCGAGTATCAGTGTGCCGGGCCAAAGCATGACGGCCCAAGGTGAAATGGCGGAAGTGGTGACTAAAGGTCGTCACGACCCCTGTGTCGGGATCCGCGCGGTACCGATCGCCGAAGCTATGCTGGCGATTGTGTTGATGGATCATCTGTTAAGACACAGAGCTCAAAATCAGGATGTTCGCAGTCATACACCGATCCTCGGCATGAGATAGGTGCGATGAATGAGACAGTCTGCATGGAATAAAGATGCATAGCGGCTGTGTAATAAATGGAATGCGTTAATGTTTACAATCTCTAGCACAAGCCAGCAATTACGCTGGTTATGTGCTTGCTATTTTTTCTTCTTTTCAATTCTCGGTACTATGATCCCCTACCTTGGGGTCTTCTTTGAAAACCGAGGATTTAATCCTCAAGAAATCGGTTTTTTACTCGCGATTTTAATGGCGACCCGTATCGTGGCCCCCAATGTGTGGGCGAAGGTGGCCGATCGCACTGGCATGCGTTCCGAATTAATTAAGATGGGCGCGGGCGCGGCGATGCTGGCGTATTTAAGCTTTTTCTACCACGGTGGTTTTGTGTATATGGCACTCAGTCTTGCGCTGTATACCTTCTTCTGGAACGCGATTTTGGCGCAGCTTGAGGTGATCACCCTCGAAACCTTAGGTGAAAATGCCAGCCGCTATGGACAAATCCGCAGCTTTGGCAGCATTGGCTATATCTGCTTAGTCGTCGGCGCCGGTTTTGCCATTGGTCAATGGGGCACCGAGGTGTTGCCCTATATTGGTTTAGTTTTGTTTACGGGGATGCTGGTGTGTGCCTTGCCATTGCCAGCCAATCGGGCTGTGCGCCCACAAGGACAAGAGCGCCAGCCACTTAAATGGACTAAACCCATTCTGTGGTTCATGGTGTCGGCGATGTTATTACAGATGAGCGCAGGGCCTTTTTATGGTTTCTTTGTGCTTTATCTTAAGCAGGCGGGTTACACCGAAGCGGCCGCAGGGGTCTTTGTTGCCTTAGGGGCAATGGCCGAAATCGTGATGTTTATGTTTGCGCCTCGCTTGCTTGGACGTTATGGCGTCAATACCTTGCTTGTTGTCAGTATCGCCATGACCGCCGTGCGCTGGTTGCTGGTCGCCTTTGGTGTTGAGAGCATGTTGTTACTGGGTTTAAGCCAAGTGCTGCATGCGTTCACCTTCGGCTTGACCCATGCGGCCTCGATTCAATTTGTGCATCGAAATTTTGATGCCAGTCATCGCAGCCAAGGGCAAGCCCTGTATGCCAGCTTAAGCTTTGGGGTTGGCGGCGCGCTCGGCACTTGGATTTGCGGGTATATCTGGAGTGATGGTAGCGGCGCTGTATGGTCTTGGGTATTTGCGGCGGCCTGTGCCTTTGCGGCCATGTTAGCGGTGTTTTTTATCCCTAAGGATAGGGCGCAAGCGGTTGCGGTATAAGCTAACTCTTTATTGTATAAAATAACTCATTGTAAAAACTAGAATAATGAACAAGAGAGGTTAAGGTGATCCGGTTTCGTTTAGGCTTAGTCATCAATCCACTGGCGGGTTTAGGTGGCAGTGTGGGTCTTAAGGGCAGCGATGGCGTGGCCGAGCAGGCACTCGCCTTAGGTGCCGAGCCCAAGGCGATAAAGCGTATGATGCAAGCCTTAGAAGTGATTGTCCCTTTTGCCAAAGATATCGAAATCATTACCGCCTCAGGTGTGATGGGGGAGGATGCCGCCAACGCCTTAGGCTTTAACACCCGTGTGGTATATCAAACTCCGGATAAAACTCAAGCTATAGACACGCAAGCCGTTGTGCGTTCCTTGCTTGATGAACCGTTAGATTTATTACTGTTTGCGGGGGGGGATGGCACGGCGCGTGATGTGTATAGCGTGTTTGAGCAAGCCGTTATCGACGATAAATTACCCGTGCTTGGTGTTCCTGCTGGAGTAAAAATCCATTCGGGCGTTTACGGCATCACCCCCCATGCTGCGGGTATGGTGGTCAAAATGTTGCTCGAGGGTGAGTTAGTCAGCCTGATGAGTGCCGATGTGATGGATATCGATGAAGTAGCCTTTCGCCAAGGCACGGTGCGCGCTAAACGTTTTGGTGAGCTATTAGTGCCCGCTGAACCCCGTTATGTGCAAGCGGTCAAAATGGGCGGAAAAGAGGTCGATGAGCTCGTGCTTGCCGACATTGCCGCCGATGTTATCCAGCAGATGGAAGACGAGCTGTACATTATGGGCTCTGGTAGTACGGTCGCCTTTGTAATGGAAGAGCTTGGGCTCGATAACACCCTGTTGGGGGTTGATCTTATTCAAGATAAAGCCTTAGTAGCGAGCGATTTAACCGCCAAGCAGTTGCTCGACTTTACTCAAGATAAGCCGGCAAAACTGGTTATTACCTTGATTGGCGGGCAGGGGCATATTCTCGGTCGTGGCAATCAACAGTTGTCGCCAGAGCTGATCCGCCGCCTCGGTAAGGACAATATTATTATCCTCGCCACAAAAACTAAGCTAAAAGCACTTGAAGGACGCCCCTTAATTGTGGATAGTGGCGACCCTCAATTAGATCGTGAGCTTTGTGGCTATTACAAAGTGACGACGGGTTACCATGATTATGTGATGTATCAGGTGGCCAACCCCGACTAATCAGATTTATTCTCCTCGGAGATTGCAAGCACCGAGGGGCCAGCGGCCATTTGGGCGAAATACGTTATTGGAGAGTTTGACCCGATGTTAGAGCAGTATGAAGAAGCACTAGAACAGTGGATTGAGTCTGTAGTGAGCCATGGTGATGACGACGCCTTATTTGCCTGCGGTTATCTGCAAGGCCATGTGGCGGTGGTGTTATCGCAACTCGAAGACGAAGGCGAGAGCACTTTAGAAGCCTTACTTGAAAAAATGACCGACTGTTTAGCCCTCGCGCGCCAAGAATTAAATGATGCCGATTTTGCATTAGTGGAAGCGGCTTGGACACAATTACATGGCAAGATTGTTAGTCATTTAGCGGCCTAATTAATGAGTATATCCACGACGACTTCGGTTGATGCCATGGCTGAATCTGAGGGGCCGCAAGCGGTTTATATCGGTCTAGTCAATCCGAAAACCCCGACGAACGTAGGCGGCATTATGCGCGCTTCGGGTTGTTATGGTGTCGATGCGGTGTTCTACACGGGCAAACGCTATGAATATGCCGCCCGTGGGCCGCAGCAATATAACGCCGATACGCAGAGCGCCGCCGAGCGCATTCCGTTAACTGGGGTGGCCTCCTTACTCGATGCGCTCCCCTCTGACACTAAGCTGGTGTGCGTGGATTTAGTCCTAGGGGCGACACCCTTACCTGAGTTTGTGCATCCCGAGAAAGCCTTTTATGTGTTTGGCCCTGAGGATGGCACTATTGGCCAAGAGATTATCGATAGAGCCGATGCCGTGGTGTATGTGCCGACTGTAGGCTGTATGAATCTGGCAGCGTCGGTCAATGTGCTGCTGTACGATAGATTAGCGAAAGCCCATCGTGAGCAAGTATCAGCTCAAACCGAGTTCGATGGTGATGCCTTGATCCGCACAAGTCGCGACAACAATAATCGCACTCGTGTTAAAACGACTAAGCAGGGTACTTCGCTCTAGGGTTAACGCTTAATAGTTAATGCTCAGTCTAAATACAAAAAGGATTAAGCACTGCTTAATCCTTTTTTGTTTTGGGCTGCCAATCACTGGTGCGATTAGATGCAAGCCTGATTAGCATTCAATGATAAGCCTTTGTTTTAATCAACTAGTTTTCACTCAGGCCGCACTTTACTAAAGTGCTTTACCCTTTAGTAATTTGCGTAACCACATCCGATTTGGGTTGAGTTTATTTAAGGTTGGCCAATCCAGTGGCAGCGGCTCACCGGTTAATTGTGCCGCCAAGCATTCGGCCGCCAAGGGGCCGGAGCTTAATCCCCGCGATCCTAAACCGCCCAGAATATAAAGGCCATTGAGGATCGGAGCCGGGGTCGTTTGCCAATAATGCTTGCTTTGTTCGGCCTGCTGCTGATTGAGTTGATGCTGTTCATAGCGCGCCAATATTTCAGCCACATCGGGCGCGCAGCCCATCATCGGGAAATGATCCCGCGTTACCATGCGCACGCCAACTCGGGCGCTATTGCCGCTGATGTCGATATCGTCAACCCAGGCTTGATTGGGGTAGCTTTCTTGCATTTTCCCCAGGTTTTCCCGTTGCTCCTGCGGGCAAAAATCGAGGTGATCTGCCGCTTTTACATAACTGGCGCCAAGACAATGCAACCCTTGATGACTCGGCGTGAGGTAACCATTCGCGCATAACACGGTCGCCAATTGGCTCAGTTTAAATTGGGCGGGGACGTGGCTCACTTGGCCGCGAAACGGACTTATCTGTAACCGCTCGCTGGCCGAAAACTGTGTCAGCTGCGCGCCATTGGCGAGCACGAGTTGGCTGTATGGTCCAAAACGTTGGCCTTGACTGTGGAGATACCAAGCCTTTGCATCACACTCGATTTCGGTGATCTCGGTATTGAAATGGCATTGCACATTGGCAAGCTGCGAGGCTTTATCTACCGCGGCTTTGGCGTATTCAAATGGGCATACCCAGCCCCCAAGGGGATAGAAAAATCCAGCCTTATCAATACCTATTCGGGCAATCTCGTTGGCTTCATTCACATCAACGGCGTAGGCGATTTCCACTGGCCAGTCTTGGCTTTGGATGATTTTATCCAGCCGTTGTTGACTGCGCTCATCATGACCTGTTTGCAGCACGCCACAAAAATCATGGGAAATTGGCGTCACACCAGATGTTCCGTTCGTGCCCATCGTTGATGCAAGACTCAGCGCCTCGATTCGGCGGCGACTGAATAGAAACGCCTGTTGGAAAAAACGGCTAAGTTCATCATTTTCTGGCGTGAGTAGGGGATAGATCGCCCCTTGGCGATTACCAGACGCGCCTTGGCCTAACTCATTATCCTTACAAAACAATATGCTACTTTGGCCTCGTTCGGCGAGTGATAGCATCAGATGTGCTGACGCGAGTCCGCCGCCTATGATGGCAATTGGCTGCTCTTTAGTGGCGAGTGCCGAAGGTTTTGGGGTAAATGCCTGAACGGTATCGGCTTGCTGACGCAGCAATTTACGCTCATGGATCAGAATATTGTCGCTGATAATCTGGCTTCGCAGTGAGTCGCAGACATTTTCATTCAGAGCGTCTTGTCTGACGTCAAGCGTGCTAAAGCCGCTGCTGTGGGCAAGGTGCAGTGCTGTTTCATTAAGATTAAGCCCAATCAGTAGGGCATCATCCGCACTCAAGCGCGCCATTTGCCAGAGCTGCTTACCATTTAGCTGCGCAGATAAATGCGGTAAAACCAGCCATTGCTGAATGGGATGAGAAGTACTGTGGGGGAGTTGGCTGAGTGCTGTGTTCAGATCGCCAAAATGCAAATCGACTGTGATTAGACCGTCATCAAAAATTAATCTCTGGCACCCTATAATGCGCGCAGGCTTTGCCTTAAGTATGGCATTGGCAATGGGTTGTAAATGAGGCTTGGAAATTAAACTTTGCGATTGATCCCAAAGTAATTTAAGTTCGTAATCGTTAATGGGATTGGGCTCAAACACTTTGACTAACAGACGCGTTTTGCCTTGAGGTTGAGTATGCGTTTGCCAGTGATGCAGTAAAGAGAGTAGCTCGAGTCCATCGCCTAATCCCCATTGCCCCATGACGTGCAAGCCCTGAATGAGCTGAGTTGATTGCGTCGGTAAGCGAGAGAGTTGAAGGAGAGTAAAATTGTCCAGAGACTTTGCAGTAGTCAATGCGCATGGGGGATAAAGGTTGATTAGTTGCGGGTAATCACGCTTAAATTGGTAAGATTTTTGGGGCTTAGCAGTCAAAGAAATATACTCTCGGTCTCATATTAGGCATTATTTTACCCGCCTTTATGGAAAGCTGACCACTTAATTGAAGCAAAACAGATACTATTGGCTCAGCAAAAAGTAGGTACTGACATGTACACAATGGATAGCAATAAAATGAAAAGAGTCGTGATCACCGGAATGGGTGTTGTTTCAAGTATCGGTAATAACAAGCAAGAAGTGACTGAGTCACTTAAAGCGGGCCGTAGTGGTATTACACATTCCGCTCAGTTTGAAGAAATGCAACTACGCAGTCATGTATGGGGCAATATCAAATTAGATCCTTCAGAGCTGATTGACCGTAAAGCGCTGCGTTTTATGGGTGATGCTGCGGCATATGCTTACATTGCAATGCAAGAAGCCATTAAGGATGCTCAGTTAACTGAAGAGCAATATTCAGATCCTCGCGTAGGGTTGATTGTGGGTACAGGCGGTGCTTCGTCTTCTAACCAAGTGCAAGCGGCTGATATTCTACGCGAAAAAGGCGTAAAACGCGTGGGTCCTTATATCGTGCCACGCATTATGTCGAGCACGGCCAGCGCTTGTTTAGCGACACCCTTCAAAATTAAAGGTATGAACTACTCAATCAGTTCAGCCTGTGCGACCAGTGCTCACTGTATCGGTCACGCCGTTGAACTTATCCAAATGGGTAAGCAAGATATGGTGTTTGCGGGCGGTTCGGAAGAAGTGGATTGGACTCTGACCATGGGCTTCGATGCGATGGGCGCGCTATCGACTAAATACAATGCCACTCCAGAAAAAGCCTCTCGCACCTATGATGCTGACCGTGATGGTTTCGTTATCTCTGGTGGTGGCGGTATCTTAATCGTTGAAGAGTTAGAGCACGCTCTGGCTCGTGGTGCGAAGATTTATGCTGAAGTGATTGGTTATGGTGCATCATCAGACGGTTACGATATGGTGGCTCCGTCTGGCGAAGGTGCGGTGCGTTGTATGCAAATGGCACTGGCCGATGTGGACACACCAATTGACTATATCAACACCCACGGTACATCTACTCCAGTAGGTGACGTGCGTGAATTAGAAGCACTACGTGAAGTCTTTAAAGACAAGTGTCCACCAATTGCATCGACTAAGTCTATGACTGGCCATGCATTAGGCGCCGCAGGTGTACATGAAGCGATTTACAGCTTGATCATGATGGAAAACAGCTTTATTGCCCCAAGCATCAACATCGATAACTTAGATGAAGCTGCGAAGGACATGCCAATCGTGCGTGAATACCGCGATGCAGAGCTAAACACTGTCATGAGCAACAGCTTTGGTTTTGGTGGCACTAACGCAACGTTAGTGATGCGCAAATATAAGTAAACTATTATTTTAGTTAAAAAAGGAAGCTTCGGCTTCCTTTTTTATTGGCTAAAATTGGGCAATGCGACTCAGGGATTGGGTTTATGATCAGAGTCTTGCTAGAATCCTTGGCTACTCACTCTCTAGCCCATTTTTATCAGAAAGGTCCCCATGAAGATTGTTGTCGATGAAAATATGCCCTATGTCGAACCCTTATTTGGGGCGTTAGGCGAGATAATTCCAGTCAATGGCCGCACGCTAACGCCTGAGCAGGTGCAAGATGCCGATGTGCTGCTGGTGCGCTCGGTCACCCGAGTCAATGCCGCACTGTTAGATGCCAATCCAAAACTTAAGTTTGTCGGCAGCGCCACCATAGGGACTGATCATGTGGATCTGGCCTACCTTGCTGGGCGTGGCATTCCCTTTTCGAATGCACCCGGCTGTAATGCGACCGCTGTCGGGGAGTTTGCCTTTATTGCGATGTTAGAACTGGCGGCGCGGTTTAACTCGCCGCTCAAGGGTAAAGTTGTGGGGATTATCGGTGCGGGCAATACTGGCAGCGCGACGGCCAAATGCCTCGAAGCCTACGGTATTAAGGTATTACTCAATGACCCTATCAAAGCGGCCGAAGGCGATCCCCGTCATTTTGTGAGTCTTGAGACCCTATTACATGAAGCGGATATCATCAGCCTACATGTGCCCATCACTCGCTCTGGCGAGCATAAGACACTGCATTTATTCGATGAAGCGCGCCTGATGAGTCTTAAACTTAATACGTGGTTGGTGAACTGTTGCCGCGGTGATGTAATTGATAATCAAGCCTTAATTAAGGTTAAGCAGCAAAGGGATGATCTTAAATTGGTGCTCGATGTTTGGGAAGGGGAGCCAAATCCCATGCCTGAGCTAGTGCCTTTTACTGAGTTTGCCACGCCGCATATCGCCGGTTACAGCTTAGAAGGTAAGGCTCGTGGCACTTTTATGCTGTACCAAAAATTGTGTGAGTTGTTAGCCATTCCGGCCACTAAACGCATATCCGAGCTATTGCCTCCATTTCATTTTAAGGCGGTTGAACTCGAACAAGTCCCCGATGAAAAAGCTCTATTACAGCTCGCAAGATTCGTCTACGACCTGCGTGATGACGATGCCGTATTCCGAAATGGCTTTGCAAGGTCGAATGGCTTCGACACTATGAGAAAAAATCACAAACATCGACGCGAATTTAGTGCATTGGCGCTGGCTTATCACGGCCAATCTGAGGTAGATTGGTTGTCCAATTTAGGTTTTTCAGGAGTCGGTCGGTAATTATGTCGCAGGAATTTAATGTTGTCGTTTTAGGTGCATCGGGTGCAGTGGGTCAAACAATGATTGAGATCCTCGAAGAGCGTAACTTCCCGGTTGCGAACTTATATCCTTTAGCCAGTAGCCGTAGCGCCGGTGAAACGGTCAGCTTCCATGGCAAACAAGTTACCATTTTGGACGTCGAAACCTTTGATTGGAGCCAAGCGCAGTTAGGCTTCTTCTCTGCCGGTGGTGATGTCTCGGCCAAGTGGGCGCCTATCGCTGCTGAAGCGGGTTGTGTGGTGATCGATAACACCTCTCACTTCCGCTACGACATTGATATTCCATTGGTTGTGCCTGAGGTTAACCCCCATGCGATTGCCGATTTCCGCAACCGTAATATCATTGCGAACCCGAACTGCTCGACCATCCAAATGCTGGTGGCTCTAAAACCGATTTACGACACTTATGGCATCAGTCGTATTAACGTCGCGACTTATCAATCGGTCTCTGGTACGGGTAAAAAAGCGATTGAAGAACTGGCAAAACAATGCACCAAGTTGCTACAAGGCTTGCCTGCTGACGCTGACGTTTATCCAAAGCAAATCGCGTTTAACGTATTGCCGCAAATTGATAAATTTATGGACAACGGCTACACCAAAGAAGAAATGAAAATGGTCTGGGAAACCCAGAAGATTTTTGGTGACGATGACATTCTCGTTAACGCGACTGCTGTGCGCGTGCCGGTATTCTATGGCCATTCTGAAGCGGTTCACATCGAAACTCGACAACCTGCCGATGCAGAAGATATTAAAGCTTTACTGCGCGATGCCGAAGGAGTGGTATTGTTCGAATCCGATGACGAATATCCAACGGCTGTGACCCATGCAGCGGGTACCGATCCGGTTTATGTGGGTCGTGTGCGTAAGGATATTTCCCATTCTCACGGTATTAACCTTTGGGTGGTGTCGGACAATATCCGTAAAGGCGCAGCCTTAAACAGTGTGCAAATTGCCGAGATTTTAGTGAGAGACTATTACTAACTCTTAAGTAGCAATTGATGCCCAATGAAAAAGCCTGCTGCCAGCAGGCTTTTTTTGTTTTACAATTGTGAACAGTAGCAGGGCTGGGATTTCTAGTTTATAGTAATCTCAATAAATACAATTGCCTAAAGCCTGTTATCAGCGAGATAACTTAAATAGCGCTTCAAAGGGAAGGATTGATGAAATTTCGCACTTCGTATCTTGTGGGCCTGATGGCCACCGTTTTAGCTGTTTTTTCCACGACCTCTTTTATTGATCCTGCGATAGCTGCCGATACTCCCAAAATAAAACCTTTAAAAATCATGGGACCAGATGGACAAATCCGTCAGGTCAATCATCAATATGGGCCAACGACCGCTAAAGATACTTTCTGGAGTATTGCGCAAAAAGTCCGTCCCGATGCCAGTGTCAGTGTTTATCAAGTCATGGCTGCAGTATTTGATGCCAACCCCCATGCGTTTAACTCCGACAGTTACAATAGCCTCGAACGTGGCATGATTTTGCTGATCCCTTCGAAAGAAGTGATGTTATCCATTCCCAATAGTGTAGCGATTGCCCGCGCCGAACGCAGCGATAAGCAAGTCCGTAATACCGCCAAAGCGGCGACTAAACCAGTATCTAAACCGACTGTTGTCACTCCTGTAGTTGAAAATAAACCTAAGGTAGAGCCTCAACCTAAAGTCGATGTTAAACCCGAAGCGGCTAAGACCGAAGTTGCTAAAACGGATGCCGTTGCGACGCCACCCGCTGCGCCGAAAATGGTGAGTTCCGATGTGAATACTCGCCTTGAGACCGCGGAGAGCAAAAATTTATCCTTAACTGATGAGTTAGCCAGAGCACAAGATCAGCTCGCCGTGAGAAATGCCGATGTTGAAGCCCTTAAAGCCAAAATTGAGGATTTAAACCAACAAATTGCAGTATTAGAGGAAACCTTACAGGCGAGTAAAAAGCAAAATCTTGCACTGAAGGCCGAGGTGGAAGCTGCTCAAGCCCCATCAGATGCCGATGCGCAGCCGCAAACGCCTACTGAGCCTGAAGATCTATGGCGAAACTTGATAAATAATCCGCTGTTATTGGTTGCAGCAGCGGTGGTCCCTGCATTGTTACTACTGCTGCTTGTGTTCTGGATGCTTCGTCGTAAGCGTAATAAAGAACGCCGTGAGTTAGCAGCCCAGCAGGTAGCCATGGCGACAGGTGCTGCTGGTGTGGCAACGGGAGCATCAGTGCTGGCGATGGATGATGATGATCTTGACGACATGGCAGTGCATTTAGACACTGACCATGCCGATTCCATCGATAGCTTATTAGATGTCGGTAGCGTGAGTTTACAACCAGAGCATGAAATGACCGATGGCCATGAGCAGATGGACATCGCTTCTGAAATGTTTATTGACCCAGGTGTTAACACTGCGGCAGAACCACAATTTGAAGAGGACGAAGGCCAATCCTTAGATGATCTCTGGGCTGAGGCCATGGGCGACCAAGAGGAAGCCTTTGCGGAAGAAAAACCCAAATCAGGTAATATTCTCGAAGAAGAGGATCTTGATGCATTATTGGCTGGGCTTGGCTCCGAAGAGCCTGATGCGCCATCTACTAATGAAAACCTTGATGAATTAGCGGGATTTGATATTCCAGCTGACCCAGAGGTGGTTGATGCGGCAGAGTTAGATACCGATCAAGATTTAGCCGCATCGCTTGCTGCGGAATTAGATAATGAACTTGAAAATATAGCGTTAACTGAAACGGCTGAAGATGATATTGATGCCTTGCTCGCCGGGTTTAATCAATCTGAAATGAACGATTCAGTATCTGAGCCAGTGGCTGAGGACGACCTCGATGCATTATTAGCGGATTATGGTAAGGAAAACACCGCTACAGCATCCGATCTAAGCGATGAAATTGCTGCTGAATTAGATAATGAGTTAGCAGAGCTAGGGGTTGCACAAACCGACGATATTGATGCGTTACTGGCCGATTTTGATAAACCAGCTGCGCCAGAGCCTGACTTAAGCGATGAAATCGCCGCAGAATTAGATACTGAACTTAATGATATCGGTGTCATTGAATCCGACGATATTGATTCTCTGCTCGCAGGTTTGGATGCACCAACCGCGCATGATCCTGCGCTTGCAGCAGCCATTGCTGCCGAATTGGAAGAGGAATTAAACACCGACCTGCCAGTCAATGATGATCTTGACCAGTTGCTCGCAGGTTTTGAGGCCCAAGATTCGGCGGAACAACAAACGTCTAGCGATGAATCCGACATCCCTCACGATATGCTGGCAGCAGAGCTCGAAACGGCATTACCTGAAGAGTTATCGTCTGCAGAGGATGATCTCGAATCTCTTCTCGCCGAATTTGATGTGCCAGAGCAGGCTGAAGCCGACGCGGATGAGTTTAATTTCGACCTCGAAACCACCTACCCTGAGACAGATGATAAGCTCGAGGATGAAGGCTTACTCAAGGGCATCGGTGCTGCCCATGCGATTGATGGTACGGATGATACCTTTGAGCTTAGCGATACGATTGCGAAGAGCCCAGATGATAATCCAAATGAAACCGCAATTGAGCCAACATTTACCGGTTTCGATGCTGATAATCAAGCGGATGATACGGTACTCGCCACAGCAGCTTTAACGGCTGCGACAGCTGCCGCCGCGGCAAAAGTTAAAGAGAAAGAGGCTTCTTTCTTTAACGACTTAAAAGCTAACAAGAGTAAAGATCCCCACGTACTGGATTGGGACACTGAGCTTAACTTTGCGCCTACGTCTAGCGCACAAACTGACAGTCCTAAATCCGAACCTGTTGCACCCGTGGATCCTATCGCTGTCGATCCGCAGGCGGTTTCCCCGCGTCAACCTCTGGAATTTGTTTTAGACGAACCGATTGATAAGGTCGAGCCTACATTCGAGCTTATCACTGACAAAGATGATGATATTGTTGATGAGGATGTCGCTCATGAGTTTGCCTTTAGAGCGGACTTAGATACTGATGACGATATCGATTTAAGTGACGACAATGTGCTTGCTGCTTTTAGTGCCAATACCGAAGTTGAAGATGATGAGGTATTAACACCAGAAGATAGCTTTGCCCTCGATGATGAGCATACTCTCACGGTCGATGAAGCATTAGCAGCGCTAGATGCGCAGGAGTCACGTCAGTCGAAGAAGTTTGTACCTGAGCATGATTTGACTAATTTCCAAAACGAACATGGCTATATCGATATTGAAAAACTGCTTAACGACGCCGAGCAGGATAACACAGAGACAGATCTCTATCCTGAAATGGATGTGGAGATGAGTGATGTGGGTGCCCTGATTGGTGATGCAGCCATGATTGATGTGGACGATGAAGAGAACTCTGTTAACGCTAAGCTCGATTTGGCCCGTGCCTATATCGAAATCGATGACAGTGACAGCGCCAAAGCGCTACTCCGTGAAGTTCAAATTGATGGTAATGAGCGTCAACAGGACGAAGCGGCTCGTTTACTTAAAGAGATCGGCTAAGTTTGAACTGGCATTAAGCTTTAATGTTAACGATCAACGGCGCTCACAGCGCCGTTTTTTTTACGGGCTGCTGTGATAAAATGCGCCGCTAAATTAATTGTGAGGATGTGTGATGCGGATTGCATTAGGTATTGAATATGACGGCAGTGGCTATTTTGGTTGGCAGCGTCAGGCCGAAGTCGATTCAGTACAAGGGCAATTAGAACAAGCCTTGTCTAAGGTGGCAAACGAGCCCATTAGCTTGTTTTGTGCAGGAAGAACCGATGCTGGTGTTCATGCAACGGGGCAGGTAGTGCATTTTGATACCAACGCCGTACGTAACGAAGGTGCCTGGACCTTAGGTGTTAATGCCAATTTACCCGATAATATTGCCGTACGCTGGGTAAAAGAGGTAGATGAGAGCTTCCATGCCCGCTTTTCGGCCACGGCTAGACGTTACCGCTATGTGATTTACAATCATAATCTTCGCCCAGGGATCCTACGCCACGGCGTCAGCCATTATCATGGTGATATCGACGTTGATAAAATGCATATTGCGGCGCAGGCGCTGCTCGGCGAGCAGGATTTTACCAGTTTTCGTGCTATTCAATGTCAATCTAAAACCCCGTTTCGCAATGTGCACAGCGTTAAAGTGACGCGTCAGGGCATGTATGTGATCGTCGATATATCTGCCAACGCCTTTTTGCACCATATGGTGCGTAATATTGTCGGTTCGCTGCTGGAGATTGGGCTTGGCAACCAGCCATTGACCTGGATGGCGGATCTGTTGTCACTAAAAGATAGAAATCAAGCCGCGGCAACGGCTAAACCGAACGGACTTTATCTTGTGGATGTGACATATCCGGAGCAATATCAATTGCCAAAGTTAGCGCTTGGGCCATTGTTTATGTTGGATTAATGGCTTTTATAGTGGCAGAGCTTAAATGCGTTTCGAAGGAAGGAAATAACCGATGACCATAGCCCCAAGTGAATTGACAGCCTTAGTTGCGCCAGGAGCAAACGCGCCACTGGATCAATGGCTCGCGTATTTATTATCGATTCACCCAACCGAAATCGACATGGGATTAACTCGGGTTTCTAAGGTTGCCGAGCGCCTTAATGTATTGGATTTAGGGCCAAGTCAAATTGTCACTGTTGCTGGCACCAATGGTAAAGGCACGACCTGCGCCATGCTAGAGAACATCCTGCGTTTATCTGGGTTGACGGTGGGCGTCTACAGCTCGCCCCATATGCTCAAATACAATGAAAGGGTGCGCATCAACGGTCAGGACGCCAGCGATGGCGCCTTTGTAGCGGCTTTTGAACAGATTGAAGCGGCACGTGGCGAGATTTCGCTGACCTTTTTCGAATATGCCACCTTGGCGGGCTTAATCCTATTTAAAGCGGCCAAGCTGGATGTGGTGATCTTAGAAGTCGGTCTTGGCGGCCGTTTAGATGCCACTAACATGATTGATGCTGATATCAGCGTCGTGACCTCGGTTGATTTAGACCATGAGGCGTATTTGGGTAATACCCGTGAGCTGGTTGGCCGCGAAAAGGCGGGGATTTTTCGCCAAGGAAAACCTGCCATTGTCGGCGAGCCAAACTTGCCCCATACCGTCAATGATGTCGCCCAACACCTAGGCGCCAAGTTGTATCGAGTCGGGACAGAATTTACCTATCAGCAAAATGGCAACACTTGGGACTATCAAGGGCAAGTACTTAAATTAACACAGCTTAGTCTCCCCACATTGCCATTACCCAATGCTGCGACAGTGATTGCCATTGTCGAACAGGGTTGGCCACATATTTCTGCCGATATTATTGCCAAAGGCATCAGCAGCGCCCGTTTAACTGGACGTTTGGAGCAAGTCAGCGAACAGCCGCTGATTTTACTCGATGTGGCTCATAATCCCCATGCTGCAAGGTTTTTAGTCAAGCAACTCACGCCCATCGTCGCGGGTAAGCGAGTGTTTGCCCTGTGCGGTATGCTAAAGGATAAGGATATTGGCGGCGTATTACCTGTGGTTTCGCCCTTAATTGACACTTGGTACTTAGTGAGTTTACAGGGCGAGCGTGGCGCTAATGCCAGCTTGCTACGTCAAACCTTAGCTCAAGACTGCAAGGCCCTCGAATTCGAGGATATCGCCACGGCTTGGACGGCATTAAAAGCGCAAATTCAACCCGATGATGTGGTAATTGTGTTTGGCTCCTTTTACACTGTGGCAGGTTTTAAGTCTCTCTTTAAGCAGGATAACCGTTTTGTCTAGCCAGTTTCATAATCGATTAGTCGGCACTGTGGTGCTGGTCGCCCTCGGGGTGATTTTTTTGCCGGATATTTTAGACGGTAAGAAGGAGCGGCAAGAGGAGCAATTTGCCGAAATTCCCTTACGTCCTACCGCGATAGCGCATAAAAATGCCGATGACACGTTTGAAGTGCTATCTGCGCAAGAAGTGGATGGCAAAGATGTTATGCCAGAAGAGCCTTCTCCCAATGATGAGGCGACATTAGCGCAGGCAGTGGGTGCGGATGCTAAGCCAGAGTCTAAACCTGAGTCTGCATCTGAACCCGTGCAAGCTGCGGCTAAGGAGCAACTTAAGCCACAGGCCGTACAAACTGATGCCAAGGCTGAGTTGAAGGAAACGGCAAAAACTGAAACGGCAAAGTCTGAACCTAAAAAAGATGCGCCTAAGCCTGCGATAGCTAAAACCGAACCTAAAAAGCCAGAGGTTAAACCAACCACGGTTGCAAAAGCTGAAAAGCCTAAGGCCGAAACGGCGAAAACTGAATCTGCAAAACCTGCCAAAGACGATGGCATAAAAGTGGTGAGTCGTGATTCATTAAAGCCCGGACTTACCCTGCAACTGGGCGCATTTAGCAATGCCGCCAATGTGAAAGCGCTAGTGGCGCAGTTGCGTAAAAGTGGTTACAAGGCGTACACAATTCCAGACACACCAAAGGATGGCGTGTTGACTAAAGTGTTTGTGGGGCCAGATGTGTCAGAAGTTAAGTTGAAGAAAATACAAGAAGAAGTTGAAAGTCTGACACGTTTAAAAGGTCGGATTGTGCCTTTTAATCCGTTGGAGTCTTAATGCAGAACTGCCGAGGCTGAAATAATTTATTTACCTCTCTAGGGGTGAGAATCGTTTCAGTCTCTGGTAGAATCGCGCCGTCTTAAAGCCTATGCTGGAAAGCCATCTCAATGGTTTGGATTGATTACGCTATCATCTTCGTTATCGGGTTATCGACTCTTATTAGTCTGATCCGTGGATTTGCCAAAGAAGCCATGTCGTTAGTGGTATGGTTTGCTGCTTTCTTTGTTGCCAGTCAATTTTACCAAGACCTCGCCATCCATCTGACACAAATGAACGATGAGATGCTGCGCAATGGTGTTTCTATTGCCATTCTTTTTATCACCACATTAATACTCGGTGCCCTTATCAATTACATCATTGGGCAATTAGTGGTTAAAACCGGATTATCTGGCACTGACAGACTTTTAGGTCTGTGTTTCGGTGCTATTAGGGGTGCGTTGATTGTCAGCGCGCTGCTGTTTTTTATGGATGCTTTTACAGGCTCACCTAACGCCCAATGGTGGAAGGATTCTGTATTAGTGCCCGAATTTGGCGTTGTCATCCAGTGGTTCTTTAACTATTTGGAAAACACCTCCAGCTTTGTACCCAAACTATAAAAAAGACAATAAATTTATCCTAAGTGATGAAAAATAAGTCTGCCTTGAACTCTGTCGCGCTATTGGTGCAGACTCAAATCGAGGCGAAGGTCGCTGGTCAAATGGCTGGGGAGTTACTTCGTGTTTTACTTATATTTCACATGAAAGGGCATAGAACATCTTACAATGAGGAAGCTTACCCATGTGTGGTATCGTCGGAATAGTTGGCCAATCATCGGTTAATCAGACCATTTATGATGCACTGACTGTGCTTCAACACAGAGGTCAGGATGCGGCAGGTATTGTCACCGTTGATCGTGGTGCTTTCAGACTACGTAAAGCCAATGGTCTGGTCAAAGACGTATTTGAAGTCAAACACATGCAGCGCTTACAGGGCAATGCGGGCATTGGTCATGTGCGTTATCCTACTGCTGGCAGTTCCAGCGCGTCAGAGGCGCAACCTTTCTATGTTAACTCGCCATTTGGGATTTCATTAGCCCATAACGGTAACTTAACCAACACGCTTGAATTGGCCGAAGGCCTGATTAAAAAGCGTCGCCATGTGAATACCACATCCGACTCCGAAGTGTTGTTAAACCTGCTCGCCGATGAGCTACAAAAAACCACGAGCTTAGCACTGACGGCTGATGAAGTGTTTGACACTATCGCTAAAGTGCATGAGCAAGCCCGTGGCGCTTATGCCGTTGTGGCGTTGATTGTTGGCCAAGGTTTAGTGGCGTTTCGTGATCCTTTCGGCATTCGCCCCTTAGTGCTGGGTAAGCACGAAACCCCAACTGGCACTGAATATATGGTTGCCTCTGAGAGTGTGGCACTCGATGCTGTCGGCTTTGAAGTGATGCGTGATGTCGCGCCGGGTGAAGCGATTTATATTTCCCTCGACGGTAATCTTTATACTCGCCAATGTGCAAAAGAGCCAAGCTACTCGCCCTGTATCTTCGAATTTGTGTATTTTGCGCGTCCAGATTCGACTATCGATAATGTCTCGGTTTACGCCAGCCGCGTGAACATGGGTGCCAAGCTCGGTGAAAAGATCAAAAAAGAATGGTACGACCATGATATTGACGTGGTGATCCCAATTCCGGAAACCTCATGCGATATCGCATTAGAAATCGCCCGTTGCATGGACTTACCTTACCGCCAAGGTTTTGTGAAAAACCGTTATATCGGCCGTACCTTTATTATGCCTGGCCAACAAGAGCGTAAAAAATCGGTACGCCGTAAACTCAATGCCATCAACACTGAGTTTAAAGGTAAGAATGTCCTGTTAGTCGATGACTCTATTGTACGTGGTACTACTTCAGAGCAAATCATTGAGATGGCCCGTGAAGCAGGGGCGAAGAAAGTGTACTTTGCTTCGGCTGCACCAGAAATTCGTTTCCCAAACGTGTACGGTATCGACATGCCAACCTCGAATGAGCTTATCGCACACGGTCGTGATGCCGATGAAATTGCTAAGCTTATCGGCGCCGATGGCATTATCTTCCAAAATCTGCCGGATCTGGTCGAAGCGGTGAGAATGGAAAACCCAGAGATCAAACGTTTCGAAACGTCAGTATTTGATGGTCACTACATCACCAACGACGTTGATCAGTCCTATCTCGATCATTTAACGCAGCTTCGTAACGATGATGCCAAAGCTGACCGCAATAAGGATATTGGCACTAACCTTGAGTTACACAACGTCTGCCATCCATAAGACGAAACGCTTAAGATGAAAGAGTGTGCTTGGCGTTAAGCGTCGGCACACTTTAAAATACACAATAAAAAGCCAGTGATAAGTCACTGGCTTTTTGTTTGGAATTTTAAGCCTTAGGAGATTTTTGGATTCTCGTTGGATTGGCTCTGTGTTAGCTCATCCTGCGCATTTTTACGTTCAACCCAATAGTCCGCATGGTGAATACCGAGTTTTTCAGGATCAAACTGTGGCTCAATACCTTGTTTTTGTTGAGATTCATAATCTTTAAGACAAGTGAAGGCAATTTTTTGCAGGAGAATAATGGCAATAATGTTTAACCACGCCATAATTCCCACACCAATATCACCCATCCCCCAAGCCAAGTCTGCGGTTTTCACTGTGCCATAGACTGTGGAGGCCATTAGCACGACTTTCAGTACCACTGTAAGCCAAGGACGATTCACTTTGCGATTGATATAAGCGATGTTTGTTTCGGCAATATAGTAGTAGGCCACAATGGTGGTGAAGGCGAAGAAGAATAGCGCAACGGCGACGAACATATTACCAAAGCCTGGCATCATGCTTTCCATTGCGGTTTGTACATAACCAGGGCCCGCCGCAATCCCCGCAATCCCGGTATAAAGCGCTGCGCCATCAGGGCCCTGCACATTATACAGGCCTGTGATCAGCAGCATAAAGCCAGTGGCTGAGCAGACGAACAGGGTATCAACATACACTGAGAAGGCTTGCACTAACCCTTGTTTGGCTGGATGACTCACTGCGGCGGCAGAAGAAGCGTGCGGCCCAGTACCTTGACCCGCTTCGTTGGAGTAAATACCGCGTTTTACCCCCCACATAATCGCAAGACCTAAAATCGCACCAAAGCCTGCATCGAGTCCGAAGGCACTTTTTAGGATCAGCAGAATAATGTCGGGCAGCTGGTCAATGTTAAGGGCGATAATCACGCAGGCGACAATGATATAGCCGAGCGCCATAAAAGGCACTACAGTACTGGCGAACTGCGCAATCCGTTTCACCCCTCCAAAAATAATAAAACCTAATAGCATCGCAAGAATGGCTGCTGTGACATTAGGGTCAATATTGAAGGCGGTTTTTAAGCTTGAACCAATCGAGTTGGCTTGTACCCCAGGCAGTAAAATCCCGCAGGCAAAAATGGTCGCAATGGCAAATGTCCAAGCGTACCACTTCATGCCTAAGCCTTTTTCAATATAAAAGGCGGGGCCGCCGCGGTACTCACCGTTGATTTTTTCTTTGTAGACTTGTCCTAAGGTGGATTCAACGAATGCTGAGCTTGCGCCCAGAAACGCTACCATCCACATCCAAAAAAGAGCGCCAGGGCCACCAAAGGTAATCGCCGTGGCAACACCAGCGATATTACCAGTACCAACACGACCGGCTAAGGTCATGGCTAAAGCTTGGAAGGAAGACACGCCAGCATCGGTGCTTTTGCCATCAAACATTAGACGGATCATTTCGGGTAAATGACGTAACTGTAAAAAGCGTGAGCGCAGGGAGAAAAAGAGTCCTACACCGAGGCAAAGATAAACGAGCGCGGGACTCCAGACGATATTGTTGACCGCATTAACAATCTCATTCATATAATTCAACTCCAATATTCTGTTGTTTTTTGCAGAGTTTTTAAGATTTTTTTAGGTGATTTTGGGTACTAAACAGCCAATTAGGCCTAAGGTTAAAACGCGTGTGTGCGTCCAAGAGCTTCAACATAACGATTTTTTTAGTCACTTCATAGCTAAAGTTGTTAAATATTTGATAATTTAACGTTCTTTATTTGATGGGGTTACTGAGGAGCTTTATTTTGCAGCGTTTTATCTCTGCTGCATTGAGATTTGTAATCTAGCAACTTGAATCATTGAGAAAAGCGGGGGAGATAAGGCGAATTGATTGAGACTATTAACTCAGCCAAAGTGGATAGCGGGGACGGTATTTGTGCAAGGCAAAGAAAACTTGGCTTAAATTACCAGCCATAACAGCATCCACAGTCCAAATAGCCATGCCAGACTACGGCGGCTAACGCGATGTTTTAATAGCAAAGATAGACTTACAGCTACAGGTAGAAACAGGATAAAAGCCCAAGAGAGGAACGGAACCTCAAGATTTAATGTTTCAAGACCCATCCCACAAAGCAGACTTAATGCCAGTAATAAGAGGCTATGAAATAGCATTAATTGATTGAATCTTAATACTAGTGCTGGTTTAAATGCGGGTTTAGCATGATAGGGCAAGGTCAGTGTATTCATCTCTTTTTCCTGATTCCTCTTTAAGTGATGGAAGGAATAATAAATCTAGATGAGAACCATTCTCAACTAAATTTACATAGCTTTAGTGTTCAGTTAGAGCTAAACGAGCTAAATTGGCTCTCGAGCTAAAGAAGGCTGTTTGCACTATTGTCTGCTTTGGGCTAAATTACACTGTAATTATATCCAGTGTTTAATGTAGATATGATCCTCTATATTGCTGAAAAACCAAGTCTTGGGCGTGCAATCGCCGATGTGCTACCAAAACCCCACAAAAAAGGTGACGGGTTTATTGAAGACGCCCAAGGAAACTGCGTGTCTTGGTGTGTTGGGCATTTGCTTGAACAGGCCGAGCCCGATGCCTATAACCCCGAGTTCAAATCGTGGAAGTTTGAACATTTACCCATAGTGCCCGAGAAGTGGCAGCTTAAACCTAAGGTCGCGACCCGTAGCCAACTCACTGTACTTAAAAAGCTGGTAAAACAGGCCGATACCTTAGTGAATGCGGGTGATCCAGACAGGGAAGGGCAATTATTGGTTGATGAAGTAATCGCCTATTTGGGCGTGACGGGCGATAAATTACAGCAAACGCAGCGACTCCTTATCAGCGACTTAAACCCGCAGGCGGTGAAACGTGCCTTGTCGCAACTTCGTAGTAACCGTGAGTTTATTCCTTTGTCTACTTCTGCACTTGCCCGGAGCCGTGCCGATTGGCTCTATGGCATGAATATGACACGGGCCTACACCATCCAAGGGAAAAAGGTCGGCTATCAGGGCGTGCTATCCGTCGGTCGAGTGCAAACCCCGCTCCTTGGGCTTATCGTGCGCCGCGATGAGGAAATCGCGCGATTTCAATCTAAACCCTTTTATGAAGTCTTAGCGCATTTAGTAACGGATAAACAACAATCTTTCACTGCGAAGTGGCAACCCAGTGAAGCCTGTTTACCTTATATGGACGAAGAAGGGCGAGTGCTTGCTAAGGGCTTAGCACAAAATGTGGTGCGTCGGATCACCGATAAACCCGCCAAAGTGACCCAGTTAAGCACTAAGGATAAACAGCAGAATCCGCCATTACCCTACAGCTTATCGGCACTGCAAATTGATGCAGCCAAGCGGTTTGGGATGAGCGCTAAGGACGTGCTCGATACCTGCCAGAGTTTATATGAGCGCCATAAGCTGATTACCTACCCGCGCTCTGACAGCCGCTATTTACCTACAGAGCAACATGGTCTAGCAAGCAGTGTATTAGCGGCCATTATGGGGGGGGCGCCCGAGTTAGTCGCACACGCTGAGGCGCCGAATCCTCGGCTTAAATCTAAGGCGTGGGATGATAAAAAAGTCGATGCCCACCACGCCATTATTCCAACGGAAAAACAGCCCAATTTAGGCAGTTTAAGCCAGCGGGAAAGGCAGCTTTATCTACATATTGCCCGCCAGTATTTGGCGCAGTTTTACCCCGCCTATTGCTACAGTGAAACGGCGGTCGAAGTGACCATTGAAGGTGGTCTCTTTAAAACGAAGGCTAGACAGGATAAATCCCTAGGTTGGAAACAACTGTTTGCACGGGAAGCTGATGAACATAAAGAGTCTATGGGGCGAGAATCGCTTCAAAATACTGATGATAAAAGTACCGATAAGGATGCAGAAGATGAGGTGTTTTGTGGCATTTTACCGCCTTTAGCCCTAGGACAAATCCTTCACTGCAACCAAGGTGAATTGGTCGAGAAGCAAACTCAGCCCCCCAAAGCCTTTACCGATGCGACCTTGCTGAGCGCCATGACGGGGATTAATCGTTATGTGACTGACCCCGAGACCCGCAAAATTTTAAAGGAAACCGATGGCTTAGGGACGGAAGCGACCCGCGCAGGCATTATTGAACTGCTATTTAAACGGGGATTTATTCAGCGTCTGGGAAAGTCGATTGTGGCAACTGAGGTGGGTAAAGGTTTAATCAATAGCTTACCCCTTAGTGCCACCACGCCCGATATGACGGCGCTGTGGGAGGCAAGCCTAAATGGCATCTGCCATAAGGAAATCTCTTATCAAGGATTTATGCAGCCACTGTTGGGGACGCTAAATCACTTAATCGAAAATGCGGGCGCCCAATTACCCTCAGCCCTCAATGGCTTAAAAGGACAGGGTTTTAAGCGAGCAGCTAAAAAGTCCGGCTATCAAAAAGCTGGAAACAAAGGCGCTGCTGGCGGGAAAAAAGCCGGAACGGGCGCTAAAAAAGGAAATGCTAGAAATTCAGCCGCAGCATCTTCCACATCCACATCCACAACAGCTAAACCGACCGTCCCTAGACGGCGAACGAGCAAAGCGACCGCCCAAGCCTGATGACACAAATGTAATCAAACTGTCGCTAATGTTCGCGATTTGGTAACGATATTTAATTTATTCCGCGATATTTAATTACCGCCAATCACGTTATTTCGTGATTGGCCGATCCACTTCTAAAAAATACCTCGAAACTCAGCTTTTCTGCGCCGTGGCATGCTAACTGCTTTGCCTTGGCCGGAGAATATAATAAGCCAATCAAATCATAAGATTATTTATGATTTAGCGGAATGAATAGGTATAGATGATATGAAAAAGAAATTGCTTGCAGTGATGATCCCCGCGATGTTACTCACAGGTACAACTCATGCGGTCGAGCTGTATAACGATCAAACCAATAGCGTCAATATGATGGGGTGGTTAGGCTTTGCGGCGTTAAATGATGGTCATGAAACCTCAGTTATCGATAACTTTTCCCGGGTGGGATTTCGTTTTGACCGCCAAGAGAAAAACGGCTGGCGCTCCTTTGCCCATACTGAATGGGGTATTAATATGGTCACCAGCGACGATGGTCTAATTTATACCCAAGGCCAAGGTGGCGGCCAATTATCCGCTTCAAAAACCTCAGATTTCCTATTTAACCGCTTAGGTTATGTTGGCATGTCGCACGACAAATGGGGCACCCTCAGCTTTGGTAAGCAGTGGGGAGCTTACTACGATGTTGCCTATACCACGGATGTGCTCAATGCGTTTACTGGCTGGTCGGTCGGTGCTTATACCTTCGGTGATGGTGGGTTAACGGGGGCTGGACGTGCCGATGCGGCGCTGCAATACCGTAATACTTTTGGCAATCTACATATCGCGGTGCAATACGCTTCTAAGCAAAATAGCGATGTAGCAATTTATGACAACCAGGGTCACGCCTTAAACGATGGTTCTGAGCTGAGCTTCGACCCAAGCTATGGTGCGAGTGCGACTTACTATTTCACTGATAAATTTAAGGTGTTAGCAGGTTTTAACCGTGGCGACTTCACTGGCAATCTTGCGGGTAAAGACGTAGACAACACCAACCAAATCATCGGTATCGGCGCACAATACGGCAGTTTCTATCAATATGCACCGGGTCGTGATGCTAAGGGATTGTATGTTGGTTTTAACGCCCATAAGAGTGAGCAAAACGAGTTAGTGGGGGGCGAATTGTACGACTCAACTGGTGCTGAATTTATCGTCGCCTACCACTATGACAACGGATTCGTACCTAGCCTATTGCTGACTTACCAAGATTTGGATACCGATGAAAACACGGCAATTCAAGGTAAATGGACCCGTCAGTTTGCCGTGCTTGGTCTGCATTATCGCTATAGCCGCGACACCATCATGTATGCCGAAGCCAAAATCGATTTCAGCGATATGGACGATAAAGCCTACGAAGACCTACAAGATAACAACTACGCCGTTGGTATTCGTTATTTCTTCTAAGTTCAATGACTTGAGCGACTAATTCGGCAGCATAAATCAAAGGCCACAGATTGTGGCCTTTATTATAACTATCCATTTCTACTCAAAGAGTTAAACAATCCCTAACTTCTTCATTTTACTGCGCAGGGTATTAGCATTGATATCCAGTAATTCAGCGGCACCGCCCGGGCCATAGAGTTTACCCCCCGTGATCCTTAAGGCATGGTTGATGTATTTTTTGGTCATCACCTCTAGCGGCACCAGCTTATCGCTGGCATGGCTTGGATCGATAATCACGGTTTGATTTGATGGGGTTTTCACTTCTTCACAGTGTTGTGGAACCAGAAAACGAAAGTCAAGCGGACCTGCAGGATGCTGGATCATGGCGCGCTCAAGCACATTGATAAGTTCTCGCACATTGCCGGGCCAGCCATATTGATTGAGGATATTCAACTGTTCTGGTGCAATCCTTGGTAACTGCGGCAAATTAAACTTGGCACTGAGCTGCTCGACAAAATGTTGCACTAACAGAGGAATATCTGTGCGTCTTTGTCTGAGTGACGGGATCTCGATGGGGAAAATCGCCAGTCGATACCAGAGATCTTCACGGAACACTTCTCTGTGCACCATAGCTTGAAGGTTTCTGTGGGTCGCCGCGATAATACGAATATCAAGTTGCACTGCATCGTGGCCGCCAACACGGGTGATACAACTATTTTGTAGAACCCTGAGTAGTCTAACTTGGGCTGAAAGCGGTAGCTCGCCAATCTCATCCAAGAAAATTGTGCCGCCGTTGGCTTGTTCGAAGTAACCAATTTTGCGCGAATCGGCACCTGTAAATGCGCCTTTTTCATAACCAAAAAGCTCGGAGTCAATCAAGGTATCAGGGATAGCGCCACAGTTAACCTTGATAAAAGGTTTACCCGAACGTTCCGACAGCTCGTGAATGGCGTTGGCGATGACTTCTTTACCGCAGCCGGTTTCTCCCAGCATTAACACTGTGGTGTTGATTTTGGCGATGGATTGCACCTGCTGCATCACCTGTTTTAGGCCCGAATTGGCACCAACCACGCCATTTTGAATATCTAAAGTGCGGCGCAGACTGACGTTTTGTTTTGAGAGCGCTTCATTTTCTTTGAGTAAGTTTCGATCCCTTAAATTTAGCGCCGTGATCAGCGCTAAGTTCTGCATATGCGGCGCGATTAAGTCGGCGTGACGTGGTCTAAATACCCCTGTCGTTTTGGCGTAAAAGCCAACAATTCCAAGATGAGTATTTTCTATCGACATTCGCAGGATAATCAGTGACCGAATATCTTTAATCACCTGAGGTGCGACTAATGCAGTAACAGGATCATGCTCAATATCATTAACAATTCTAACCCTTGGTCGCTCGGGATCTTCTAAGTATTGCGCCATTTTTTCAGGAATTTGGACACGCTTATCGAGCGTACAACATTGGGTGTCATCTACATGGGCAATAAACTGTATATCATTAAATTGTTTGCGGAAAATGTTCACAAATAGCCCATCAATGGGCAGTTCATCCCGAATAAACTCAAAGTAGCTCTGTAGGGATTTCTCCAGTTGCAGACTACTACAGAGCCTTAGGGTTGATTCGTAATAAAAGTGTTTTTCCATTGATATTTCAAGTTGATCACTAAGTATCGTGATTGTAGATCTTTATATTTCGTGATTTTGTGCCTGCAATCAAAATTCACCACTTAAATACCTCCTTTTAGGTGCTTGGCACAGCACCTGCACTTTCATGCTGACAAGTTTCAGTGATTATTGAAGGAAATCAGCATGAGTAAAACCCAAGATATTAATGCGGGGCGTCGCCAGTTATTAAAGGGAGGCATGGTCATGGCCGCAGGGCTGGGGGCAAGTATGGCGCTGCCTGCCACAGCAAGTTGTAATTCGGCCCCTGTCAGCTTTGATGAAATAGTGGATGTGCTGGTTGTTGGCAGCGGTTTTGCTGGTATGTCAGCAGCACTGCAAGCCAGAGAGGCCGGTGTGAGCGTGATGATTATCGATAAAATGCCTGTCTTTGGTGGCAACTCGACCATCAACGGCGGTGCGATGGCGGTAGCAGGTTCTGTCCTACAGAAGCAGGCTGGGATTGAAGACTCAGTCGATGCCATGGTCGAAGACATGTTACGGGCAGGCCGCGGCATGAACGATGTTGAAATGCTTAAACTGGTGTGCAACGGCACAGCAGAATCTTGCCAATGGCTAATTGATTACGGTGTTCACTGGAAGCCCTTTGTACAACATTTTGGCGGTCACTCAGTACAACGGGTACTGCAAACCGTCGAAAGCTCAGGTGCAGGCATTATTCGTCCCTTGATCAAAGCTGCGCGTGACAAGGGCGTGGTCATGAAAAATCAGACCAAGCTCGAAGGCTTTGTAAAAGATGAGGCTGGGCGGGTGATCGGTGTCGAAGTTCGTGAAGGTTTTTATTTTCCTAATGAGCGCACGGGTAAAATACGCCGTATCGGCGCGCGCCGTGGCGTGATTATGGCGACCGGTGGTTTTGGCCGTGATATCGAATACCGCATGATGCAATTACCTGAGTTAAATAGTGATTTAGATTCAACCAACCATGCAGGTGCCACCTCTGAGGCACTCAAGCAAATGATGCTGATTGGGGCCAATCCCATTCATTTAGACCAAATTCAACTCGGTCCCTGGGCATCTCCTGACGAGAAGGGGTTTGGCACGGCTTCACAATTCAACACTATTGCCACTTATCCCCACGGCATTGTTGTCGATGTACGCACCGGCGAGCGTTTCTTCAATGAATTAGCCGACCGTAAGGCGCGGGCCGACGCCATTATGACCAGACGAGATGAAAAGGGACAGCCTGTCTACCCCATTGGCTTTACTAATGCCGCTGGTGCCAGCAAAGCGCAAACCCTAGATTGGGGACTGAAATATAACGTCATCAGCAAAGCCGAGACCTTAGACGAACTGGCTGCTATTTACGGCATGCCTGCTAAGGCGTTAAAGGCGCAAGTCGAGCGCTGGAATGAGGCGGTTAAGACTGGTGTAGATAAAGAATTCGATCGCCCAATGCAAGAGGCCATCGTGCTAGACAAAGGACCTTGGTATGCGGTGCGCATGTGGCCGAAGGTGCATTACTGCATGGGCGGCGTGAAGGTAAATACCCAATCCGAAGTGCTGCATTTGGTCAGCAATAAAGCCATCCCCGGATTATATGCCGCTGGCGAAGCAACCGGTGGTATCCACGGTGCAAGTCGATTAGGTGCCTGTGCCGTTGCTGAAGGGGTGGTGACGGGGCGTAACGCTGGCCGTAACTGCGCCGCAGCGAGTGCTGTGACACTTAAGCAAGCCTAGATTTTACTAAATATAACAAAATGTTGGAGATGATTATGAATAAATCAGTGTTGATGGCTTCACTCACCTTGAGCTTACTCTCAGGCAGTGCGTTAGCGATGGAGCAAGTCGTGCTTGATGGTAAACATTTAACCCAAGACCAAGCTTGGGCAATTGCCGATGGCGCTAAAGTAAAAATTGCTCCACAAGCGAAAACCCAATTAGTGAAAGCACACGAGCTATTGATGGAAGCCGCACGTCTAGGTAAACCCGTTTATGGTCTAACCGTAGGTGTTGGACTTAATAAAGACCACAAACTGTTCGATGCTAATGGCAAATTGAGTGATGCAGTACTCGATGCCTCAAGAAGTTTTAACTTTAGTACTTTTCGTGCTCATAGTGCAGGCGTGGGTGACGCTGCGCCCATCCGCTTAACACGTTTGGCATTAGCTGTGCGGTTAAATACTATGCTAGCCGGACAAACCGGTGTGCAGCCTGTGGTGGCAGAGCTTTATGAAGCTTATCTTAACAAGGGGTTGACACCTGTGATCCCAGCCAAGGGCACGGTAGGTGAGGCGGACATTCTACTCTCATCCCATGTCGGTTTAGCAATGGTTGGCGAGTGGGAAGTATTCTATAAAGGTCAGCGTGTTAGCAGTAAAGAGGCGATGGCTGATGCGGGCATTACGCCATTAGTCCCAATGGGAAAAGATGCGCTGTCGATTTTATCTAACAACGCCTTTGCTGTGGCGTATGCAATGCAAGGTTACCGCGAGGCGAAGCAACTATTGGCCGTGTCGCCCACCGTCTTTGGCTTAAGCCTTGAGGGATTAAACGGCAACGTGGCGCCATTCTTGCCACAAACCAATGATATCCGTCCGTTCCCATATATTAAAACCGCCACGAGTGACATCTTAAAACAACTCGATGGCAGCTATTTATGGCAGCTGAATGATGAGCGTCCCTTGCAGGATCCGCTGAGTTTTAGAACGACAGCTTATACTTTTGCTGGCGCCGAACAGGCCTTAGCTTCATTGGATGAAGTACTCAATATCCAAATCAACCATTCAGATGATAACCCCGCAGTAATTGTGGGTGCCTCAAACCAGTATGCGCAGTTCCCACAAGTGGCTAAGTATTTGGTTGAAGGACAGGGCGGGGTATTCCCAACCACTAACTTCGAGCCGCTGCCTGTGGCTCTCGCGGTGCAAAACCTGAGTGTGGCCTTGACCCATGTGTCCCATAACAGTGTGATGCGGACCATTCATTTGTCCGATGAACACTTTACTAAGCTGACGCGCTTCCTAAGTGCGCCTGAAAACCAAGGCCATGCCTTTGGTGCAATTCAAAAAGCCTTTGTGGATATGCAAGTGCGTAACAAGCAGTTAGCGACGCCAGTCTCCTTCGATGGGATTTCTATCGCTGGTGGTATTGAAGATACCTTCACTAACCTTAAGTTAGCCTCGGATAACCTGATCCAAATCGTGGATAACACGCGAGTCATCTATGGTTTAGAGCTGCTACATTCAACTCAAGCGATTGATTTACGTAAACAAGCGAACCCTGAGCTGCAACTTGGTAAAGCGACGCAAGCCATGTACAAGGCTTACCGCGAGAAAGTGCCTTTTGTTGCGAAAGATCGCCCATTCACGCCGGATATCCAAGCGTCGACTGACTTTATTACACACTATTAATCTGCGATGCGGGGCACCATGCCCCGCCCTAGGAAGACTCTGATGTTAAAACCCGTATTTATTCTATTACTCGGTGCCATACTGGCAGCACCTATGGCTGCTAATGCAATGAATATCAAGGATTACCATAAAGAGGTAATGACTGGAGCCGATGGTAAAGTCGATTGTGCGGCATGCCACGGTGATGCAAAACGTAAAACCGTTCCTGATGCTGCGACTTGCAGTCGTTGTCATGGATCACCCGAGGAAGTGGCTAAGTTGACTGCGCGCCCTGCGGATGCGGGTCATTCGGTTGAGCCGAATCCCCATAACAGTCTGCACTATGGTACTGATCTGCCTTGTACTTACTGCCATCAGGAACACAAAGAAAGTAAAGTCTATTGCAATCAATGCCATGAGTTTACTTATCCTCAAATGAAACGTTAATTTCATCCTCGTTAAACACCCGCTCCCCTGTATTTTGACGATTATTGTCATGCACTCAACTTTGTTGAGTGCATTTTTTCAGCAAAAAAAAGAGTAATCCAACTCGGATTACTCTCACGGAAAATAGGTCGTTGAACGTTGTAGCCAAAATCACTCATTTGGATGAGGAGCCTGCACACAATGACAGCTTTTACTTAATTAACCCTTAAAATTAACATTTATCTTAAGAGTTCACCGCGGTTGAGACTGATGAGCTTATCTAAGATCCGCTCGCCATCCATTCGAATACCATTGTGTTCATATTCTGAGGTTAACCAATACTTTAGGTGCGCTACCTGTTTGGCGGTTTCTAGGCTGAAATCCATCTCGACATACATATCTTCGCTATAAATCGCGGCCGCAACTGGGACGCGGTTTTGGCTGAGCTGCTCAAGATTGTAAAGCGCTGGCCAGTCCGTTTTATGGGCAAGAATATTGGCTGCGGCTTTAAGTGGCGCTAAATGGCTAAATTGTTCAAACATCCAAGGGTAAATCATCTCGCCAGTAAACAGGAAAGGCTTACCCACTTGATAGTTAAAGGCCGGATACTGCTCCCGTACCCTATGGGCAGACCACTGTGACGCACTGTGTTGGCAGTAGATTGCCTCGTGTAACAGGGCAAAAATTGGGTTGGTGTTATAGTCGAGTAATTGGCAGAAATGATTTAAAAACAGCGGGTTGACATAATCACCTTGGGGCGAGTGCACTAGGGCCTGTTCAAGCAAATAGTAAACTGACTCAGGGCCTTGCTCCATGCCTAAATTAATGCCAAGCAGTTGCAGCATTTCAACCGTGAGGCGTTCACCCGTGGCTAACTGCACTGGATGTTCGAGTAAATGTTTGGCGAGGCGAGTCACCAGATGCTGCGCATCGTGGAAGCGCTGGAAGAAGTCCTTATTCTTGGCGAGTACGCGCTGATAGGTGGCTTGATAAACCTCATCACTGCTGCTCGTGAGGGAAGGAATACCACCTGTGATATAGGCTTCACTTACGCCCTGAGGCGCAGCACTTAAGTAGTGCAGCACGCAGAAACCACCAAAGCTTTGACCGAGGATAGCCCACTTGTCGGCGGGGCAGAGCTGGGTGCGGATTGATTCGGCGTCACGGACGATATTGTCGGCTCTAAAATGGCTTAAATATTCGGCCTGTTGCTCAGGGGGTAAGTGACTGAGGCTCTGATAATTGATGGGGCTAGAAAGGCCTGTGCCCCGTTGATCGAGCAATAAGACTCTAAACTCTTTGAGTGCTCGACGGATCCAGCCGCTATTGCTGGCGGGCCGCATAGCGGCAAAGCCAGGACCTCCTTGGAAAAAGACGATATAGGGTAATTTTTTATCTTTATTTTCAATGGCGCAAAGTTCTCTCGCAAACACAGTAATCTGCTCACCAATGGGTTGTTGGTAGTTGAGTGGCAAAGTAAATGTGTGTTTCTTGGCGAAAACACCAGCGAGCATCATATCGGGTTTCATCAATTGACCTTAAGGGCTAGGCTTGTTATTTATGGCAGATTGTATACAAAAGCCCTGTTGTCGCAAGTTAGGATTATTTGATTAGCCTTTGGTTGAGATCAATTTTTATTATAAAAAATTGAGCCATGATAACCCTCTTAGCGTAATCTATCGGCTATGGATAACACGAGATTGAAGCTATGAAGTACCAAATTATTCCTGTGACACCTTTCCAGCAGAATTGCAGCTTGATCTGGTGTGAAAAAACTAAGCATGCAGCGGTTGTCGATCCGGGAGGGAACGTTGACCGTATTTTAGGTGAAGTCACTAAATTAGGGCTGACCCTTGAAAAAGTGTTACTCACTCATGGTCATATTGATCATGTTGGCGGTGCTAAGTTATTAGCACAACAAACGAATGTACCCATCGTTGGTCCACATGAGGCGGATAAGTTTTGGATTGAAAATCTGCCTAAACAGAGTCAAAACTTTGGTTTTCCCCACTGTGATGCCTTTGAGCCCGATCGATACCTGTGTGATGGCGATACCGTCACCGTGGGCGAGCAAAGTTTGACTGTGCTGCACTGCCCTGGCCACACACCAGGACATGTGGCGTTTTATTCGGCCTCATCCAAGCTTGCATGGGTCGGAGATATTCTCTTTAGAAGCTCGATTGGCCGTACTGATTTTCCTCAGTCAAATCATCAAAGCTTGATCCATTCAATCACCTCTAAACTCTGGCCTTTAGGCGCTGATGTGGAATTTATTCCTGGCCACGGACCTATGTCTACCTTTGGCGAAGAGCGTGAACATAATCCCTTTGTGGCTGATCAGTTACTGCTCTAAGTTGCATAACACTGCGTCGATTGACTTAATATCAGCCAAAATGCGAGTTTTAATCAGGTACAATTCATATTTACTGTGCCTGATTAAACCTGCAAACCTCATCTCTGCTTGACACACATCTTGGGTCTTTTTAGTTAGATTTATCCGCAACTATCTATTTTTAAGCATTATATTTTGACCTAAACCAAATATCGGTTATTTACGCAACTGAGAGTCGCTCGTAACTCTGTGTATTATTCATCAAAATTCTGTTTTTTTTACTTTTTAGTTACATTTTACTGGCTAGACTTAAAGCTAACGTTGTAGGTGTCTATCGGGGTAACTATGAATACAAAAACGATGATGAGTGTTGTTTTTTCCACAATCGTCGCTAGTGCAGTGATTACGGCGGTGCTGAGTTTTAATGTCAAATCTAAGATTGAACTCTTTAATGATGCTGCGAATATTCGCTATCAATCCTACCAAATTGCTGATGAACTTCGGCAAAGTTCTGATGATTTGACCAGACTCGCCCGTACCTATGCGGTGACTGGGGATGAAAAGTACGAAAAAATGTATATGGATATTCTGGCCATTCGTAACGGTGAAAAACCTAGGCCGGAAAAATATCACCAGATTTATTGGGATTTGGTGCTCAGTTATGGCGATAAACCTAAGCCTGATGGCGTCAGAGTGGCCATCAAAAGCCAAATGAAGGCTTTGGGGTTTTCCGATGAGGAGTTCCATTATCTCGAGCAGGCACAGCAAAATTCTGATGCTTTAGTCGCCCTTGAGGTCAAGGCGATGAACGCGGTGAAAGGAATTTTTATCGATCCAAATACCCAAACCTACAGCATTAAAGGTGAGCCGAATCTCGCGATGGCGAGGGAATTACTACATAGCGATCAATATCATAGTGAAAAAGCCAAGATTATGCAGCCGATCGATCAGTTTTTTACCGCCTTGGATAAACGCACTGAGGGTGAGGTGAGTAATCGATTGGATTCTTTAAATATGGCACTCAATGGTTCGCAGTTTGTACTCTTTTTGGTGATTTTAGTTGCCGTTGGCGGCTTTATTATTGTTAAAAGTAGGATTGTGACTCCACTCGTACAAACCTGTCGCGAATTACTTGATATTCAAAGGTCTAAAAATCTTGCCCGTAGGATCTCAGTTTCGACTCAGGGTGAAATTGGGGAAATTGTTAGCCAAATTAATTTATTCATTTCATCTCTAGCCAGTTCATTAGCGACGACGGACAGTATTGCGAAGGAGGTGGCAGATCTCGCTAAACAAACCAAAGCTTCGATTCAAGTTTCCCGTCAAAGCTCAAACCGAGTCGCCAAAGAGCTCGATGCCAGTGCGAGCGCGATGGAAGAAATGACGACCACCTTAGTGCATGTTAGTGAGAGCACCTCGAACGCCGAAATTCGGGCAGCGGAAAATGAGACCCATGTGGGCGTTGGTCAGGATACGGTTTCAGAGGCATTGAATGCGATGGCGGTGCTCGAAAGTGAATTTACGACTACCCAAGATTCGATGCAGCATTTGGTGAATGAGAGCACTCAAGTCAGTAATGTATTAAGTGTGATTAAAGCGATTGCTGAGCAAACTAACTTATTGGCACTCAATGCCGCCATTGAGGCGGCGAGGGCGGGTGAGCAAGGGCGTGGTTTTGCGGTGGTAGCCGATGAAGTGCGTTCACTCGCACAGCGCACTCAAGATTCTACCAAGGAAATTGATGATATTGTTGCCAGTTTACAAAATCGCACCAATCAGGTGGGCAGCTCAGTCACCCAAGCGGCTAACTTAATGAAAAAAGCCTCAGGTGAATTGCAACGTATCGTGACGGTTTTTGATGATATTCGCCATAGCACTGCGGCGATTCATGGGATTAATACCCAAGTAGCGGCATCAACCGAAGAGCAATCTCTGGTGTCTAAGGATATTGCCACCAGTCTTATGGTAATCCGCGATAATTCCCGCGAAGTGTCACAAATTATTGAGCAAATCGAATTCACCTCTATTAGCTTAGATAATCAATCCCAAGCACTACGAACTAAGGCTGGTGAGTATCAGTTTTAACCCTTAGTTCAAGGCTATCTCACACTTGTTGACAGGGATGTCAGCTTTATCCTTTAGCTATTTTGTGTTTCCCCGCTTTTGCCCTTTTAAATTCAATTTTCCTTTGTTAGCTTGTTCTACATAAAGATAATTTTTTAATCAGTTACGCTGATTTCAATCGTGGATGCATTAAATGTGTCCCTAAGTTAGCGAAATAGAGAGGAGTCAATGTCGATGGATCACCAAATGGAAGACTTATTAGAACATTGGTTGCCCCTCGCGGATGATTCATGGGTGCTGGCGGTGATTACCCATATCCAAGGCTCGTCCTACCGTAAACCCGGCGCCATGATGTTATTCCACGAGTTTGGCCAAGGCGCAGGGATATTAAGTGGTGGCTGTTTAGAGGCCGATCTTCGCCGTCATGCGCAGCAAGCCATGCAATCGCAACAGATTACTTGTATCACCTATGATGCGACCGATGAATCCGATGCCAGCTACCGCCTAGGTTGTGGTGGTAAAGTCGATATCATGTTGATCCCTCTGCTTAAAGAAAATCATGATCTTGGGCTAGTGGACATAGTACAAGCGTTTCGCAAGGGGCTGTCGGGCTACTATCAATTGCCCTTAGTGCCTGCGGGCAGTGATGCTCGCAGTTACGCTGCACAGTTTTATCCGGCGCAAAGTGCCCCTTTTCCTACGGCGGACTTTCCAAAGGCGGGCATACTCAGTCAGCCTGAAGGGGAGGCGCTTATCATCCCACTCAGACCGCGATTTCATTTAGGGATTTTTGGTGGAGGAATAGATGCTAAACCCGTGGCAGCGATTGCCCACAGTTTAGGTTGGCAGGTGAGCGTGTTTGATACTCGAACCGCCTATGCGAGAAGCGCCGACTTTCCCCATGCCCATATCGTCAAGCAAAGCCTTGATGATGCCGAAGCGCTTGTCGCGCAATTAGATTGCGCCGTGGTCATGCACCATCACCTGAATTTGGATGCAGCGGCGCTCAAAGCTATTCAACCTTTTGATCTTAAATATGTTGCCCTCTTGGGGCCCGCTCATCGGCGGGATAAAGTGCTGGCGATGGCCGAACTCAGTACAGATTCGTTTAGTGGCTTTTTCTCGGCACCCGCGGGGCTTGCTCTTGGTGGCGAGTTACCGAGCGCCATTGCCTTGAGTATCTTGGCCCAATGCCATGGGGTGCTTCATGGCGCGGCATTTTCCTCGCTTGATGGAATGATGCCTTAATGCGCATCAGGCAAAGATTGCTCATTGCTGTGCTCGCGGCAGGTGAGAGCCGGCGCTTTCAGGGGGCGAAGCTGGCACAACGTTTATCAACAGTGGCGAGTGAGGGGCAAGGGCATAGCATCTTACAACGCCATATCGACCGTTTGGCTCGCTTCATCTCGGCTCCATTAGTAATGGGAGCATCCAATCAAATCACCGCAGAACTGTTGGTAGTGCTTGGTGCCCATCAAACATTATTGCGTCCGCAACTTGACGCTCTCGGAGCGGTAAAACTGACGTTACTTGATAATCCTAATTGGCAAACAGGTTTGGCGTCGTCGCTGCGAGTTGCGGCGGACTTTGCAAAAGCGCAGCAGTTTGATGGCATGTTACTCACCTTAGCGGATCAAGTCGCGCTGACATTTGAAGACTATCGGCTGGTGATTGAGATTTGGCAGATGAGTCAACAATCTGTGGCCGCTCTTTATACGAACGAAGCTGGGATGTTGAATGGACAAGGGACGTTGGATGAACAAGGGACGTTGGATGAATTAGGCGCCCCTGCTATTTTTAATGCCTCAATATTCGATTTATTAACGGATTTGACCGGCGATCGCGGCGCCAAATCCATCTTAAAACAACTGGCAAATATGGGTGAGTTAGTGGCTGTTCCCTTACCCCATGCCGCGATTGATATTGATACTAAAGCCGATCTTGCGTCGTGGTTGGCACTTAAGGAGTGAGTTATGGCAATACCATCCTCGGAGGCGACAAAGGACCAGAGTCTTGCGATGCCTTCCCAAAACCTGACCATTAATGGCAGATCCTTTACCTTAAATGCGGATCCGAATATGCCTATCCTCTGGGCGTTACGGGATATTTTAGGCTTAACGGGCACTAAATATGGCTGCGGCGCCGGACTCTGTGGCGCTTGTACCGTGCATGTAGATGGTCAGCCTGTGCGCGCCTGTTTAACCAGCGTATCCCAGGTGCAGGGTAAACAACTGACTACGATCGAAGGGCTGAGTAATCAAAAGCTTAAAAATGCTTGGGCCGAACACAATGTGCCTCAGTGTGGTTATTGTCAGGCGGGGCAATTAATGTCAGCAGCGGCTTTAGTCACTCAGCATCCAAAACCATCGGCGGAACAAATCGATGCTGCGATGTCGGGTAATTTGTGTCGCTGCGGTACCTATCCTCGGATAAAAGCGGCGCTGCAAAGCTATGCCAAACAGGAGGGCTAAGATGAGTACATTCACCGCAGTTGAAAATATCAGTCGCCGCGATGTGTTAAAACTCTTCGGCGCCGTCGGGGGCGGTCTCGCCCTTGGTGCCAGTGGCCTCAGTTGGAGTCCAATGGCATTGGCACAGGACCAACAGGCGCGGCTCAATCTGTTTATCGCTATCGGTGAGGACGACAAGGTCTATTTGACCTGCCACCGCTCCGAAATGGGTCAGGGGATCCGCACGGGGATTTTACAAATCTTGGCCGAAGAGCTAGAGGCTGATTGGGATAAAATTGTGCCTATTCAAGGGCTCGCCGATAAACGCTACGCCAGCCAAAATACCGATGGTAGTCGCAGTATCCGCGAAAACTATGATCGCATGCGTGAGATGGGCGCGATGGCTCGAACCATGCTTGAGCAAGCCGCAGCAGCCCGCTGGAAAGTCCCAGTGAGTGAAGTGCAGGCTAAAGATCATCAAGTGCTGCATGCCAAATCTGGCCGTGCTGCGCGCTTTGGCGAATTAGCCCTTGATGCGGCGGCGTTACCACTGCCTGCGGCTGATTCGCTGCGATTAAAGGCGGTTAAGGATTTCAAGCAAATTGGGGCTTCGCGTCAGATAGTCGATATGCAGGCCATGCTCACGGGAAAGGCTATCTATGGTTATGATATCCAAGTGGATAACATGCTTTATGCCAGCATTATGCGCCCACCCGTATTGGGGAGCGATGTGGCAAGTCTTGACGATAGTGCAGCGCGCAAAGTGGCGGGCGTGGTCGATGTGTACCGTTTGCCAACGCCCAAGGGCGCGCCCGCTTTTCAAGCCTTAGGCGGCGTAGCTGTGGTGGCGACAAATACTTGGAGTGCGCTGCAGGGACGTAAAGCCTTGCAAGTGGGCTGGACTCAGTCTGCCAACAGTAGCCACGATTCTAAAACCTATCTGCAAGAGCTGGTGGACAAGGTACAAGCTCCTGGCAAGTTGGTACGTCAAGTTGGTAATGAGGTCAAAGCTTGGCCGAAGGACTATACCCTTAAGGCGATTTATACCGTGCCTTACCTTATCCATTCCTCCATCGAGCCGCCTGTGGCCACCGCCAATGTGACCGATAAGGGCTGTGAAATTTGGGCATCGACACAAACACCACAGAGTACCCAGCAAAATGTGGCAGCAGCCTTAGGTATCGCCGAAGATGCGGTGAAAGTGAATGTGACGCTACTGGGCGGCGGCTTTGGGCGTAAGTCCAAACCAGATTTCAGTGTCGAGGCGGCGCTACTCTCCAAGCAATTTAAACGGCCAGTTAAGGTGAGTTGGAGCCGTGAGGATGAGATCCAAAACGGTTATTACCATGCTATCAGCGCCCAGTGTTATCAGGCCTTGTTCGATGCCAATAACAAACCAACGGCGCTGCTCGCGCGTACGGGCTTCCCGTCGATCAGCTCCACCTTTGCCGAGGGCGTTGAGTATCCATCCGGTGGAGAGCTGGATTTAGGCTTTGTCGATGTGCCCTTTGCCCTCGCAAATTTACGCTACGAGGCCGTTAAAGCCAGCGCCCACAGTCGTATCGGTTGGATGCGCTCGGTATGTAACATCCAACACGGGTTTGGCGTGGGCAGTTTTGTCGATGAAATGGCCCATAAAGCCAAGTTATCTTGCCCTGATATGTGGCGCAGCTTACTGGGCCAAGCAAGGCGAGAGACCTTTGAGAACCAAGGCTTTAAATATGGTAACTATGGTGAAGACTTAACTCGTCATCCCGTCGATGTGAGCCGTTATCTCAAGGTAATTGAGGCGGTTGAACAAGCTCAGGCTAAGGCGCCTAGAGCGGGTAAACATCAAGGTTGGGGCTTTGCCGTGCATCGCAGCTTTGTGAGTGTGGTGGCGGTGGCGATACGAGTTGAGGTCGGTAAGGATAAACAGCTTAAAGTGCTGAATGCCATTGCCGCGATTGATGCCGGCACTGTGGTTAACCCCGATAGGGTGAAAGCGCAGACCGAAGGCGCGATAGTCTTTGGCTTAAGCTTGGCACTAATGGGGGAAATCAGTTATCAAGAGGGTAAGGTTGTGCAGTCTAACTTTCATGATTATCCGCTGCTGCGTTTACCCCAAGTGCCAGAGATGGAGATCATCATTATTGACTCGGATGCGCCGCCTGCGGGTGTAGGTGAGCCCGGCGTACCGCCAGTGGCGCCTAGTCTGACCAATGCGATATTTGCCGCAACAGGCCTTAGGATCCGCGACCTGCCGGTTAATAAACAGTTAAAGGTGTGATGCTGTAAACGACACCTGAGTGAGCAAAAAAGCGCCTAATAAGCGCTTTTTTCGTTTTTTTACCACAAATAAATTGCTTGTTAGCAAATTTACGGGCATTAATGCCGAAAATTAGCAATAGATCAGGTTTTTGTTACCGAACTTGAGGTAATTTAACCAATATGTTTACTCAAGTGACCTAAGGTATGCGGACTCGCGTACACATTCATTTGAATCGGTTACTAGTCGGCCTGTGAGTCAGTTTTCGATTGCAGATCCCTACTAAAAATTGATCGACACGGAAGTGAAGGGCGCTATAACACCATAATACAGCCGCACCTTGAGCGCATTTGAGTAGTTAACTTCCGTGAAAACAATAAAGGGGTCATCATGGAAAATCGTTGGCAGGTCGCTATTTCTGCGGGGTTATTAGCCGCAATATGGTGTGGTATCGCAGATACTTTTCATCTTGTTACTTGGATTGGCTTTTTAGGTTGTAGCACGTTTTTTGCTCAGTCGAAGGCCGGTTTTCAAGGCGTGATGATGGCGTGGTGCACCAATATCTCCGGTGTGTTTTGGGCTTGGCTCATTATCAGCGGTAGCAGTTTTTTCGTATCGCCTGTGGCGGGTTATCTGTTTACGGGTATCGCTACCTCGGCAATGTGCCTACAGGCCAGTTATCAAAAACTCAGTTTTATTCCCGGTGCCTTTATCGGCTGTTGTATTACCTTTGCTATGGCTGGGGATGTGGCCAATATTGTGCCGCCTTTAGTGTTAGGCGCCCTGTTAGGTTTTTGCATGAGCTTATTGACGGCGCAGTTAATCACCCTTCGCCAAAAATGGTCAGCATCAACAGGTTCTGAAATCGCCAGTGCCGATTAATCTTCCATCACTTTTGTGTTCGCATGATAGCCATGCGGTAACTGAGTGATCGAATAGATGAGCTATAATGCTGATTTAGTACCCGATAGCTTTAGGTCTTAGGAAATATCAAGATGAAACAAATCCAGTTTCGCACCATTGATGCCATATTGATCAAGTTCAGTCTTAACGGCAAATTTTGGATTGTCTGTTCTATGGTGGCGTTAATCACGGCTACTATCGCACTTATCAATTACCAACATGCTCACCGCAACCTAGAAGCAGCCTCTTTGGCTCGAGTTCAGGCGACGGTTGATGCCTTTGCCCAAGTCGCAAATGCGCAACAGTTGCAGGGTGATGCATTATCAAAATTTGCCCGAGACAATGGGCTGAGTGTTGTCTCTCGCCAGACTGAGGCGCAGCGCCAAAGGGATAATGTCACCGCCAGCGCCACGGTGGCATCTGGCAGCGCGCTCGCACTGTCGCAAAATGTGTCCGAATGGGAAAGTGATGGCCGCAGCGATGCTAATTTGATGTTTTGGCTTGCATTAATCGGTTTATTGCCCTTATTCCAATTAAGCTATTGGATTTCAACTTCCCTCGGCGGTGGTCTGTGGGATATGTACATGGCCATCAAACGCTTAGCCGATGGCGACTTAAGTTTCAGATTAAACTTTTTCGGTACCGATGACTTCAGCTTAATCGCCCGCGAAATTGACCGCTGCGCCGACAATATGAGCGAAATGGTGAGCGCTATCCGCAATAATGCCCAAACACTTTCCCTCGCAGCTGATGAGTTTAATCAGCAAGCAAAAATCAGCGGTGAGTTAATTGGTGCCCAGCATCAATTTTTAGATTCAGTGGCTGTGGCAATGGCGCAAATGACTTCGGCGATTGAAGAAGTGTCGGTCAATGCCAGTAACACTTCACTACAGACTAAAGATAACGCCAGCCAAATGACTGCCAGCCAAGGGCGTATTAGCCATACGGTGGACAGCATTGGTTTGCTCTCAACCAAAATTGGTGCAGCCTTTTCATCGGTAGAACAGTTATCTAAGGATGCGGCGGCTATTGATGCGGTAGTGACAACCATCAATAGTATTTCTGGGCAGACTAACTTGCTGGCGCTGAATGCGGCCATTGAAGCGGCGCGCGCAGGTGAGCAAGGTCGCGGTTTTGCGGTGGTTGCCGATGAAGTGCGTACCTTAGCGGGACGTACTCAACAAGCGACAGTTGAGATCCAAGCGATGATCGAAGGATTGCAATCGGGCACTCGTCAGCTCTCCAATATCACCACTGAGATTGTGGACCGCGCCGATGAAGGCCGCAGTGCCATTGTTGAAGTGGGTAACGATGTTGAAGGGATGGCGCAATCGGTAAATGCCGTCTTTGATATGAGTAGCCAAATTGCCGCATCGGCGGAAGAACAAAGCGTTGCCGCCCGTGATATTGCTGGCCAGCTTAATGAGATCCGCCATCAATCCGATACCATTAAACAGACGGCGCAGCGCAGTGTCACCCTAGCGCATGATTTGCAGCAGGCTTCGGTTCAGCTTGAAGGCATTTTAAAGCAGTATCGAACCAGCTAAGCGATTGCTTTATGTGAATTAGGTTTATGAATCCTCATTAGTTTTGAAGCTTAACGCTCTATCTTTTGGCGAAGCGTAATAGCTAAAAAATGGCGGTTACATTTGATGTAACCGCCATTTTTATATTCTTAAAATAGGCAATATCGTTGATTTAGTTTAACTGTCAATTGACTGTACATTTGGCCAAAAATTTATACCCATGTCGTTTTGCTATTCAAAGGTAATAGGGCGAGTAACGTTGTCGAGATAGAAAGCCAAAGTCGCTAGTGCGACTTGGAAGTTATGTCAGTCTCAACTTTTTTCTAATGAATTAGCTCGATTTTTCCTCAGATGCAGTCCTGCGACTTTTGATGACTCTTATCCAAGCTATTTCGGCCTGTGTAGGTTGTGGAAGAACAGAAAGTGGATTATGTTGTTGAGCTAAAATGGATGGCCGGATTTTTCAATAGGATTTTTCTATAATATGAAAAAATTTATATCTCTAATCAGAGGGAGGGGAATTAACTATTTTTCGTATTTTTTATTAATCATTTTGATGACAATCATCGGAGCCAAGTCATTTATCAGGCCTATATACTTAACTGTTATTGATTCTAACCCGATAACTGGAAAATGTGACGATCTTTATCTTTACATTTTTAGTTTTGGTTTCTGCTCGTTTGCATTTGGGTTAGGAGGAATGACAGTTTCATTAGTCAAATTACTAACTAATTGGTCTAAACTAGGTAATCCTTTTTTGATTGCTGAAATTAAGGAGTACATTTTTATGGGCAGCGCAGTTGTGATTGGAGCACTATTGGTTTTGTTACTTTTGTATTTTCAGTAATTTCCCCAAATTTTAATGGACAGAACATAAGAACAGAAGCCATTAACTTTGGTCATAAAGCCTTCATGACCCAGCGAGCACTGTGCTAGATTTGACCTATTATTGCGAACATATCGAAAAGCGACGACGGCACTTTGCGGCAAGTTGTCATCATTTTCACATCAACTGACAACGACTTACATTACTCTGAAAGATGTCCTATACAAATGCCTCCCAAGCACGATGGGACGATATAACTTGTCTAAAATCCCCATTTTTTTAATGAATTAGCGCAAGTTATTGCCTTAGATACTGTCCCTGCGACTATGGTGGTTATTTTTAAGCAATATTAACTTTTACAAGTTGTAGGTAAACGGAAAGTGCATTATGTTGTTGATTTAAAATGTGTGGCCGGAATCCCATTTTTACAAATTAATTATTTTACGACTGTAACTCAAAAGGAATCGTCATAGATGAAAAAATCTATTCTGCTCACCATTGCAGCAAGTATGTGCTCATCATTTTCTTGGGCTGAAGTCTATGAGGACCACTCGAATCCAAATTTGCAACTTTGTAAAGATTTTAAGGCTTATCTCGAGCGTAATGTGGATAAACCATTGCAATGTGGTCTTGTAGCAGATGAGCAATTTAAAGGCTTTCGCTTGCCTAAGTTACAGCCTGCACCAGAGGGGCTAGGTCTACGTATTAATGTGCAAGCAAGAATGGTTATGAGTGATAGTTATCAAAAGCATTTAGATGAAGCAATCAGGCTAGAAAAAGGAAAGCGCTACCGAATAACTCGTTTAGATTTTAATAATGATGGTAATACAGAATCTGTGTTAGTTGAAGATTATCCGGATGAATGCTTACAAGCGCCACGTTACTATGCAGCTTATTCTTCATATGTTTATGATGAAAAGCATTTAAATATTGATTCGAGCTTTATTTCAACTCATAAGTCCTATGCTAACCAATCTGGTGAGCCGTTTTTTTATGATGGCAGAGTCTACGGCGCTGTGATAAGTAAATCTCTTGTAGAAATTTACGAGCCAAGAGGTTTTCGAGAGAATAAATTAGTTAGTACAAGACCAATTTGTTCATACAAAAAAATGGAAAACTAACAGTAGTTTTTTTTAACAGAAATTATGGACATTCAGCGTTAGTAACGCGGTAGTTAGCCTCTGGCTATGCTTTGGTTGAGCATTGAACAAGGAGGTTTGTATGCCGGGCCCTCGTAGAACCCAGATAAGTCTTGAACTGTAGTGCCATCAAGGCATTCGTGAATCCATTCACATCAGACGGGGCGGCCCTGCATCCAAGGATGGACTTGAACAACATCCGTGTTTAACGGCCATTTCGCCATCTGATAGGCAGGACGCCTGAATGTCGTGCAATGCAGGGACGTATGAGAACGACCATGGCTCTCGTTCATAAGCTTAGAAACCCAAGGTGTCTATTCATCGTGTCGTCGAACGAATATCATGGCTCGCCTATGAAGCCTGCACTTAACGTACTCATTCTTAAACAAAAACATCGGCCTAGGCCGATGTTTTTTATATCGATTAAAGTAGTCACTCAAGCGAGTTAGGCTTCTTTAAAGGTGCTCCAAATTGGCGCGTGATCTGAGGGTTTATCGATGCCGCGCAGCTCGTAATCGACGTCGGATTCGATTAAACGCGCGGCCAGTGACGGCGTGGCTAAGATCACATCGATGCGTAGGCCGCGGTTATCATCGAAGCCTTTGCTGCGGTAATCGAACCATGAATAACGTTCGCTGCGGTCGGGGTGCAGTTGACGGAAGGTATCCACCAGTCCCCAATCTTGCAGGGTTTTGAGCCATTCACGCTCTTCGGGTTGGAAGCTACATTTTCCGGTTTTTAGCCAACGCTTGCGGTTGACTTCACCGATGCCGATATCCAAATCGATGGGCGAAATATTGATATCCCCGATAATGGCGATATCTTCATCGTTGCTATGATTAGCGTGCAAATGCGCCATTAAGTCCTGATAAAACTTACGCTTAGCAGGGTACTTAGTCGGATGGTCAATGCTTTCGCCCTGAGGGAAATAACCATTCAGCACAGTTAGCGGACGGCCATTTGCCTGCGCAAAGGTGCCGATAATCATGCGGCGCTGCGCATCTTCTTCATCGGTTGCAAAACCCTTTTGCACCTTAATTGGGGCGACTTTGGAGAGCATGGCTACGCCATAGTGTGCCTTGCCACCGTGGTAATGCACGTGATAGCCCATGGCCTCGACTTCGGCGAGCGGGAAGGCTTCATCGTGCACTTTGGTTTCTTGCAGGCCGATAATATCGGGCTGATGGCTGTCGATTAACGCTTGCAACTGATGCAGGCGAGAACGCAATCCATTGATATTGAAAGAAACGATTTTCATTAAGGGAGAACTCGTTTGAAGGGCTTTACCACGACGCTTTGATATACGCCCGCAGCGAAGTAAGGATCGGCATCTGCCCAGGCTTGAGCCGTGGCTAACGAATCGAAATCCGCCACCACTAACGAGCCACTAAAACCCGCATCGCCAGGGTTTTCGCTATCGATAGCTGGGTGTGGACCCGCAACCAGCAGGCGACCTTCATCGGCCAGTTCCTGTAAGCGTGCTAAATGCGCAGGGCGCGCCGCTAAACGTTTTTCTAAGCTGTTCTCAACATCTTGAGCTGAAATCATATACCACATTATTTGAGTTCCTTGCGTTGATCTTCGGGAAGATGTTTATAAAGGTAAAAGACGGTGATTACGGTATTAATCAGGGTTAAGGCGGTGAGGCCAAACACTTTAAAGTTCACCCAAGTTTCTAATGGCAGACTAAAGGCGACATAGATATTGACTAGGCCACAGATGGCAAAAAAGCTTACCCAGTACCAAGTTACATGTGCCCAAATATTATCGGCCACCTTCATCTCTTTACCCAACATGGACTTTAAAATCGACTTGTCGAGTAGTTGGCTCACGCCAAGGGCTAGGGCAAATAACGCATAAATAATAGTGACTTTCCACTTGATAAAGGCATCGTCATGGAACACTAAGGTGAGGGTGCCAAACACTGTCACCATAGCGAAGGTAATCAGGTGCATCTTCTCCAATTTTTTATACAGCGCATAGGTCACGACTAATTGCAGTGCGGTGGCTGCGATTAAGGCGCCACTGGCGATATAAATATCGAAAAATTTATAGACGGCAAAAAAGATAACGAGTGGCAAAAAATCAAGCAGTTGTTTCATAAATAATCGTGTTAAGAAGACGTGGGCTTGAGTGTAGCACGGGGGGCTAGAGGGAAAAAGCCGTGAAAGGTGACCGATTGCTAACTGTTGCATGAAAGCGGCGGCAACGGCTGTTGTAATCCATATAGTCCATCAAGTCTGCGAGCTGCGACCGATAATGCTAAGCGTGAGCAGCACATTTTGCTTGGGCGCGCGTGGCTAACGGGCAATCGCCGCAGCGATGACTATTCGTGAGTTGATACCTTAAGCAGCACACGCGGCGAATATTGCCCACGTCAGCAACTGGGGCGGGTAGCAGATTAATGCTGTTATAGAGTGGATTAACCTCGCCATCGTCAAAGGATGTTGTGTTAAATAGCAGCGCCTTGAGGTGCTCAAATTCAATTTCTGGCAATGCCATTTCGCCTAAATACCAGTGAATAAGGTAGCCTAAATGGCTCCAATACAGCTTTGCGGGTGTTGGGCTTAGACTGGTTAATCGCTCAATGCTAGGGATTAGATGGTTTTGAATCCACTTAATAAGTTGTCGCTCGCGGTGGGGCTTTAAGACCGTGGTTTTAACTATGGCGGTTTTCACCTTAGGAGTGGGTGTTAATTGAAACTCAAAACCTGCGACTCTGCCCGAATTGTGGGGCCGAAGATAAAAATGCTCAGGCGCTATATCAATCAGCTCAATTTGCTCAATCGTGCTCGCGAGCGAGTGCGGCGCGTTAATAATCCATTCCAACATGGGGGGCACTAACAGACCAAAATACCACTGTCCCCAGAGTGAGTGCAGGGCTTTGGAATTATGGCTATGGCTGAGCAATACCTGCTCGGGTATATTTTCTAACGGGATGGAAGATGAGGTTTTCCCCAAGGGTGGATAGGCCTTGGCAAAATCCAGTAATAGCGATTGATAAACGGTTGGCTGACTCCAAGTATCAATACTGAGTCCTTGGGGCTTGGTGGTTGCTACAAAATGCTGAGCATAAAAAGGGGCACGCAGCGCCAGTCGTTGATTAAACTCCTGAGCTACTCGAGTTAAATCCGCAGGGCTTAGCGCTGTTAAGTCGGTTGTTTGCGCGCCGCCTACAGTGCCAACACTCTGTGAGGGTTTGTGATGACACTGCTTGGTATGATCAGGTTGAGTTCCTCTGGAAAGCTTGGCTAAGGTCGGTAGCGTTTCCCTTTGGCGCGCCATAATCACTCCTTTGGCTTGAATTGATTAAACTGCGGTGAACGCTAAACTCACCGCAGTTTTCATTGATGAACAGCTGGTTATCGACAGTCCGTTAGAAGCGATAATCTAAATTCACGCTCATGCTGCGCGGGGTGCCATATTGGAACTGGCTATATTGCCCCACTTGGCTGTAATAGGTTTTATCCAAGGCGTTGTGCAGATTGGCGCTTAGCTTTAGCTGCTCGGTAAAGGCATAACTTGCCATTAAGCTTGCTAATGCGTAGGAGTCTTGCTCAACCTCGACTCTGCCTAAGGGCGAGTTCACGGTTTGATAGACTCGGCTTTGCCAATTGACCCCAGCGCCAAGCAGCAACTTGTTCCAATCGCCGCTAAAGGTGTAAGTGGTAAAGAGTTTTAGCTGCTGGCGGGGGGACGTGGTGTTGATGCGATTGCCCTTAGGATCATCGGTACTGAACTGGGTGTAGCCGAAGTAGATATTCCAGTCATCGGTGATTTTGCCCGTGGATTCAAACTCAAAGCCTTGGGTCTTAGTGCCGTTAACCTCTCGATACACTGGGATAGTGGTGCCTGGCAACACATCGCCAGTGCGTTCGCCAACATTGTCTTGGCGAATTTCAAATACCGACAACGACATATCTAAGCTTTCATCCATCAAGCTGGCCTTAATGCCCGCCTCGTAGTTTTTACCTTTGACGGGATCGATGTAACTGGCATCGATCCGCTGCAAGGTTTGCGGCGCAAAAATATCGGTATAACTGGCGTAAAGGGAGTATTGCTCGGTCAGCGCGTAGGTCAGGCCAAAATAGGTGGTGAGCTCATTGTCGACCTTAAAATCATACATGCTGCCAAAGTTATCTTGGTCGGTTTGCCACTGGTTAAGGCGCAGCCCCGCAAGTAATGCCAAGGCATCGGTTAGATTGAGCTGCGTGGCCACATAGGCGGCGCTTTGCTCGGTTTCGCCGAAGGAACCCGTGGTGTGAGTCTCCTTCCACTGCGGTTTTGGATACTGGAAGTTGGGATCGCGAAAATCTCCCAAGGGCGGTACGGCGGCTGTGGGATAATAGTACGGGTTGGCAAACTCTTGGCGCTGACCCGTCCAGCCAAAAGTGAGCTGATGTTCTTGGCCAAACAGGGCAAACATTCCCTGCGCCCGTAAGTCGAGGTTATGTTGGCTGCGGCTACCATCGACATAGGCGATGGAGCCTGCGGTTGCGCCTATGTTTGTTACCGGATCGGGATACCCCGTAGCCCAGAGTACATCGTATTTCAGTGAGTTATCGCCGTAACTGTAGGTGCCTTTTAGTTCCCAACCGTTATCAAAACGATGTTCAAGGCTGGCGAAGGTATTAAGCCCTTGAGTATGCGCCGAGGCCCAATCGGGGGCGGTAGAAGTGGCGCGATCGTAATTTGTACGGCTGCCATCACTGTGGAACAGCGGTAGACCGCCGGACATAGTGCCTTCGGGCGTGGTGTCTTGATAATCCACTCCTAAGGTCAGCATTGTGCTGGCGCTAATATCGGTTTCAACAATGCCATAGAGGGTGGTGCGTTGTTGCTCATATCTGTCTTGGAAGGATTCTTTATCCTGGTAGGCGGCGACAACACGGCCACGAATGCTGCCACTGTCATTTAAGCCGCTGGATAAATCGACCATACCGCGCAAATTGTTCCATGAGCCGATACTCACTGAGGTGCTGCCCATAAATTCTTGCGTCGGGCGTTTACGAATAAGGTTAATCGCGGCCGAGGGATTACCCGCACCCGTCATTAATCCTGTGGCGCCACGGACAATTTCCACCCGCTCGTAGATGGCGGTATCGATAAGGTTATCGCCGTAGTTAAAACGGGTGTCATAGGTGGTGGGAACGCCATCGTAAAGAATGCTAGTGACCGCAATCCCCCGCGAGCTGATGCTGTATCTGTCGTTGTCCATCGGCCTAGCATTGATGCCAGCCACGCTGGTCATGGCGTCGATCACGCTGTTTAGTTGTTGATCGTGCATCATTTGGCTAGTCACTGAGGTGACGGATTGCGGCGTCTCTAAATAGGACAAATCTAAGCCCGTTGCCGTATTCATCGCCTGAGTTTTGTAGCGATTATCGTGGAGATCCTTAGCGCCAACGACATTAATGATTTCAATGTCTTTGGTGGTTTTTTTCTGGGTGTCGCTGGCATCGGCATAAGCATAGGGCATGCTGAGTATGGCAGAGCAGAGGATAAGCTCAGGGCGTGTGATGGCGAGTTGGCAGTGCGCCGCGAGTCGGTTGAGGGGGAAGGTTTTCATAATAATGATCTTAAATTCCATTTAGGCTGTTTGATTGACTAGGTTGTTTTTGGGCACAGATGAGTGCCCAGGGTGGGCGCAGGCCCACTCAAGGTTAAAAATGCTTTAGGGTTTTAGCTTCATATTTGCTGAGCCAAAGGCATGGCTTTGCCTGAAGGCGGCTAGCGGATTATCAAGTCCGCCCGCAAAGCGCAGATTTTTTTCTCGGTCGGCAAGGTCAATCATCTGCTGGTTGTTATTAAGCTGAATGCGATTCAGGCAAGTGCGCACGAAGCTGTCTTTAAAGAGATCGTATTGTGCAAATTTGTCCGCCAAGTGCGGATGCTGCGCTTGATAGTCGCGCACATTGTCTGCCACAAGCTCCCAAAATAGCGCTTCACTGACCTCGGTTTGCTTATCCAGAATGGGCGCTAAATAACGGAAAATACAGTCGAAAATATCGAGCAAGATATAGTTGAGCTTCATCTCTTCCTCAAGCTCGACCGCAAGGCGCTGCACTTCTTGCGGCAGTGGCTCGCTGCCGTTCAGTACTGCGACTTCTTCGCCGATATCCTTCATCAATATTTTGACTGGGATGCCAGCATCGAGCACTAAAATCAGGTTCTCGCCATGGGGCATAAACACCAGATCGTAGGCAAAGAAGGCGTGCAATAGCGGTGATAAGTAGAGGTTGAGATAGCGCTTGACCCACTCCTTGGCGCTTAAGCCCGAGTCGGCGATTAAGGCGGCAAGCAGGGCTTGCTCCTGATGATCGACGTGTAATAGCGCCGCCATGGTCATCAGGGTTTGCTGCGGCTCAATATGCGGCAACGGACTCTCGCGCCACAGCGCCGACAGCATTTTCTTATAGGCGCTATCTTGGGTGAGTGCCTCTTCGTAATACCTGTGGTGATAACCAATTGCGGCGATTTCTTTTAGGATCACAAAACCTTGCTCGGCAAAATAGCTGTCGCTTTCTATAAGCTTGGCTACCCAAGCGTTGATCTGCGGGGTGCAGCTCATATACAGCGGCGAAAGCCCGCGCATAAAGCCCATATTTAAGATAGAAAGCGCGGTTTTGACGTAGCATTTTTGCGGCGCACTTAAGTTAAAGAAGGTGCGGATCGATTGCTGAACTTGGTAGCAATCTTGGCTTTCGCCTAGGTAAATAATGTCGCCGCGGGCGATTTCGCCAGCAAAGGTGCGGGCAATTTTTTCGCGCCATTGCCACGGATGAACGGGCATAAAATAAAAGCTATCGGCCGCTTGTCCCAGTGCGCTTAAGTGTTGTTGAAACTCGGTGAACTGTTCACCAAGCTCTTGTTTTAACAAACTATCATGGTCTAATCCTTCGAGAGCGGAGAAGGTGGTTTTGTCCTTACGTACCGCAATCCACACTAGCTGAAGCGCGCTGGCACTCTCGGGGGCAAATTGGTAATAGTCCTGCATATCAAAACCAATGCGGCCATTGTTGGCAATAAATACCGGATGCCCCTCGGTCATGCCCGCCTCAATAGTCTGATAATCGGCCTTAGCGAGTGTAGCGGCGGGGATGGCTTGATGGGCCAACTTGTAGGCCTTGCTGTAGAGGGTGCTGGTGATTTCTTCAAGATAAGTGGGCAACAGGGTTTCACTCATGCCCAAGGCATCTTTCAGTTGGATAATCAAACTCATGGCATCGAGTGGCTTGTCTTGGCCCGCACTGCTGACTCGGATAGAATCTGTCGCGATATCAAGGTGGTCGAGCTGATAATGGCGCGCGCTAAAGTAGTATGTGCAGTCATTTAACCTGAGCTCATAGTGATTTACCTTTGCGCCTTGGGCGTAAATCTGTGGGCTGATGAGCTTCTCATGGGTAAATTCACAGAGAATTTTTTTCACCAAATGGCGATTGGCAGCCTGCCAATGCTGGGGCGTTAAATGGGCGGGCACATGGGCGTAAGAGGATAAAGCCTCGATATTCGGCAACTCGGTTTGGGCGAATGGTTTGAGTAATAAGGTGTTAGTGGCTAAGTTCATCGGTTCACCTACAAAGTGATAAGGTTAAAAGTGACTGGGTAACAGGACGATTTTTACTCGGCAATTGGTGGGCAGCTTGAGTTGTCGTCTGGCGGCTTTGGGCACTGCAAAAACCTAAAAATGCGGCTTTGGTACTGAGTTGAATGGCTTTTTGGTAGCGGATCCCGATTTGGCAATTTAAGCGGTGGATTTTGTGGTTTTGCTGATCCGGCTCGACCACGAGTCGCGTAAAAGCAAGGGTTTCAAGGACAAGTTGGGCGATAGTCTCCATCACTTTGCGGGATAAGCCATGAACGGGTTTGCCTTCAATCGGCGCAAGAATTAAATGCATACCGCAATCGAGCGGCTTAACCTGATAGTGCAGGCCAATTTCGTCATGGGCTGGGTCGTAGAGTTCCACCATAAATAAAGGTTTTGCCCGCCATTCCCCAATCAGTGCCACTTTGTGTTCCGAGGGCGCCATAGCGGCTGTAATAGTTGCTTGCGTCATCCCCTGCATGCCCCAAAACTTGGCATAGTCTTGGTTAAGCCATGATTGCAGCATGGCAATGTCTTGCTCAAGGTTCAGTGGTTTAAGCACAAACTCATTGATTACAATCTGTTTTGAGAGTAAATCTAAACAGCGTTGGCTCCATTGACTGGCCATTACAGTGCCTCCTTATTCGGTGCCATTAAGGCCGGTGTACTGCCACCAGAAGGGCTTATCCGTAGCACGGTTTGTGGCTCATTACTGGGTTGTTGCGTGGGCTTGGCTGACGGATTTAACTCCTGACAAGGCTTAGAAGACGCAACCGCTGAGTGAGTGTTGCTTTCGACGGGTTGGTTTTTCGCGTCGTTGATGTTGTTGGGGTCAAAGGTTTGGAAGGCGATCCGCGTTTCAATCGGATAGGGGGCGTAACCTAAAACCGCTTGCAGAATGATGGCATTGCGATAGCAGCCCATACCCAAATCGGGTGAGCTAATGCCATGGGTATGTAGGCCCGCATTTTGGATAAAAATATCGCCTCTGACATCGATGCCATAGTCACGCTGGATGGCGAGTTGGCCACGATCATCAAATTCGATTTGTGATTTAATCCCTTGAATAAACTCGGGTAAACGATATTGATAGCCAGTGCCTAAGACGACGGCACCTGTCAGTTGCTCGAAGGCATATTCTTGCTCGAGGTGGTTGAACTTGAGTGTCAGCTTGTCGCCCGAGGTATCGATTGCTGTCAGTGCCACGTTAGTCAGCAGCTGGCATTGGATATCGCTGACTAAACGCTTTTGGTAAAGCAGGTCATAAATATCGTTGATTAGCTCGGCATTGATCCCCTTGTAGAGGGACTTTTGCTCTGCGATTAAGTGATGGCGTTTTTCCGGCGACAGTTCGTGGAAATAATCCACATAATCTGGTGAGGTCATCTCTAGGGTGAGTTTGGTGTATTCCAGCGGATAAAAGCGTGGCGAGCGGGTCATCCAATTTAGTTGATAATCATAAATATCAATGTCTTGTAGAAGATCGTAAAAGATTTCCGCTGCACTTTGGCCACTGCCAATCACGGTAATGGCACTTTGGCTTTGCAAGTAGGCTTTTTGCCGGATATAGCTGGCGCTGTGCATGACACGCGGGTCTTGAATTGGGCAATTATCGGGTAGATAGGGAGTCGTGCCAGTACCTAATACCAGTTTGCGGCAGAGATAAGTGTGGGGTTTACCACTGCGTCTATCTACTCCCGTAACATGGTAGATGCCTTCACCGGCGTTGTAATCTAATTGTGTGACCTTAAAACTGAATCTCAGATTGGATAGTTGTGTACTAACCCATTGGCAATATTGGTTATATTCATGCCTTGGGAGAAAGAAGTTTTCACGGATATAAAAGGAATAGAGTCGGCCTGTTTGTTTGGCAAAGTTAAGATAACTAAAACGACTTGTCGGATCGGCCATAGTGACCAAATCGGACATAAAAGGTGTTTGTAATCGAGAGGAGTTGATCAGCATACCCGGGTGCCAATCAAACTCGGTTTTAGCATCTAAAAATAAACAGCTGAAGTTATTAAGAGGTTCACACAGAGCCGCCAGTCCTAGATTAAATGGGCCTATGCCAATGCCGAGTAGATCGTAAATCGTACGATCAGTTTCCTTTTTTGGGGTAGTCACTTACGCCTCCTTGAATTCCTATTAAAACGGTTGCAGCCACCATCGACTGATGGATGAGTAGATGAGTGGACCTCTCTACTGTTGCTTTATGAATCATTCTTTTGTGCTGCCGAACAGGAGCTTTACCGCTTGTTTTGCTATTACTCGCTCAGTGCAACGAGGAATAAATTAGCATCATGAAAATTACAAATGCAAATCATTCTCATTTGTTGCTTGTCGGATGAGTCGTACTTTTGACTGTTAAATAAAAGGCTGAAATACGGTTTGTCGGTGAGTTGATCAATGGGGAAGAAGGAAGGTCTAAGAGGTGTCTAAATATATCAACAAAAATAATATTTATTTAAAAACAGTTAATTAAGTTGTTTTTTGGTTGGTGAGATTTTGTCCTAATTGCTTTTAGTGGCTTTTGAGGAGGCAACGAAAGTGTGAATAACTGCTGAGTGTAAATTGACTGTAAATCCGAATTAGTTCGACAATAAACACTGCTAGTCAGCTATAAAAGATTGGATAAGCAAACGTAAAAGCCATCTTAAAAATGGCTTTTTGTGGAGTCAAAAGCAGAGGGAGAAGCAAAGGCCTAAGGTAATTGCACAAAAGCGGCGGTAAGTTTATGCACTAGGGGCAATACCATCAGCAGAGTCGGGAATGCCACCACCCAAGAGATAAACCATGCGCTCAACCAGAGCTCAACAAATTGTGCTGATGCGCCGACACCATTAAAAGTACTAATCCCAGAAACGATGCAACTCATTAAAATAGAAAGAAAAAATGGCATCACAACTGTGGCGTATTTTGCGGGTAACTTTGGTGTACCAAAAATAGTGCGGCTTTTATTTGTTGGTACAGAGTGTAAGCTGGACATGGAAACCTCAACAGGGTGTGACTTAGGCGAAAGAGCTTGCTGATTAGTGCTTAAGATTTACATGTATTTATGTAAACCCAAAGCGCAATCCGTTCGCCATTTTAGGAGCAAAACACGGCAAAAGCTATGGTGATACAGACCGATACTGGTCGTTTTGCGTTGGGTGAATAATCTGAACTAATCGTTTTATCGCCTAGGCTTGCCAATTGGTTGCCCATAATTCCCCGGTCACGTTTACCCAATGACCGCGAGAAATTGGTGAGGTACCGAGTTCATTATCAAAGGGTAGGGTGAAACTTGATTGCAGTAAATACACAGTATCATCAGGCGTTTGGGTGATTTCGACAATTTGTCCCGAGGCCTCAAAGTGACAATTATGTTTGGGGAATTGCAGACTTTGGCGATGTTCAATAATGTCGGTTTGCAAATTTGCCTTGGCTAAACGGCCAAACAGTTCAACCGTCACCCATTGATTGACGGGGAAACGTTGCTTAGCTTGTTGATCATTGCCTTGATAGTAAAACCACACTGGAGCGCCATTATCCCATTGGGCAGCGACTTCACCTTGAAAACCACAGCCCCAAGGTGTGACGTCGAGAATATAGATCCGATACTGCATATAAAGTCCATTTACCATAACAAAAGCGTCGATATTATTTGCGCTATATTAACATTTATGTCGTAAACGCATGAGACACAGATCCTAATATAAGCCTTGGGTTTGACAGTTTTAAGATGCTGTTGATTCTGTGCTAGTTATGGTTGTTACTGCTATGGGGAATATCTAAAAAAGGGCCAACTCTGCTGATTTGGCCCTAAATCGGGATGTTATTCAGATGAATAGATTAGGTTGCCGCTTTCATCGCGCGGGTAAAATCGCCTAATGCTGCCAGCAGTTTCACTTCATCTTGTTGATAGGTTTCGATAATTTTAACTACGGCTGAGCCTGAAATCGCACCCGCGGCGCCTGCTTTGATGGCGGCGCTTACTTGAGCAGGCTCTGCAATCCCAAAGCCTAATAGCGGTGGCGGCGCATTAAATGCTTGCAGCTTAGCTAAAATGTCTTCAACGGGCGTACCTGCCTTAGTATCTGTGCCTGTTACACCGGCGCGGGACAATAGATAGGTATAGCCTTCACCACTTTGGCTGACCTTCGCAAGGGTGTCACTGTCGGCATTGGGCGGCGCAATAAAAATTGGCGCAATGCCATGGGCTTTGGCCGCTTGAACAAATGGTGCAGCTTCTTCAACTGGCACATCGGCAATTAACACTGAATCCACGCCCGCTTGCTGCGCTTTGGCATAAAAAGCATCGATCCCATTGGCGAATACGAGGTTCGCGTACAGCAATAACCCAATTGGAAGTTCAGGGTATTTAGCGCGGATCTTGGCCAGCAATTCAAAGCAGGCTGTTGGTGTTGTACCCGCGGCTAAGGCTCTGAGATTTGCGCCTTGGATCACTGGGCCATCGGCGAGCGGATCAGAGAAGGGAAAGCCTAACTCCAGCGCATCGGCACCGTTTTGCACTAAGGTGTCGATAATTTTCAGTGACAGCTCAGGACTAGGATCACCCAAAGTAACAAAGGGCACAAAAGCGCCGCGGCCTTCGGCTTTTAAACGGCTAAAAGCGGCGTGATAACGTCCAGCTTGATGAGGGATAGTTTGGTTTGAAATGCTGCTCATCTTTGTTATTCCTCTTTACCGTTTAAAATGTCTGACACAGTGAAAATATCCTTATCGCCTCGGCCTGAGAGGTTGACAACCAAAATGGTCTCTTTGGTGCATTCTTTCGCCAGACGCATTGCATAGGCTAGGGCGTGGGCCGATTCGAGCGCCGGAATAATCCCTTCGCTGCGAGCCAATAATTGGAAGGCTTCTAGGGCTTCATCATCGGTGGCCGATTCATAGCGGGCACGGCCGATGGCGTTCAAATGGGCATGCTGTGGGCCGACCGAGGGAAAGTCTAATCCTGCTGAAATCGAGTAAGACTCTTCGATTTGGCCTTCGTTGTCCTGCATCAATGGGGCTTTCATACCAAAGAAAATCCCGGTTTTACCATGCTTTAGCGGCGCGCCGTGCATATGGGTATCAATACCTTTACCCGCAGGCTCGACGCCAATCAGCTCAACATTGGCTTCATCAATAAAGTCGGCAAACATCCCAATAGCATTTGAGCCGCCGCCGACACAGGCGATGACCGCATCGGGCAGGCGACCTTCGCGCTCAAGTATTTGTTTTTTGGTTTCTTCACCAATAATACGTTGGAATTCACGCACTATGGTCGGGAACGGATGTGGCCCAGCAGCTGTGCCGAGCAGATAGTGGGCTTTTTCGTAACTGCCAGACCAGTCGCGCATCGCCTCGTTACAGGCGTCTTTCAAGGTGGCAGAACCAGAGGTTACAGGGATAACCTCGGCGCCCATCAGCCGCATTCTAAATACGTTGGGTGATTGGCGGGCAACGTCTTTCGCGCCCATATACACTTTGCATTTTAATCCCAGCAGTGCACAGGCAAGGGCGGTGGCAACACCGTGTTGGCCTGCACCGGTTTCGGCAATGATTTCTTTTTTACCCATACGCTTAGCCAGTAACGCTTGGCCTAATACCTGGTTGGTTTTATGGGCGCCGCCGTGGAGTAAATCTTCCCGCTTGAGGTAGATTTTAACCATGGGATTGGGACTTAAATTGCGGGTTAAGGTGAGTGCCGTGGGGCGACCCGCGTAGTTTTTCAGTAAGTCGGTAAACTCGGCTTGGAAGGACTCATCGGTTTGTGCGTCGACAAAAGCACTCTCAAGTTGCTTGAGGGCGGGGACTAAAATCTGCGGTACATACATACCACCGTATTCGCCGAAATAAGGGTTAAGCTTTAACTGTGACATACCTTGTTCCTTATCCTATTCATTTATTTCGATAGCGTTGGTTATTAACGGCTATCGATGTATCAATCTTTTCTGCTTAATGGGTGCTAAACATCGCTTAAATGCGCTTTAGTCGGATCAGAGCCTTAATTGGGCAAAGGCTGTTTGGATCTGTTCTGCAGATTTAACGCCGGGGGCGGTTTCGAGGCCAGAATTAAAATCTAAACCGTAAAATCCTTGGGCATTCGCGTTGGCGGCATTGCTGGCATTAAGACCGCCAGCCAGTAAGGCTTTAGCTTTATGGGCAAGAGGTAAGTGCCAATTAAAGGGCTGCCCAGTACCACCAAAACCTGCGTCATTCTTGCTATCGAAGAGATAACGCTGCACACCTCTTGGCATAGCAGCAAGTTCGCTGCTTTGGGCATCAACACTGACCGCCTTCCAAATTTGGGTGTTCAGTCCTGCCTGTTGTAACAATTGGCTTAGCTCAGTAATGTCTAACTCGGTTTCATTGCCGTGCAGTTGCACTGCGGCTAAATCACATGCTTTGGCGATACTTGCGATTAGCTCTGGCTCGCTGTTAACGAACACCCCTATAAACTCAATGGCGGGCAAGTTGGCGGCACGGTATTGCTCGACTAACTGTTTGGCGGCATCTTTTGTGAGTGCTCGTGGTGATTTTTCAGCAAAAATGAGTCCAGCATAAACTGCGCCCGCAGTGGCTGCTGCTTGAATATCCTCAAGGCGGGTGAGACCGCAGACTTTATTGTGACCGAAGATCAATTTACGACAGGCTAAATCAATGTCTTCTTCGGCCATAATCGAGCTACCGACCAAGAAGCCATCGACCAATGGACTTAAGCGGCGCACTTGATCGTTAGTGTAAATGCCCGATTCGCTGATCACCACGCGATCGCTGCCAATGTGTGGCGCAAGGGCTTCTGTGGTGGCTAAATCGGTACTTAAATCCCGCAAATTACGGTTATTAATACCAATAATCGGTGCATTTAAGGCGATGGCGCGCTCAAGTTCTTCCTCATTACTGACTTCGGTCAATACATCGAGTTGATACTTGGCCGCTTCGCTTGCAAGTTGCTGATATCGCTCATCATCGAGCACAGAAAGCATCAGCAAAATCGCATCGGCGCCCTGATGTGCGGCCAACTTGATTTGATATTCATCAACAAAAAAGTCTTTACACAGAATCGGTTGGCTCACTTTGGCCCGCACTTTCGGGATATAGTCCATGTCCCCTTGGAAAAATTGCTCATCGGTTAAGACTGAAATCCCCGCAGCATACTTGGCATAAATCGAGGCGATGACTTCGACATCAAAGTCTTTACGGATTAAGCCTTTGGAGGGACTGGCTTTTTTGCACTCTAAAATATAACCCGCCTTAGGGGCTTTTAAGGCGGCAAATAGACTACGGTCCGAGATCTTGGGGGTTAAGCTGTCTTCAGGAAAACGCAACTTAAGGGCGGCGATATGGGCGGCCTTAGTATCGACGATACGGGTTAAAACGTTGGCTTTTGCGGTGCTGGTTTGCATGCTACCCCTTACATCCTGCGATGCTTGATTATCTTCCGAGCGATGCGCGTCGGGTTGTTGAACCTGTGCCATGGTCATTATTCCTGTGCTTCGCTGCTGACTTTAGCGAGTTGATTCAGTAATTCAAAGGCTTTGCCGCTTTTTATGGTATTGAGCGCAAGGGCGGTGCCGGCTTTGACTGAGTCCGATAGGCCACACAGATATAAGGCACAACCCGCATTGATGGCAACCGCATGGGTGTGGGCATCGCTGCCTTGTCCTTGCAAAATAGATTGAGTGATTTGGGCGTTTTGTGCAGGCTCGCCCCCTTCAAGCTCAGTAATGTGGGCTTGAGGCACACCAAAATCCGCTGGCGTTAATTGATATTCAATAATCTCACCGTCTTTGAGTTCGGCGACTTGGGTGCTGCCATGGAGCGCTACTTCATCTAAACCACTGCCATGTACCACCATGGCTCTTTGCGTGCCAAGGGCTTGCAGTACGCGGGCGATGGGCGTGACCAACTCTGGGCTATACACCCCAAGCAACATAAATTCTGGGCGCGCTGGGTTAATCAATGGCCCTAACACATTGAATAAGGTGCGAGTTTTCAGCGCTTGGCGCACAGGCACGGCATGTTTGACACCGCCATGGTAGTGGGGCGCGAACAGAAAGCACAGATTAAGTGATTCGAGGCTGCGGCTCGCCAGCTCGGGTGACATAGTTAAATCGATGCCAAATTGGGCGAGTAAATCTGACGAGCCCGATTTGCTCGAGACGGAACGATTACCGTGTTTTGCGACCTTGGCGCCAGCAGCTGCGGCGACAAAGGCGGCTGTGGTGGAGATATTAATGGTGTTAAAACCATCGCCTCCGGTGCCGACGATATCGATAATCCCTTGGCTGCGGCTTGATTCCGAATAAGGGAAAGGCTTCGCGGCGGCGAGCATCGCATCGGCGGCGCCACTGATTTCAGCTATGGTTTCGCCGCGAATTTTAAGCGCCATTAACATCGCCGCCATCACGGCCTCATTCATTTCACCTTGGATAAGGGTGCTAAAGAGGCTGGCGGTTTGCTCGCGTGTTAATGCCTTGCCCTGAAACAAGATATCGAGCAGGGGCTGAATCGATGTTGCATTCATTATTGCGCTCCTGCGGTATTGTGGGCGATGTCTTGAGTCAAAAAGCTTAAGGTTTGGGTTAACAATGTGCTGCCCAAGGTCGTTAAGATAGATTCTGGATGAAACTGAAAACCGACTGCCCTGTGCTTGGCATGCAAAATCGCCATAGGCATATCTTCTGTGGTGGCAATAACATCAAGACAATCAGGTACTTTTGTGGCTACTAAGCTGTGGTAGCGGGCGACAGGTAAGGGCGAAGGTAAGTTAGCAAACACGCCTTCACCATTATGGAAGGTGGGACTGGCTTTACCGTGCACGACAAAAGGCGCGCGCTCCACTTTACCGCCGTAATATTCCACCATGGCTTGATGACCTAGACAGATCCCAAGCATAGGCACTTTGCCCGCGACTTTGTCTATTAGCGCCATCATGGAGCCCGCTTCATGGGGCGCACCTGGGCCTGGCGATAAGACTAAGGCGCTAGGCTCGGTTTCCGCCAACAGCTTGTCGGCAATATAGTCGGCGGCAACATCGTTACGGTAGATCACTACTTCACAGCCAAGGCTTCTAAATTGGTCGACTAAGTTGTAGGTGAAGGAGTCAAAGTTATCGAGTAAATAGAGTTTCATCTTAGGCTCCTTATCTTGGTTGTTCAGTCGTAGTGGTCGCAGTTGCTTGATGGCTTTCATCTAAGCCTGCGCCCATCTTGATGGCAGAAATCACCGCCTGTGCCTTTTGGCGGGTTTCATCGGCTTCACTTTGAGGATCGGAGTCAAACACCACGCCAGCTCCCGCTTGGATATGGGCTACGCCGTCTTTCACAAAGGCGGAGCGGATAACGATACAGGTGTCCATATCCCCAAGGGCGTTGAGGTAACCTACGGCGCCGCCATAGCTACCTCGGCGGGTCTTTTCCGCCTGACGCACCAATTGCGAGGCACGTACTTTGGGCGCGCCAACTAAAGTGCCCATATTCATACAGGCTTGGTAGGCGTGGAGCGCATCTAAGTCTTGGCGTAATTGGCCAGTAACGCGGCTGACTAAATGCATCACGTGGGAATAACGGTCGACTTTAAGTAACTCGGCTACTTTGCGACTGCCACTTTGGCTGATTCGAGCGATATCATTACGGGCTAAATCAACCAACATTAAGTGCTCGGAGAGCTCTTTTTTATCTAAGCGCAATTCGAGTTCGATACGGCTATCGAGGTCGAAATCAATCTCGCCGCTGGCGGTTTTGCCGCGCTTACGGGTGCCTGCAATCGGGTAGACTTCGACCTGATTGTTGCTGGCTTCATATTTCAGTGCGCTCTCGGGTGAGGCGCCAAACAGGGTGAAGTCATGACCCCTGAAATAAAACATATAAGGGCTGGGATTGGTTAGACGCAGTGCGCGGTAAGCACCTAAGGTATTAGGGCAAGGCAGGCTAAAACTGCGTGAGGGCACCACTTGGAAGATATCGCCAGCAATAATGTGTTCTTTTAAATCGATAACGGTTTGTTTAAAGGCCTCATCACTGATATTGACTTGCTCAGTCGCAGTTATCCCAACCAGCGCGGGCGCAGGTTCTATATCATTGGCTAAGGTTTGGCAGTCAGCGCTAATGTGGCTAGCTCGTTTGGCTAAGGCTTGGGTCACCTCAACCTGTTTTGCAGAACCTTCACTAAAGTTATGGGTGATAATCTCGGCTTGTTTTTGTTTGTGATCAATAAGAATTAAGGTTTCGGCGAGATAAAATAAATAATCAGGACAATCATTTGCACCATTTGGTGCTTCAGGCAGTGGCTCGACGGTATCAATCAAATCGTAGGCAAGCACGCCACCTAAAAATAAGTCTTCGAACGCAGGCTTGGATTGGCTGTCAGTATGAGCGCCGCAGTCGATATGCTTTACAAACAAGCGCAAACCATCAAGTGGCGAGGTGGACTTTAAGCGGGCATCTTCGTCCTTAAGCTCAGTGTCTTTTTGTAGCGTGACCACTAGGTTGTGGCCATCGCGTTGGCATTGAGTTTGGCTTGAGCGAGCACTAAAAAATTGCTCGATGGGGGCAAGTAAACTGGCACCATTGTCGCTCAGTGCGCTAAAGCGTAAACAATACCCGTCGCAGCGGATCATCAGCGCCGCATGGGTCATCACCATGCTCTTAAGATTTTCCTTGCTGTTTATTTCTGCTGATTCCAACAACATGGTATGGGGCGCATCTTGAGTGATGTGTTGGTACAAACGCAGCGGATCGCTATGGTATGCCAAGGTGGCCTTGATCGTATGTGAACGTGCAAATGTCTGCGGAGGTGAGGGGAAATTCCCTCCATCGGCTTGGGTAACCTGATTAAATGTCTTTAGGGTCATGCTGTTATCTCGCTTTTATCCGTTTACCGCGTTGCAGACATTTTTCGCACCAACAAAAAAGCCCGCATTTCTGCGGGCTTTTGTTGATTCTGTTACTTTCAAATGAGCACAGAGCTTCACACCACCCGCTACGTTGGGAAGTGCCACCACCAAATGATGTTGAAAGAAGCGTTAGTATGGGTCATTCAAAAGGGTCTCAATAATTCGTTAGTTGAGCTATAGAAAACATGAGCCTGAGGCGAAAGTCAATTGAATATTTTTCAAAATGATGGATTCATGTGGCTAACTCACTGTGTCAAATGCGGTTCCTGCTGGATAAAGTGTGAGATAAATGCACATTTCATCTTAAATTAACGTACAATAACGGCATGAATACTCAAAGCATCTTGGCTGACTTGCACAGCCACACGACCGCATCTGACGGTCATCTCACGCCGTCCGAGCTGGTCGCCAGAGCCCTTGAAAAGGGCGTGCAGTTATTTGCGATAACGGATCACGATACGGTTGCAGGCTTAAGTGAAGCCCGCGCCTTCAATCAAGCGCAGACCGAACCGTTAAAGCTGATTTCTGGGGTTGAGATTTCAACCCGATGGAATAGTTACGATATTCACATTGTGGCGCTCAACTTCGATGAAACCCACACTGAGTTATTAACGTTTTTAGAAAACCAGCGTGAGTTACGTGAGCTTCGCGCCGAAGAAATCGGCCATCGATTGGCTAAAGCCGGGATCGAAGGCGCCTATGAAGGCGCAAAAGCAATTGCGGCAGGCGCAGCGTTAAGCCGTGGTCACTATGCTCGTTGGCTTGCCGATCACGGTTATGCGGTGGATATGCCCAGTGTATTTAAGCGTTACTTAGCCCGTGGTAAGACGGGTTATGTGCCCAATAATTGGGGCGATATGGCCAGCGCAATTAAGGTGATCCACAACGCGGGCGGGCTCGCGGTATTGGCACATCCGAGTGGTTATAAGCTGTCTGCCAAGTGGTTAAAGCGTTTAGTGCGAGAATTTAAAGAAGCTGGTGGGGATGCCATGGAAGTGGTGCTCGGCCAGCAAACGGTGGATGATAGGGCCAATTTAGTGGCGCTGAGTGTCCAAAATCAGTTGCTTGCATCGATAGGAAGTGATTTTCACTTTCCAAGCAATTGGATTGAATTAGGTAAAAATCTCTACCAGCCTCAAGGTATTGATTGGGTCTGGCAGTCGGGATCTTGGGTGGAACGACCATGAGTCAATTTTTTTATGTACACGAAGTAAATCCACAGACACGTTTGATTAGTCAAGCCGTGGCTGTGCTGAAGTCCGGCGGCGTAATTGTGTATCCAACCGATTCGGGTTATGCCCTCGGTTGCATGATCGGTGAGAAAGACGCAATGACGCGCATTACTCGCATTCGTCAAATCGAACACGATCATAATTTCTCGTTAATGTGCCGTGACTTATCTGAATTAGCGACCTACGCCAAGGTGGATAATCAGGCCTATCGAATCCTAAAAAGTTGTACGCCAGGGCCGTACACTTTCATTTTTAAGGCGAGTAAGGAAGTCCCCCGTCGTCTGCAAAATGACAAGAAAAAAACCATTGGTATCCGCGTGCCAGACAATGTGATTGCCTTAGCACTGCTCGAGGCGTTAGATGCGCCGTTGATGTCGACCAGTTTGGTGATGCCAAACGCAGAATTTGCCGAGTCGGACCCTGAACATATTCGCGACCTGTTAGAGCATCAAGTGGATGTGATTATTCATGGTGGTTATTTAGGTGAAAAGCCAACCACTGTCATCGATATGTCGGAAGATGGGTTCGAAGTCCTGCGTGAAGGCGCTGGGGATGTGACTCCGTTTCTGTAAAATCAGATTTGTCTCAGCGATAGTGTGTGGCAGCGTATGTTAGCCCGATAAAACCGTCATTTGGCAGTTTTATCGCCACTAAATTACGGGTATAATCGCGCGTTTGCAAAGAAGCGAGTCAACTCGACTTAATGAGACTGATACTGTTTGCTTGGGAATGGCGGTTTCAAGGTGATTGTTTTACATGGGGATAGCGGATGCAGGGCACGCAACAAAGTTTACCCTTAGCCGTTGTTCGTGGTCAGGCGATGACCGAAATGCCGCAGGATTTGTTTATTCCACCTGAGGCGTTGGAAGTGTTCTTGGAGTCCTTTGAAGGGCCGCTAGACTTACTTTTGTATCTGATCCGTAAGCAAAAATTAGATGTTGTCGATTTACCCATTTCTCAGATCACCGCGCAATATTTAGAATATATCGCGATGCTCACTCAGGCGCGTATTGAACTGGCCTCGGATTATTTAGTCATGGCGGCTACACTGGCCGAGATTAAATCCCGTCTGCTGCTGCCGCGTATGGTGGCGGAAGATGAGGTGGAAGAAGATCCACGGGCCCAGTTGATCCGTCAATTGAAGGCCTATGAGGTAATCAAAGAAGCCTCGCAAAAAATTGATGATTTACCTCGGCTTGAACGCGATGTGTTTCAAGCAATCGCGGCACCTTCACCGAATATCAAACCTTTGGTGATCCCGCCTGATGTATCGTTATTTGAAATCGCCCGCGCCTTTGGCGAGGTGCTTAAACGTATCGATGCCAATGAAGATCATCATGTTAAGCGTGAACAGTTATCGACCCGCGAGCGCATGAGCCAAATTTTAGCCATGCTTAATAGCGAGACGTTTACGCCCTTTGAGCGTTTATTCAGTGTCGAAGAAGGCCGCGCCGGTGTGGTGGTGACCTTTTTAGCGCTAATGGAATTGGTCAAAGAATTATTAGTGGAATTGTACCAAACAGAGCCGTTTTCAACTATTTATGTAAAGGCCTATTAATTGATGCAGATAAATCCAATTCAATTAAAACAGCTTATTGAAGCGAGTCTGTTTGTATTGGGGAAACCCTTGTCGGTGAAAATGTTGAAAGAAACCGTGTTGGCGGATTTCAGTGTTTCCAGAGACAAAATCAAAGCCGCATTGGACGAGTTGCAACAGGATTATCAGGAACGGGGTGTTCAACTTGTGAAAGTGGCTGGAGGTTATCGCTTCCAGACCTTGGAAGTCCTGAGTCCGTTTTTGCAACCCCTGTGGCAGGAAAAAGCACCTAAGTATTCGCGGGCAACATTAGAGACTCTGGCGGTGATCGCCTATCGTCAACCTGTGACCCGTGGTGATATTGAGCAGGTGCGTGGTGTGGCCATTAGTAGCCACATCATCAAAAGTTTGTCAGATAGACATTGGATTAAAGTCGTTGGCCATAAAGAAGTCCCGGGGCGACCCGCACTCTACGCCACGACCTTAGAATTTTTAGCCTATTTTGGCTTAGATACCCTCGCGGATTTACCCGCGCTTACGGATACTGAGTCATTGCAGGCGGTATTTTCGGGTTTGAAAGTAACGCCTGAACAGTCAGAAGAGCAAGATACTAATGAGTGATTTAAACACTATTGTTTCATTATCGTTCATTGTCTTACGTTTTTCCGCTAATTCTCTTTGAAACTATTAAGAAAAATGGATTTTCATTGAAAAGTTTTTCACTTTCGTTCGATTCTATTCTTGATATTTGTGTACATATTTGCGTACATGAAAGACTCATGTACAAGATGGAGAAAGGTTATGGCACTTTCTGACTCATGGTTAAAAGCAAACCTGAATAAAGTCGCTGATAAGCCTTATGAGAAAGCAGATCGTGACGGCCTTAGCGTTAGGGTTTCAGCTAAGGGCGCTATTACTTTTCAAATGCGCTACCGCTGGGCAAGCAAGGCTGCTCGGGTTGATATTGGGCCTTATCCTTTGCTCTCGCTTAAAGAAGCCAGAGAACAGTGTGAAGTCTACCGCAAGTTGCTACTGGATAACCAAGATCCGCGGGAATACAAACGCGATAAAGCGGCAAAGGCCGTATCAAACGAAGGCTCAGTCGAGCAGGTTTTTAGAGCTTGGCATAAGTCACAGTTTAGTGATGGCCGTGCCAGTGTAAAAGACAGTACCGCGCATGAGTATTTGCGCGCACTGGAAATTAACGTTTTCCCGGTGCTTGGCAAAAAGCAGGTAGAACAAGTCACGCTGCATCAGTGGCTAGATTTGTTTGAGTCTATCGCAGCCAAGAAGCCAACCATTACCAATCTAACGTTAACAGTGAGTCGCAGGGCGCTTAAATGGGCTGTTCGTCGGCGAATAATTAGCACAAATGAGTTGATGGGGATTGAGTCGAAAGAGGACTTAAATATTTCTCGCAAAAGCCGTAAACGCACGCTTAGCGATGATGAACTCAAGATTATTTTGCAAGCCATTGATAACGCCAAACGGCAGCGCCTTGGTAACCGGATTATGGTTTTCATGGCATTATTCTTTGGCTGTAGGATTGGTGAATTACGATTGGCGCAGAAAGCGCATTTTGATTTTACTAAGATGATCTGGACCGTGCCAGTTGAAAACCACAAAACAGGGTACAAGATGCAGCGGCCGCTATTGCGGCCGATCATCGACGAGATAGTACCATTGCTTGAGCTAGCATTTTCACTTAGCCCTAACGAGCTAGTGTTTCCGACAGAGAAAGGCGGGATATATTCGCAGGCGGCGACAACACGCATGTCTAACCCTATTAATACGTGGGCTAAGCTGAATGGTACACCGTTAAATGAGTGGTATTTGCACGATTTGCGCAGAACGCAGCGCACTAACATGAGTAAAATTACTACTACAGAAGTGGCAGAAACCATGCTTGGGCATAAGCTGAGCGGGATTCAGTCGATTTATGATCACTACGACTACTTAGAAGAACAAGCTAAGGCATATCGAATTTGGTGGCAGAAGCTGCAGCGCCTCAAAGATCCCGCAGCCTACCACAACGTAGTTGAACTTAAGGCCGCGCAGTAACGGCCTCATTGTTCGTTCTCGTAAATCCACGCTTTAACTTCTTGAAAGTTGTACTTGTTTTTAAAGTGTGGGTTAGTTGTTGGCTTTGGGAAGTCTTCCAACTTAAACAGTTGGTATAGCTTGGTTGTGCCAATCCCCAACGCTTTTGCAAGTTGAGCTGGCGAGAAAAACTGCTGCACCACTTTACCCTGCATAGCTTCTATTTCTTGCTGAAACATTATGCACCGTCCTTATTTTTACCAACAGGTTTTACTTTGGCATCAGGTTTAACATCGATGTACCACGCTTCACCTTCTGCGTTAATTACGATAAATCGCCAGCCAAAAAGCCATTTCATCGCTATTTTTTTGCCAATCCATGTGAATAAAATCCAAATTAGCGGAAGCAGAAAGAGACAGATGAAAAATGTGCTCATGCTGCACCTGCCTTATTACTTACCAACCCTTGTATTTTAAGTCTATCAATCACGGCTTGTTCGCGGCCTTGTGTTGTCGATAAATCATATTTAGGTCGCTTGCTGAGAATGGACACTTGATCCTTAAGTTCTGCAACTTCGGCTTTAAGCTGCTCGTTCTCTGCGATAAGCAAATTCATGCGGTCATTTAGAGTCATCATGCACCTCATTGCATTGTGGGATTGATGGCAATCGTGAATAAAGTTGGTAATAACCTTTATTTCCAACCCACTCAATAATGATGAAAAAGAGCATTAATGGACTAAACAAAACTCTTATCCAAAATTGCCAATGCTTATATCCATTGTTAAATGTTTTACGTATTCCGCGCTTTGTATAAAATTTAACTACCACGACAACAGTCAGCGTAATTAATATGGAAATGGCGAAACAGCTAAGTACTGCGGTGAGTACGTTGATCATCACGCACCATCCTTATTGCACTTGGACTCATGCTCAAGCATCAAGGCAATTGATAAATCAAGTTTCTGCTTTAATTCAATTGCCGCCTTTTTAGTGAACCAAATAGCTTCACCTTTCAGTTCAATTTCAATAGGGAAGTTTTTGTTTTCTTCAACGAAATTTACTTGTGCTGCCATCACTCACCATCCTTAGCTGCTTGCCTTGTTATCCATTCCTCTGCAAGGTCCTCTATAAATGGCATTTCGCAACCATCTGCGGATTCTTTTGCAAAATCGCGGATAGCTTTAGCGCGTGTATCAGCAAGGCATTTAATAGGTGCCATTTTTACTAATTCTTCAGCGTCTGTTATTGCGCTATTTATCCCTAAACACTGAGGATAATCAGCACTTAATACCAATAAATTAGGAATTGCTTGTTGTGATATAAATGACTTAAGCATTTCAACTTGAGAAGCTAGCTGATCACGTTCAGTTGTTAGCGAATCAATTACTTGAGCGGCTTCTGCTGCAAGGTTCTTTTCACCGCGACGAGATAGATCATCCTGATCTGTAGCGAACTGCTGTAAACGTTCTGATAGTAATAATTGCTTCATCACTTACCTTCCTTCTTCAATTCTTCGGCGAGTTGTTTCATAAATTGTTGGCAGCTGCATGCTTGTTTGCGTGGCAGGGCGTACCACTTTTTAAGCGCTTCGCGGATGGCGGTTGATTGCTTCATGCTGCCTCCTATGCTGCTTCGGCGGTTTGTGTGCAAAGCTCGGGGAGATTTGCGCGGGTGAGGGCTTCGGCAAATTGCGGCGGTACGCTGTTGCCAACACGGGCGACTTGCTGCTTTTTGCTCGATTTGCCGTTGTAGTTGTTGATGATGTAGTCAGCATCAAAGCCTTGGCAGGCGAATAGCTCATGGGGTTCGAGCATGCGCATACCGATATCGATTATTTGATAGGGCTCACCCTTGAACATCACTAGGCCAAAGCGGTCATTGGTGGTGATAGTGTGCAATGGTTCGTTACATGCCACGCCGTCTTGCTCGTTGCCGTAGTATTTGATGAAGAACGCGCGCACTTCGCCGAGGTGTAAGCCGCCAGCGGTGATGGTGTGTGCGGGTTCGTCCATCGGGAAGCCGATATTAGTACCGCGCAGCTTGATCATGTGGCTGGTGATTAGCGCGTTATGATCAACTGTTGTCACCGTTGGCAATGGGTTATTTAGGTTATCACCTGGTCCCGTATAGTTACCGCCGTAATGCTTGCAGATATTGGCGGCAGTACGTGGCTCGAGTAATTGATCATCACCATAAAGCTTTACGTATTCTTCATAGCTACCACCAAAATTCTTTGTTTTGGCAAACCATGCTGTGAAGGTTGGGATGGTTTCGTTAACTTTCTCGATCACAGGTTGCACCACGGCAAAGTGACCGCCTTTGACTTGAGCGCAAATGGTGCGCAAGGGTTCATCAACGGGCATATTGCGTTGGCTGCTGGCGTTAGCGTGCTCGGTGATGAAAGGCGCTAACTGCACATCATTTGGTACAATAAACGGCTCTTTGGCATCAATCACAAAGCGCTGAATGCCTTTGGCAATACGGCGCAGGGTGTTTTCAGCCAGTGGCTTTTTACGGCCAAAGATGGATTTGCAGGGAAGTGACCAGTCGATGCACTCAGCCGCGGTGCGCCATGGTAATAGCTTGCCAGATTTAACCGCTTCGCTATCTGGTGCGCCGTGGGTTGGCTGTGGCCATACAATTGGCTGACCATCGCAACGTGCTACCATAAATAGGCGCTTGCGAATAGTTGGGGCGCCGTAGTCACAGGCCCGTAGTTCGCGAAACTCCACTTTATAGCCGAGTCCTTTGATTAACTTGGCGCTATCGAGCAAGCCTAAGGTTTCAAGACATTCGGTTAGTGCAGGGTGATCGGCATCAACGCCAGTGCTTAACATGCTAACAAAAGCGTTAAAGGTTTCGCCTTTGCGCTCTGGGCATGGGTGCATTGCATCCGTTACCTGGCATTGAATTAACGGCCCCCACGTTTTAAATTCTTCGACGTTCTCAAGCATGATCACGCGAGGGCGTACCTTCATTGCCCAGCGAATCGCTACCCACGCAAGGCCGCGAATTTCTTTATTTACTGGCTTAGTGCCTTTGGCCTTGCTGAAGTGTTTGCAGTCAGGCGAGAACCACGCCAGCGCAACCGGCTTACCAGCAGTGGCTTGTACTGGATCAACATCAAATACCGATTCGCAATAGTGCAGCGTTTCGGGATGATTGGCCGAGTGCATTGCAATAGCATCTTGATCATGGTTGATTGCGATATCAACGCCGCGACCTAGTGCCCAAGCCATGCCTGTGGAGGCCCCACCACCACCCGCAAAGTTATCTACGATTAAGCCGCGCATGGTTTTTTCTCCGTTGGCAAAGCAAAGTAAAACAAGTCATCAAGAATTTCGTCAGTCGAGTGACCTTCCAGCCGTTTTTTATTTACTTCTTTGCAGATTTCTTGAAGCCTATCTTCTGTGGTTTCAGCTATAGTTTTGCCGCGAATCCGCAATACTTCTGTAGCAATATTAAGCACTTCAATCGGCCATACGCTGTTTGTTGCAGTGCTGTCACGCGCAATTTGATCTTCGATATCAAGCTGTTTAGCTTGATTTCGTTTCTTTCTAGTCTGTTTGGGTTTAATGGTGTCAACCTGATCAGCCGATTTGAGCGGAATATCGATTGAATCAGCGGTTTCGTTACCAAACACATCCCACCCCTTGGTTTTGGTTCTGGCGAACATTTCAAGACGCGGAACGTCACCCATGAGTTCGACGCATTTATCGCGAAACTCATCGGGCTTTTGGCTGTGGCGAATGTTTTGATAGGTGCCCACGTAGCAGAGGTGAGCAAGTACTTCATCAAGGCTTTGTGGGTCGAAATTGCCCACGGCGCGAACGCTGCGGCAAGCTGGCGTGGGTTTGCCCTTGATGGCAATGATGGCCGACTCGCTACCTGCGCGGGTCCAAAAACCCATGCCAAAAAATGGGTTGTTGTTGACCGTTAGCTTGTTCCACACAAAGCCATTCATGTTTTTAAGGGTGAAGCCCCAGCTTTTAACCAGATCAATGGCATCCTGCGGCATGGCGCCCACATACCACATCACCAGTACACAGTTGTCATCGGCAATGCTGTTAACATCGAGGCGTTTTAAGTCATTGGTGCTAGTGACGGTGTACTTGGCTTGGGCGCTGGATTTCATTGAGCAGCCCGTGTTTTGGTTGCTAAAAGCCCATGGCGGATCGGCGTAAATCAGCTGATATTTTTTATTCATGGTTAACCCGCCTTATTTAAATTACTTGTTGAATTTGAAGATTGAATTCAGGATTTCTTTCTATTTCATTTTTTATAAATAAAGGGGATGAATTATATTGTTCAATTCTGCTTGCTATCACTTCAGCTCTTTGTGCTGCTGTTGGTGGCGTATACATACCAAATCTTTTAATGCTTCCAGCATTTATTCCAGCGTTGGCGCTATCTGCTGATGACAGTGGCAAATGTGAAAATATATTTGGATCGAGCATTCGAAGACCATGAATTTTACGTTTTGGTCTACCTGCGCTATCACAGAGTACATCCATAATTTGCTCCATTCTGATCCACCAACTTGAAGTTCCAGGCGAAGACCATTCACCTGAACTTCCTAATGCAATAATTCTGAACTTATCTATCAGATAACTAAGGTAGTCTATTGACTCGTGAAGATGAAAAACAGGAACTGACAATGCTTCAATCCCAATGGATTGCCATTCTTCAATAAGTGCAATGTTTTCATCTTCTGTTCCGTCAATTTTGTCAGGAATAATGCACCAATCAAAAGATGGATGGTTTTCTAAAGACTGAACCCATTTGGCATAATCTATTACTGAAATTTCCCCGCCTTGCTTCCAATGTGAAAATGCAGAGTTATCTAGGATAAAAGACTGGCAGCATTCCTGAACTATTGGCAGATCATTTTGATATAAGAATGGGATTAGTGCATGCCTTCCAAGATAAAATCTTGATTTATCTTGTTGAGGTCCGCTAATAGGTGTTCCGTGATAATGAATCATTATTTTATCCATCTTATGAAAGCTAATGATAAAAACTTGCTTAAAGTCATAACAGTGAATGAAAGCAATGAAAGTTGGTCAATAACAGCCAAAAACACAAGAGAATCTGCAGGGCATGAAATTATAGAACTTAACCACACCCTTTGTTTAAATGGCTTATTGGTAACTGAATATATTGCCCAGTCGATTAGTTCTGATACTGCAAATGCTAATGAGCTTGCAATGGCTACATATGGTGATGCCATAAAATAACTAAAAAACAATGCAATGATCATTGCTATAAAAACATTATTCCCAGAGTATCTTTGTGCATAATCTCTAAAAATAAATATAAAACCTGCAAGAATAGAACCAAATGACCAAAGGCTACCGTCAGGTAATTTTATTGGCGGAATTACAGTGAACATTAAATTTATAATAATTACTGATAAAACATAAAGTAATAAATATTTAATTTGTATTATCTGATTTATGAATACTGAGCATTGTTTGATCACTTGATATTTTGTGCTCATGCGGCATGCTCCTTTGAATCAGTTAACTGATAACTGGCTAATTGGGTTTCTAGCTGTGCGATCCGCGCATTGGCTGCGTCCAGCTTGGCAAGATGCTTTTCCCAGTCGATTTCTTTGATTGCTTCAACTACGCCCATGGTGCTGTTGAGCGTGTTTTGAGCGCGCATCAGGTTTGATAGCTCGATAAAGTGGCGAGCGGCGCAGCGTTCTGGATCCAAGCCTGTGGTGTAGTGCAACTTTAAGGCGGCAATGGTTGGCTCGGAGGTGATGCGCGTTAGCGATAGCAGCAAGTCGAGCTTTGGCTCTGGCTCGCTGCCTGCTAGCAGGTAAAGCATTTCGCGGGATGATTTAGGGGCGCTCATGCTTCACCGCCTTTGGTGCTGATCACCTTGAACTCAATCACCCAAACCCAAGGATTTGATTGCTCTATTGATTGCTGGCCATAAATTGACTCCCAAGCTTCGCAAAACTCTGAATAGCCGTTTTTGCCACCAGTCACATCATCGTCGTAACCTTCAAACCCTTCTGCCCATGCGTCACGCTCGCTTATGTCTTGTACGCGCTCTACACGAATATCTGTCACTTCAAGAATGATGCGAGCCGCCCAGCGCGGCATATGGATAGATGGGCGCTTTCTCCAAAAATCTTCACCAAATTTATGTGATACTTTTTTTATCCGATCAGAGGCAAAATACTTCGCCTGTTTTGTTCTACTCCAGAATGCATCATCAAGATCAGCGCCATCCCACATCGGCATGCAGTAATGTCCTTTTTGATACCAAGTTTCGCGAACATAGAGCTGATCGCCGACTGAGCAAATTGGGCAAGCATCACTAGCCATCCCACGCCATAATGGATCTTTCAAATCCTCTACATGCACCATCGATTGAAATGCACGGCAAGGAAACCAATAACCTCCCTTGGATGTTTCAGTGTCAGGCTCTGGTTGTGGGTTCATTGGTCTACGCGTTTGTGTTTTGCGGCCGTCTAGGATGGCACGCACCATTTCGGTGTTGAAGATAATAGGACGCTGTTTCATGCTGCTTTTCTCCTTGCCTTGCTCGCTTTAAAATCTTCGCAGGGAGCCGATAAGATGTAGATAAGGCCATTGCGTTCACTGTATTGCTCTGCGCAGGTGTAAGCTTCGTATGGGTTGAATCCCCAAGTGATGGCGCCACAATGTGGGCAGTTGCCGCGAGTTTTGCCTGTGGTTTGGCGGTGGCGTTTGCGCTTAGGTTTGCGGATGCCTGCGGCGGTGATCATCTTGCGTTCGTTGATGTTGGCCGCTTGAAAGGTACGGCGAGCGATCGCGTCGATTTCTGATTTGGCGTAGATGTTTGCATCAATGCCAAGTTCATCGATACGTGCAAGTGCGTTGCGGTAACTGAATACCGCTGCGCCTTTGTAGTTAACACTCAAAAAATCAAAAGTGAACCAGTAAACATCGTTGCCGTCCCACTTGCCTTTTGGCGAGATAACGTATTCATCACATCCGGCTTTTTCGCCATCTGCTGGCAGGTACTGGCAATCAACGCGTACGGTTGCTAGCTCATCCACAAGCTCTTTGCATAGCGGAACGTCTGTGTGACGGCTGTTGAATTTGCGCTGTGCTTCTTCAAGCGTGTAAACATGGGCCTTGTTTAAATCGCTTGTATAGCCACAACCATCTTTAGCCCAAAATAGGCAAGTGCTGCCGACATTGGAGCGCGAATCGCGCAGGTAGAATAATTGACTCATGCTTTCACCTCTGGCGTTGTGAGTGACATGATCCAATGGCGTAATTGGATCATCTGTGGGCAAAACACCATTGATTCGACATAGGTGAAAAGCTTTGGATAGTCGTGCTGTTTACGGGCGATAAAGGCCCGTGCATCGGCTTCGGTAAAACAGGTTTTGATCACTTCTTCCGTTTCTTGAAGATGGAACTTTTTAAGCGGATCAGGTAGCTGGTCGTGATCTGATTCAACATTAAATTTATCGATAAATGCGTTGATAAACACTTCATCAAATGCAGGACCATGAACATGAGTTATGTCTGAATATTCGCTTTCAATGTCGTTATCAAACAGCCAATTACTACACCATTGATGGTCGTTTTCAGCTAACCATTCAGCCAGTGCTTTCTTATCGCATTTATCAGAGCGATACAGCGCGGTGGTATCACCATCGGTATCAACAATCTCCCAGTGATGTTCGTCATAGCCTTCTTCGGTAGGCAAATAGCGCTTGCAGCGGACTTGCCAGATGGGTTCTGCGGTGCAGCGGTTATCCTGCTGGTGCATTTGCTGTGACATTTCGAGCAGGAATGCAGGGATTTCGATTTGTTGGCTCATGTGACGTCCTTATCTTTTAACCAAGAAGCGGTGCAGGCCTTTGGCTGCACGGATGGCAACGGCGCGATTAGTGGTGAACTTGCCACCTGGCAACATCCAACCGTCTTTGGTGGCTACGATATGACCGAGGCCGATTGTGATATCGCGGTGTTGGGGTTTGTCGTGGGTTAGCATGCTGCACCGCCTTCACGTTTGGCTTCGTATTCATCCCAAGCGGCTTTATCACCATTGGCAATAAACCATTGGATATTGCCGTCACCGTTTTGGTCTGTTGCACTGCCGCCGTATTTAGATCCCGGGAAAGTGAATCTGGCAGTCATAGTTATCCAAGCCCATCCGCCAGTAAATTCCGTAAATGTAAGATCAGGGCGTTTTTCTTGGACTGACTTTTTGAATGCTTCGAACGCTAAATTTCTGTTAGCTTTTTCGTTGTAGAGTTTGTCTTTGCAGGATTGAGAACAGTAAATGGCGCTACCATCTTCTACAGGCTCTAACTTGATGTAGTTGCCTTGTTCATCCTCACCTTCAAGATCACAGTCGATTTTGCAATTGCAATGCATGCACCTAAACCACCAACCGTGCTCAATACAAACCAGTGGTGGCACACCACCTTTAACGCCTGCGTATTGGTCGGCCCATGGTAATCGGCGGCAAGAATCAACATCTTCCCAATCAATACCTAATTCAGCCGCACCTTCTCTGCGTGCAGTTGCTGAGTTAGTTGCAAATACGATGCTGCTGTAACCCTCTTGACGTTCTTGCACTTCGTAGGCTTTAAGCGGTTTAGTGTTCATGCTCTATTCCTTGTTTCGTGAATGGCGGCAACTATCAAGCGGCGCTTGACTGTTCAGGCTCGGGTGAGGTGGTTTGAGTAGTGGATTCTGGCGCTGGCTCGATTGGCTGATGGCCTGCAAAGTTAACAAAGTCGGCGGGAGGAACGCATTCTGATTCATCCAATGTCATCGGCATGATCATTGCGACGATTTCTTTTTTTAAGCCCATGACTGCAATCAGCGAATTCTTTTCTGATACGTGCAAAGCAGCGCCGTTAATTTTGCAGTAATTCAATTTTGATAGGCGGCTGAGCAGGTTTACATTCATGCCAATCGTTGATGCTGGCTTTAAGTTTTCATCACTTAGCCGTGATTTAAAGAGTTTGCCTACATTTGGGTAACGTGCATCGATGGGGTTAATAAACTCAATGTGAGTAATAAGCTTACGTTCCTGAGTGTCCAACGCTTCAAAGGTGGTGAAGGTATCAAGGATGTCGTAAATCGATGTGAGCATGGCCACGCCATCGTTAATAAAGATGTTTTGAATAGACGGTAATGCTTTTTTGTTGGCGGCTTTTAGCAACTCTTTACTGATTGGGTAAATGTAATCGCCATCGCTAAAGCCGTCCTCGTCATGGATAGTGACAAGGCAATGGCCATCAGTGGCGGTTAGGATTACGCCTTTTTCTGGGTGCGGCTTTACGTGAAAGCCGTTTAGGAAGTAACGAACATCATTTTTAGCGGCGAACGCTGCCAGCATTGGCAGGTATTCAATGTTGAATTTGGTTTTCATGGTGATTACTCACTAGGCTGATGATCTAAGACGATTGGCGTTGAACGTGTAACGATGACTTACACGTTCAACTTGTGTGCTTGACTGGTTTGGCTGGCGAGTTGTGCATACTGGGAATCAAGCAGATCTTGTGCGCTGCTGTAGCCGTGCTTTTGCTTTATCTGCTGCCAGCTATCGATATGGCGCAGCCATGCGGCTTTTGACTCTGGATAGTCGATGATCAACTGGTTTAATTCGGCTATTGAGCGATCACAATAAGCTGCAATGGCGTTACCTTTAGCTTGGCGTTCTTGCTCAAGCTCTTTACCCAGCATGGCGACTAGGGCGTCGCTGGTGGCGTGGGCCTGTGCATCAAACATGGCTATCTGCCTTATTAATCATTAGCTGGCTTGCGTGATGGCTTGTGTGATGAGCGCTGCGGTTGAGCCAGCTGATGGTTCTATCGCTAACCGTGATATTGATTGCTGGTGGCTCGGCGATGCGGGTGAGTTTTACGCGACCGCTGCGGCTGACTTGGATGTTGGCCACTTCGTTTAATGCGGTGGTTTTAAGCGGGGCTTCGTCCAGTTTGGTGACGTGGTAGCGCTCGCGGAAGGCGTAGCTGCAAACATGGCTTTGCAAGTAGGCCTCGAGTTCGTTTTTACGCTGGATCACCGTTGGGCAATGCATTAGGTCTGGCAATTGTGCGAGGCGACAAGCAATGCCGAGGTGTAACAGCAGTTGCGATTCTATGGGTAGCAGTGGGGCGCAGTGATGCGCTGCGATGGGGTGGGGCATAGGTCACCTCGCATGGTTGATTGTATGAATTAGGGTTGTGTTTAATGGGTTGGTTTTGTGCTGCGCTGTTAGCGCTGGCACGGTTTAGAACAAGTCGAAGGGGATTAACTTGGCTAATAGCATTAGCACTAGGTCGATAAAATCAGGTTGTTGGGCTTTCATGGCTAGGCATTCCCATTTTTTACTTCATTAGCAAAAAGCGTTAGTTCTTGACTTAAACCTTCAAGAATCTCTACAGCAGCTACTTCACTAATAGATGGATCTGTAATAGCAAACTGAATTCTCAGCATTGCTTCAGCTCCTGCGTAAAATGATCTGCGCATTTCCTGTTTTTGATATGTCGAAGCATCTTTAGGAACAACCAATTTAGAAAATGCGCTCCATTGTTCTTGCACTGTGTTCATGCAAATTTACTCCAGCAGCATTTTTTAAATTTCTTGCCGCTTCCGCATATACATTCGCGGTTGCGCATACTGTTTTTTCGTTGAATTTTAGTCATCGGTTGCAGTTCATTGAACTGTTGTTCACTTAGCGGGATAAGAGGCGCTCCTTCCTGCTCCTCCATTGCTAACAATTCAGCTTGTCTAAGCCTGTAAAGTTCTCCTCTTGTGTCCATATTTTCCTCACTATTAAATTGTTGCGGATTGCTTATTTGAACTATCCGGCAATTCCGGATAGTTGGGTTTAAACGTTGCCGGTTACGTCATCCGGCGCCCTAGTGCCGTCGTGGTGTCGCGTCATGCCGCTAATAACAGGTGTGCAGCATCTAGGCGTCTGCACTGCTTTACCTGCATTACTTTTGTTATTAACCCTGACCAGCGAATGACACTGGCTAGCAATACTTGCGCTACTCGGGGCATCTCTTACGGGTTGCTCGCAAAGTGGCCGCTTCTAACGGCTAGTTAGTCACATGGGCTTGTCCTCTTTTGGTATGCCTGATGACGCCACAGGCTGGCTTGTAAGTCGCATTGGTGAAGGTGTTTCGATACCACACTGGCCGAGCACATTTCCCTGGGGCGCTTCTCGCGTTACATCCTTTAACCACCTTCCCAATGCAACCTGATTTAACAGGTGCATTGTGTTCCTACCTAACCGCCAGAACTGGGCGGGGTTGTGCTCTTAACGGGTCATGCTCGCAGAACGTGATCATGTCACTTAGCCGCCGCTGGTTGTTCCAGCGTTTTATCCCTTATCTGGGGGAGCTGCTATCCGGTCGCCGCAAGAGGCGCACAAGTCTATTTACGCGGATTACTATCCTCCGCCGCGTGATCCTCGGAGTAACCTAGCTTGGTTCCCTCATAAATGAGGGTGCCAAGGTTAGTTGTTCATGGGCCAGTCTGTTAAAGAGCGTGATTAGAATCTTTTCATTTCCGTTCTAATCGATGCGTTAAATGTACATAATGTATATTTTGGCGTCAATACAAAATGTACATTTATTTTTTGTTTAGTGTATTATTGGTATGCCAGCAAGGTGGAACTGATGTAGATGTACAAAGTGTTATGTCTAAAAACACCATTTCTTAATTGGTTTAAGAAGATATTTGGTTGGATTCTGGAGGGGGTAATCATGGATAATAATCAATGCACCATTATTAAGTTGTCGGGTTCGCTAGCTAAAAAATTCTGGCGTGAGCACAAGCGCTACTTAGATACTGGTACGACGACAGAGGCATTTAGCGCGATTAAAAACACTCTGCAAGGCTTTGAACAATTCATTAAAGAACAAGCAAAGCTTGGCCTGCGTTATGCGATTTTTCGTAATGGAAAAAACACAGGCGAAGATGAATTTGGTTTGGCTGGGTCGCGGGAAATCCGGATTGTGCCTGTAATTGGTGGCAGTAAACGCGGTGGAGTACTTCAAACGATAATTGGGGCTGTGTTAATAGTCGCATCGTTTATACCAGGCTTACAGATGTTAATGGCACCTGGTATTGCGCTAGTAGCTGGCGGTGTGGTGCAAATGCTTTCACCTCAAGCTAAAGGGTTAAAGGGCAGGGAGGCATCGGAGAACGCGCCTAGCTATGCTTTTGGTGGCGCTGTAAACACGACGGCTGCGGGGAATATTGTTGGTATTGGTTACGGTAAGCGCCGCATTGGTGGCGCAATTATTAGTGCTGGTATTTATGCTGAAGATATAGCAACCACTAAGCGCCCGATACAATCAGGCGGTGGCAATGGAGGCAATGGTACACAAGAGCCATAACATTATCTTTTTTTGATAAACCCGCTTAGGCGGGTTTAAAAATAAATTTTATTTAGGTTTTATCCTTCAATTAGCTCCATAAATTCATCTTCATCTAAAATTTGAATATCAAAGCCTTCATCAATTAGATCTTGTGCTTTTAGTTGCTTACTAGATATGCCACTTGGGCCAACTAGACTTTCATCCTGTTCACCAACGACAAGATAATCAGTCTTTTTAGATACGCCTGATTTAATTTCAAGCCCGAGTTCTGCTGCGGCTTCAAAGGCTTCGGCTCTGGTCATTGATAGTTCGCCCGTAAAGACGATGGTTTGGCCGTATAGTTCACCATATTCATTGGGTTGGTAAGCTTTATGATCAGCGCCTTTGGTTTTACCAAATGCTGATTTAGGTTTGATTTCATTAATATGCCCAAGGGTGACCGCTGCGCACATAAACACTCGGCCAGCGGCAATCGCATCAGATTTGGCACGGTGTGCTTCATCAAGCGGAATATTACAGTGCTGGGCTACCGTGGCTAATTTATAGTTTGGTAAGTTGAATGCTGCTTTTGCCAGATTTAATGCACAGTGGTACTGGTTAGTGAGCACGATGCCAACATTAGCGAACTCAGCATCTAAAAAGCCTTTATCAAACTTGGCATTGTAGGCCACGATAGGAAGATCACCAATAAACGCTTTTAAGTCTTGCGCGAGCTCAGCAAAGGGCGGCTGGTCTACCAGCATCTTGTTGGTGATGCCTGTGATATTGGTTATTTTTCGCGGTAGCTTTACCGCAGGATTGATCAATGACTCAAATACAGGGTGATCGTTAGATAGGAGATCAAATTTGATTGCGGCAATCTCGATTATCTTGTCCGCTTCAGCCTCAAGCCCAGTAGTCTCGGCATCTAATGCGATAAATTTGGTAGGGATGTAGGGGTGTTTTGCTAAAAACTCTGCGGTTTCTTTATCCATTTTACTATTCCTTTAGTTTTTAAAAGTACCGCCAGCTAATATTTGCAGACCTGCACCATCATAGTTAACGTGAATTCTGTATATTTTATGCTTATCTAATTCAAGAAAGGCTTCATAGTGATTTGTGCCTCCATCAAAAGAGCAAAGTGCCGCACCTGAGTTAGTCACTTTAAGCATGACTCTATTATCATCTGTTCTAAAAGTTGACTTTTCACCTGACTCGAATTTGGCAGCAAGTTGTTCATCAATATAAAGGTCTGCATAGCAGCCGCTACCAGTCCATCCACTATCTCTGATAACGGTAAATGAGTATTTCCCTTGCGTTTTTAGCGCCACTCTATCTTCAGGAACATTTTTGGCTTTATCGTAGCTAACTGATGAAGTGGCGCAGCCGCCGAGCATAAACAGCACTAGTGAAATAGTGATCATTCTCATGGTAATAATCCATTATCATTAAAATTATAACTAGCTAGAAAATCTTAATTTTAGCATCCACAACAACACCAATAATTTTACAATTCCCATTTATTGGTAGCGTAGGGTATGCGTTGTTTAGTGGCTTAAGGAACTTTTGCCCAGCATCAACTACCAACTTTTTAAATGTGGCCTCATTAACATCAGTTAGCTTTGCGACCACAAATGACCCATTCAGCCTATCTCGATCTGGATCAACAAGTATCAATGTCCCTTCAGGAAAGCTAACGCCAGATGGAGATGTCATTGAGTCACCAATCACCCGCAGCCAAAAACAATGTTCACTTGTTCTTTCGGTTGTTTCATACCATTCGTCTGAAGCTGATGCTGGTGATTCCTCAACGGCCTCTGACCAAACCCCCGCTTTTACATAGCTAATAACAGGGAATTTTTTTAGGTATTTGGTAGATAAATTAGCATTGCTAACATTAACTAGCGCTTCGTCTGGATATTCAAGCATTCCATCTGAATGCAATACCAGTGAGTCTAAATTAAGACGCTTTAATATTGATGCGATCTTACTTAACGAAGGCTCTCTTCTTCCATTAAGCCAATGCCCCATTCCGCCAGGAGTTACTTCTTCTAACTCAGCAAGCCTTTCTTGGGTAATCCCAAGCTCTTTCATTCTGGATTTAACCAGCTCATTCCACTTCATTTTCATCCTTAAAATGTACGATATGTACAAAAACAATCAATAAACATAATGTACATTTATGTTGATAACGAAATATACATAATGTACATTATGGGAAATTCCATTATTGAGGTAGCTATGCAGCATATCCGTCAAGTTCGAGTAAAAGCAGGTATCTCGGTAAAAGATATTGCGAAGTTAATTGAGACTGATGTTTCAAGCTTTTATCACTATGAAAAAGGGAGGAGAACACCCGATTTCACTCAGTGCTGGAAGATTGTAAACGCTCTAAATCAACTTGGAGCCAAATGCACCTTCTCTGATGTATTCCCTAACCCTATTGAGAATAGTGACGGAAAGGTTGCTTAACTGCTCTTGTTAATAGCAAGGATATCTAACCCTATGACTAAACACACATTAAAGCGCGAAGCTCTTTCATGCACCGATCCACTCTATGCCGCCCATGCGCTGGGGCACGATTACGGGGTGGATAAGCTGGCGAAGGATTTATTCCAGCAGCCCGGGGTGATGTACAACAAATTAAACCCTGAGAACGACAGCAATCACTTGTATTTGCGCGATGCGATTCATTTGACTGAGCTAGCCGACGATGACCGCATTTTATCGGCATGGTGCCATAGCCGTGGTGGGGTGTTTGTAAAGCTGCCTGAGTCGGTTAACTGCGATGAAGAGTTAAGCGATCAGTTACTGCTGATTAGTGAGCAAATGGGCATTGCACTGGCAGAGATCCGCGATTCACGATCTGATGGGGTGATTACACCAGAAGAGTTTGAGTGCATTAGCCGAGAGCTTAACAAAACAGTACGCGAAGTTATTTCGCTTAAAGCGGTAGTGAGTAGCCAAGTGCGGGAACTGCCGAAAGCGAATGATTTTAGCATTGAATTACAAGCTGGTACTTCTGCCACTGCCATTCGCGCAAGCCTTACCAAAGAGTGCATCCAATGAGTGATGTTATTGATGATGCCGCAATCGAGCATGAAGCGCATATCAAAGCTGCTTTATCTGTTCGCCAACCTACGCTGCCTTTTACGGGCCTGTGTCATTACTGCAAGAGCCCTGTTTTGAATAATCAGCATTTTTGTGATGCCGACTGCCGCCATGACTATGAGCGGTTAAAGGCTAATGGGAGAGTGTGATGAGAGCTTATGACCCTGTGATTGCGGTAAATGTTGGTTCAAATCAGTTAACTGATAAGTGCAGCACTAAGAAAGCCGAATTCCCAAATTTTGAGGCGTTAAATGAGGTCTGCAACCATCTTAGCGGTAAGCACCAAAATATCCCTCATACACCTGAAGAAGATGCCGAGTTTGCTCGCATTGAACGTAATCAACAAATGTCTGAGTTTGCTCGCATTGAGCGCAATCAAGAGATTGCGTTGTTAGCCAATGTTATTCGCAAATCACCTACGACCAGTGCAGAGGCAATTGCTGAAAGGGTTTTAGACGCTGGGTATCAGTTTTCGGGTAGTGCAGTACGGTTTAAATAAGAAAGCCCACTAGAGCTGTGGAGGCTGTGGGCTTAATACCAAAGAGAGGCAAAACAATGGTACTGGAATCAATTGATAGCGTCAATCATGGCGCTGGTGGCAGTAATGTGGTGCCGTTACGGCCCGTTGCTGAGCACAAACAGCATGGGCGGGGTGAAGTCGTGAAAGCAGATTTGGAAGATGGTTATTTACGACTCTCCAATACGCTGGTGGACGCCCTGTGCCGCACGAAATTAAGCGATCGTGAGAGTCGGGTCGTATTTGCTGTTATCCGTAGAACCTATGGCTACGGCAAGGCCACTGATTGGGTATCGTACAGTCAAATAGAAGAAATGACGGATATCGATACTGACAACGTATCTCGGGTGATTGGCGGCTTATTAAAGCGCAATGTGCTGATCAAAGACGGCAAGAAAATTGGGGTTAACCCGACAGTTTCTTCTTGGACTGATAAACCAGCAAAGGCAAAAACTGTCAATTCTGACAGTAAAAATTCACTGTCTATTCTGACAGTAAAACCTGTCAATTCTGACAGTGAGGCTGTCTATTCTGACAGTAAAAACTGTCTAGATAGACCCCCACAAAAGAAAGACATTAATACAAAAGAAATACAAAAGATCTCTTCGTCGAACATTGCTGACGCAATGGCCTACACACAGATAAAACCCGATGCTGCGATTCAAACTCCTAACGGCAAGCTTTGGGGCACTCAAGACGATTTAACCTGTGCTGAGTACATCTTCAACAAAGTGCTGATTGTTAACCCCACTGCAAAGCAACCGAATTGGCCTGATTGGGCTAACCAAGTGCGCTTGATGCGTGTGCAAGACAAGCGCACTCACCACGACATCTGCAAGCTGTTTAAGTTTGCCAACTCCGACTCATTTTGGGCGAGCAATGTGTTATGCCCAAAAACCCTGCGTAAACAATGGGACAAACTAAACGCCAAACTGCTAGCGAGATCATCACATGAAGCCAATACAGCAACTGATACCGCAAACCCTGCACGCTATGAACACTCAACAGCACGAGTCTTCCGCGAACTACGGCAAATGGCAAAGCAGCTCGAGCATTCAGCAGATCACAACAGTGGTGGCAACACAATTGATGCCGACTATGAACCTGTACAGCCGTGATTTTAGCAAGCGCTTTGGTGCAGAGCTTGGCAGTGTAGTACAGGAGTTTGTTAAGCAAATCGGTGAGGCTGGCTTGAGTGTGGCTGATGTGATGATTGGCATTGAGGCATTTAAACAACGCGCGGCGACAGCACCATGGAGCGTTAACCCCGCTGAGTTTGTGGCGATGTGTACACCTACACCTGAGCAGTTGGGCTTACCTAACGCTGAACAGGCGTACCGCGAGTGTTGCGCCCATGGCCGTTGGCCGAGTGAGCACAATTGGAGCCATGGCGCTGTATTTGCTGCTGGCCGTGAAACAGGTTGGTATGAGCTGCAAAACCGCACTGAACAGCAAACATGGCCGTTATTTAAACGCAATTATGAGGTGATGTGCCGCCGTGCTGTGAAGGGTGAAAGCTTTGATGCCTGTATCCCTAAGGCGCTTGCCGCCCCAGTAAACAAGCCTGTTGAAAGTCAAAAGGCTTGCTCGATTATCGCTGATTTGCGCCAAAAGTTTGGGCTAAGGACTGCCAATGGCTCTGGCAATTAAACACTTACCAGATGATGCACCTGATTTTTATAGCGAGATTGTGGCACCTACGGCCATCGATTCAGCCGCTATCCAAGTCGTGCAAGAGGCGGTTAACGATGCGGTGTTGTTTGTGCCGGTTAAGACTAGCGCCGCTGAGTTACGGGCCCAAGGGTTATTGCGCGAACGCGAACTGCCGCAAATGTGGCATTGCCGCGGTGGTGAGTCAGACATGGAGAAGATTGTAAAGCATATGTCGGTGATCCCCCCTGAGTTTAAGCATTCCGTTTGTATCGAGTACGAAAGGATATTTGCTCAGGGTGGGCCAACTGCACGTAAACAGGCTAATCAGTTTTTAGTAAGGCAGTCAAAGCGGTTTAGAGGGGTTTAGCAGTATGGACTTCAGATTATTACACGGAGATTGCTTGGAACTGATGAAAAGCATTCCTGATAACAGCATTGATTTGATTTATGCAGATGTTCCTTACGGAACCACTCGCTGCGCATGGGATGAGGTTATTCCTCTAATTCCAATGTGGGAGCAGCTTAAGCGAATTATTAAGCCTAATGGTGTTATTGCAATGCATGCTGCACAACCATTTACCTCGGTTCTTACATGCTCAAACTTACCTTGGTTTAAAGAAGAAATAGTTTGGGAAAAGGGTAATGCAACAGGTTTTTACAATGCTAAAAAGCAACTCATGAGAGCTCATGAACATGTGCTTATTTTTTGCAATGGAGTTGGTACCTACAATCCACAAATGACGCATGGCCATCCAAGAAAAACATCATCAAGAAAGAAAACAGGCAGTGAGTGCTATGGAGAAGGCTCAAAAGGGTCTGTTTACGACAGCACTAGCCGTTACCCTCGTTCTGTTCAGTTTTTTTCATCTGATAAGCAAAAAAGGAAGGGTGAAAGAATTAACCCTACCCGCAAACCAGTAGCCCTTTGCGAATGGATTATCAGCACATATAGCAATCATGGAGAGACCGTCCTTGATTTTTGCTTTGGTAGTTGCTCAAGCGGAATAGCAAGCATGAACACTGGCAGAAATTACATCGGAATCGAAAAAGATGATGAATTTTATGCTGATGCGTTTGCTAAGTATTGCGCTGGTAATGCGGAGGCAGCATGAAGCTAATTATTGGTATTGATCCTGATCTCACTAAAAGCGGTGTGGCGCAAGTAAGAAATGGAAAAATTGAAGGCTTAAAAAGCATGACATTCAGTGAATTAATCAATTATGTCGTTTTAACAAAAATGGCAAATGACTTAACAGGAACTCGAATTGAAGTCTTGCTCGAAGATGTGGATAACAAAAAGCCAGTATTCGCCAGCAAGTTAAAGCGGACTGCCAAAGGCCAAAACCCATTGCTTGCCTACGTTGGTCATGCCCCAAGCCAAGGCGGTAGCGAATTTAAGATCAATATGAGCAAGGCCGAGGACTTGGGCAAAGTGAAAGCCACGGCAAGATTAATTAAAGAAGTCCTCGAGGGCAATGGTATTACCGTCACCTTAGTTAAACCGCTGCGTGGCCCTGTTAAACAGGCCAAGGATAGCAGTGTGTATTTTAACAAGATCACTGGCTGGACTGGCCGCAGCAATGCTGATACTCGTGATGCTGCGTTGATCGCCTTGTTTGGTAAGGGGGAATTATGCCGTTAAAAGCCCCATTTGCTGAGCGCTTGGCGCGTGGTGTTGAGTTGTATGTAAACCAAAAAATGACGCTGGCAGAGAGTTCAGCCGCCGCGCCTGTGTCAATGAGAAAACTTTCAAATGAGTTGAAGGACAGAGGTTTATTGCGCAAGGAACCTAAAAAGATCAGCGAGCAATTTGAAAAGGCCATCAAGCTGTATGTTGATGAAAACTTATCTGTTTTTAATGCGGCGGCTAAAACAGGCGTATGCAAGACGGCATTATCAAAAGTATTAAGAGAGCACGATTTACTGCGTAATACGGCCGAAAAGAGCGCCGCCAACTTGGAGCAAGCGATTGCCTTGTATGTTGCTGGCGCCACGATTTTTGCGGCATCACGCCAAGCCAAGGTTGGCAACCAAACCTTAGGCAATGCACTGAGTGCCCGTGGATTACTGCGCAAGCCAGAACGCAAGCCAAAGAGCACTGTGTCTCGCCAAGATCCGCTTGAAGCTGCCGAAAGCCGTGTATCAAGTATTGCACTAAGCATTATTCATTCCGCTGCCCGTGCTGCAGCTAATCACCAAGGAGATGGCAGATAAATGATTTCAATTAAGCGCTTGTTTGAGCTGCTATCTCCACGCGGGTTATCGATCGGTGCTGCTGGAGGTAAAGGGGTTTTTAGTAAGGAGGATGCTATGGGTGTTGTTGCACAGGTACAGGGTAAGTTCCCCGTTGGGGTGAAGGTGTTAGAGGCGACCATTTGCGGCGATGTAGATGCCGAGGATGTACTGGTTAAGGCGCTATGTAAGCAGTATGAAGTGGATTTTAGGCCTGTTGCCGCTTCGGCCTTGGCAAAACTGGCCGTGAATGAAGTGTGTGGTACCCGAGTTTGCAATAAGTGCCATGGCACAAAACTTAACTATCACCGCAATGGTGAGTGCAAGCACTGCAGCGGTACCGGGAAGATGTTGAACACCGTTGAGCAGCTGACTAAATCGTTTTGTGATTTGAGTGGCGCCAAGATCACGCCAGAGCAATTTAGTCAGCATTTTTACGACAAGTATATGGACGGTGTAGATGCTCTGCATCAGCACGAACATGATGCCGCTCGCTTTGCTAAAAAAGTACTGCGCCTCGTGGGTGAAGAAATGGGGCTAGCTGGCTGATGATTGAAACGGTAAGCGACTTAGTTAAACGGCTTAAAGCTGAGGCAGAACAACTCGAGTCTATGGGCTCGGTTGATCTGGCCTGTGGGGTTGAGGCGGCGGTGAGGGTGATTGCTAATGAGCTTGATGGACACCTACCCATTGGCAATGCTGATTATTACCGGATTGAGCCATTGGAGCGGATGAATAAGCGCTTAATGGCAGTGTTGGCAACCCAATCATCGATTAATGAGCGGTTTGATTTGCATTGTAAACAGCTGGTGTTATCTACGCCAGAATACAAGGCTTTGGTGAGTGCTAAAACGGCCATCCATCAGCAGATTAATGCGTTGCCAAAGTGCAATATCTGCCGTGGTGTTGGCAAAGTTAAGCCGATGTTCGAGCTGTATCCGTGCAATAAATGCTGCGGTTCTGGCGTTGATTTAGCGGCGAATAGCGAGCTGATTAAACTGCAGCAAGCGTTGATATTGGCTGAGTTTGAATTGATTGAAAAACTGACCTCAGCGCTATTTAAGGTGGGGTTGTCAGCTGCTGATAAAGAGGCGATCTCGGTTGAATATTTTTACGCAGACTGCCGAACTAACCTGAGGTGCGACTAATGGCCATTGCCTGTATTGCCTTAACTGATGCCGCCATTAAACGGGCTGTGGCTGATGAATCGATTACCGAAATTAGGGACCCACGTTATCCGCTACGGTTGCGCCTTGGCAGTTCGCGCAGTCGTGGCAGTTGGTATTTAGTCACCAATAAAGAAGGCAAGGCGAATTGGTCAAAGGTGGCGAACTGGCCGCTGGTGAGTGCTAAGGCGATCATCGATGATTTGCCCACGTTGAGCATTCAGCATCGGCAAGATCAAAGCGTGAAGGTGAACACCTGGTTAAGTTGCGGCGGTTTGCTTAATTGGTATTTAACCCGGTCACAGTCGGATACCAGCTTATCGATTAAACGTCGACGCAATATCAAATGCACCATCGCTAAGCATTTATTGCCGGTGCTAGGTGAGGTGATGCTGAGTGAGCTCAATCATCATAAAGTCGATGAGCTATTAATTTGGCCACTGCAGGCGCGTTATTCAATTGGCAGTGTTCGCCAGTATTACGCAGTGCTGCGCAAGGCATTTAAGCAAGCTACTGTGCTAAAGCTGATTAGTGATGATCCGTTGGCATCGTTAAGTTTTACAGATTTTATTGCTACGCCCATCGCGACAAAACCACCGCAATTACAAGCAACTGATTTACCTAAGCTGCTGAGTGACCTTGATACCGCCAGTGATAGCGCAGCATTGTTGGTGTTTATTATGCTGGCTTACGGTACCCGCATTGGTGAAACCAGATTACTGAGGTGGAGCTATTACGACGAACCCAACGCCAAGTTGGTGATCCCCGCCAATATCACCAAAACCCAAGCTCAACTGACTATTCCTATCTCTGGACTGATGGCCGATGTATTGCGCTGGCATAAGTCAATGCAAGCCGCTGCAGGTTATCGCGGCGGGTACCTATTTCCGCACCCATGCCGTAACACTGGGTTGGATGAACGTGGCGCTAATAGTTTGGTTAAACAGTTGAGTGGTGGTGAATGGACTGCCCATGATTTACGCAAGTTGGCTCGCTCATGTTGGGCTGATTTAGGTATCGATTACATGGTGGCCGAGCAGATGCTAAATCACTCTATGACCAAGCTAGACCAAGCCTATATTCACACCTATTTAGCTGATCAAAAGCGTGAGGCTATCGAGCTATGGCATAAGCATTTGCTATCGATACATCACCCATTTTCAACACGGTTAAACCAAGACAGTTTCAAGATGGAAAATATTAGCAAAACAGCTTAAAGCCTTGTTGGTTATGGCTTACAAGGCGATTTATGCATCTTCAAAAGAGGAAGATATTTAATGAGTAAAGTCGCATCTTTTAAACCTTTCTATCATGGTGAAAACAGCTTTGTTGTTCTTGATAGAATTAATCATTTTGCTAGCTATAGCAGCAATGGACACCACGGTACCAAGATTCATTTTGATGATGGTACCGAACTGTTAGTTGGTGAATGGCCATCGGCAGTGCGCGATGCAATCGAGCAGGCGGGGAAAGAGTAATGAACAATTGTACCCACCTAATTACAAAAGATCATAAATGCGTCGATTGTGGCGAAGTGATTTTTGCTGTTGAGTCTCGTCAGTGCGGATCCTGCAATAACTTTAAGTTAAACCAAGGAGCTAATGTTATTGGTGGATGCCTTCCAAAACTAATGACTGTAATTAGCACAATGCACGTCACTTATAAGATTAAAGATGGTACGTGCTTTGTTCCAAAAAAGTTGAGATCACCGAATTAAAATTAGCGGAGTAAGTGTAATGGGATTATCGAAGTTATTAGCGTTACTTGGCTATATGGCAGAACAGCAGGCACTTGCCGAAGGATTTACCAACCACGGAAGCTATTACGGGATCCCGGTGTGGATTGGTGACGTAGAAGGTGATTTTATGGTGGCGACAAAATGGGCTCCTCTAGAGTTACTAATGTCGTTATTCCATATTATTGAGGGAGTGATGAGGCCAATATTATTCCCCAATGAACCAAACTCCTTTCAGTTTCAGCTAGGACACAAGATCAAAGGAAGTATAGGTAAACCCTATTTTCTATTTGGTGATATTGAAACAGGTGGCCTTAATGGCCGGATTGATAACGGTCAGCTTGGTATGGAGTATTACCCTGTTTTTGAACTGGCATTTATCGTCACTGATATCGATTTAAATCAGGTGGGTGAAGCACTCAGGATAGTGGTTCATCAAGATGAAGAAGCTATTTGCCGATCACACCAATGGGCGATTGATACCCATACAAAAAGCGGATTGCTGGATGAAGTGAGGCAATCGACTTGCTCACTGCCAGAGGCAGAGCGGCAGATCATTAATTACCTGAGCAAGATGGGTGTTGAAGCCTATAACCGACAAACCAAAAACGGGGTGATCTTCGCTGGTAACTCGATCATGTTCGACCGTTCATACATCCTGTGCCAACTTCCGCGACTGCATGAGTTTATGCATTATCGCCAGTTGGATATTTCGGCATTAGCTCTTGCTGCAAGAGCATGGGCGCCAGAAGTTGAACAACAGGCCATTGGAGCAAAACAATATAAGCATGAAGCATTAGCAGATATCAGAGAGTCGATCGCTGAACTTAAGTGTTATCGCCAGGTGCTGTTTGGGGGTAATGCATGAGCTTTGCAAGAACATTAATGCGGTTATCAGCCGCAGCACATGAACGCCAACGTGGCATAAGCGAAACACATCGTTTAATACGTGCTGATGACTTATGCGCTTTGCTTGATCAGTTTAATGAACTTAACACGCAATACCGTGCAAGTTTGCAAAGTATAGATAATGACCCAAGAGCAATTGCTCTTACAGTCAAAGCTTTATCAGAATCACATCCAGAAGATGAAAGTGGCTTTTACTCATTAGCCAGAGCAATGAATGACTATCTGTATGATGACAAGCCATCGGCTTATGAACACCTAGAGACTGCTATTAATGAGCATTCAGCATTTAGAAAGGCTTATTCATCTAAAGCGATTGCAAAGCCTGATAGTTTGGGAGTTGATCATGTTGGATATAAAAGCGGTGGTTTAGTACCAAAGAAACTACCACATCCATTGCCGAGGAATTCTACTTATTGCCAACTATGTCATAAACCAATGAAAAAGCGTTATTGGCTATTCGGTGAGTATTTTTGCGATAATCTATTTTGTTTTAGCAGTCATGGGTACATTCCTGATCGCCCATATCCACCAAAAAAACCGCCTTCAAGCATTAATCCGCCTGGTGATGATTGATGATAACCACCTATATCGCTGGTCCAATAAGCGGCAATGTCGAGATCAATAAGCAGGCGTTCTTTAAAGCGGCCGAGCAGCTGGAGGGAACTGGCAGAGTAGTGCTTCACTCTGCTTGCCTGCCGTTCGGCCTAACCGAACCACAGTATATGGATATCTGTTACGCCATGATCCGTGCTTGCAATGAGATTGTGATGTTGCCCGGTTGGCGCAGGTCTGCAGGCGCCACCGCCGAGTATTACTACGCCAAGAAGATAGGGCTTAAGATAGTGTTTGTCCCAACTGGAATAGACATTGAACGCGGTATGAGTTTAGTATCGTGATAGTGAAATTTAAGAGCTAAAAATAATGGAAAATGAACGAAATTACACCATTGGCGCAGAAGATATCATTGCCGTGGATGTGCATTTTGAAAATCAGATTGAAAAGCTGATAAATGACGTCCTCGGTGTTGATGTGGGTGAGTCTTTTGCTATCAGCATTGAAGCCCTTGTTAACACAATGCTTCCTACATCTAAAGAGGATCCTTTTAAGGTGTACTGGCGTGCAGCAAATAGGCTTCTTGCCAGACTTAACCATGCTAACAGAGACAAATTTAAAGGTTGGTGCTTTTGTTGTGATGAAGGTCGTTCAATCGTTTATTTCGGAATTAAGGATGAGTTCGGCCGAATTAAAATCATTTAAGTGATAAGTAATTAAATAAGGTTAAATTATGGATAATGAAAAACTAAGAAAGCTCAGGGAACTTATTGATGATGTGGCCAACTCAAGCACCAAGAAGAACGCAGCGCATTATGTACAAAAGCTAGATTCTATGGTTGCAAGTATTATTGGCGATTTAAATGGGTATACGGCAGGTAAGTTAACAGAAGCTGTTAGTTATGCAAAACATGCATCAGGCCAAGTAAGTAATCGAGAAAACCTCCTATCAAGCATGAGAAACTCATGGGCAGTATTTGAGAGTGATGTCAAAAATGGGGATAGCGGGAAACAAAAAATAGTAGAACAAAATGATTTACCCAAGCATTAAGTTTTACTATCCTGCTATAACAATGCGGGTTATAGCATCTAAAGCCACCAAATAGGTGGCTTTTTGCTATCTAGACCTTTCAGTTTATTCAAGCCTCGGCCATCGCCGGGGCTTTTTGTTTTGGGGCATCTATGAATAAGATTTTGATGAGTGTTACTAATCCAAATGGATTCAAGCTAGAGTTGCTGCTTAAACAATTGCAAGAAGAAGTATCCGAAAAGACGGCACGTGTTGCACATGATACAAGCGAATTAGCAGAGAAGGTTAAGTCAAATAATCTTCAAATCATCAAACTATTATCAGAAGCTGAAGCGTTACAGGTAGAAAGCTTTAAACTCATGGCCGCTAAAGCACCAGATACAGGTCCTCTAGGTTCTCCACGGATTGGTAAGTAAATCATGCGCAATAAGGTATTAGTCACAGGCCTGAGCTTATCAGCTGCTGCACTGATCACCTTGGTTTCATCTGAGGGCTTCTCGCCAGTTGCCGAGATCCCTGTTAAAGGTGATCGCCCTACACTAGGATTTGGTTCCACTTATCACGCAGATGGACGGCCAGTAAAGCTAGGCGAAACCACTACCCCAATTAACGCACTTAAAACCGCAAAGGCTCATATCGATAAGGATGAGCAACGCTTTCGCGCTAGCCTGCCTAACGTGGAGATTAACCAAGCATCTTACGATTTATACATCGATTGGACGTATCAATACGGCATTGGCCGCTGGTTAGACTCTCCGATGCGTGGTCATCTTATCCAAGGTGAATACCAACAATCATGTGATGCATTGCTGTTGCCAGAGTATCGCACCGTCGCTGGCTATGACTGCTCAACGCCTGGCAACAAGCGCTGCTATGGAGTGTGGCTTCGGGCGCAGCAGCGGCACCGCGCCTGCCTCGATGCTCTCAATTGATTTTATTTAAGTTACTGATAATTAAGATGTTTGCTCTTTGGTGGGTGGGGCGGGTCAAAACTTCAGGGCTTTTGCCTAACTGACCGTGCGCCTCCAGTTTTATGCAAAACCGCGAAATGAGACCTTTTTTTCTGGCAAATTTAGGCGTTAAAAATGCTCTCGACAATATCAAGTAAAATCATTGCGTTACTTATCGTTTTGTTGATTGTTTTGATAGGCGCATTCAGTGCTTTTTTTGTGATCAATAAGGGGCAAATTGCGCTATTAAATGCAAATTTGGATAAATCTGAGCTTGCCCGTTCAGAGCTGCAAAAAAATTTATCCTCGGTCACCTCATCACTTGAGTCTGCAGAAAAAGACAAACAAACCTTGCTAGGCAATCTTGCATTGCTGGCAAAGGCCTTGAGCGATCGTGAACGGTCACGAAACGAGATTAAGCGCGAGTTCGAGCAATCCACCAAAGAGTTAACTCAGGTATTCGAAAGGTCCAGCGATGAAAAAACGCTTACTTGGGGCGCTACTGGTATCCCTGATGCTGTTAACAGCGTGCTCGAGCAGTCAGCCAGATGTGCGAACCGTTACCGTAACCAAGATTCAGTATGTTTTTCCGCCCAAGGAACTGATCAGTCAGTGCATCGTTCCGCCGTATTCCAGCAAGAAAAACCAAGATCTTTCTGAATACACTAACTCGTTGATGAAAGTGATTTCTTTATGCGATCTCGATTGGCTATCGCTAGAAAACTGGATTAACGAGCAAAAGTCGAAACTGTCTGCCGAGTGATCGGAGGCTAACAATGAATATCAAACCCTTGGCGCCAATTATGGATAAAGCAACGACAACTGGGAGCTATATCGCTTCAATCTCTACGGCAATTGGCGGTTTTCTATCACTCGATAAGATTGCGTTATTGCTCGGTATCGCATCAACAATCGTTTTATTCGTTGTTCAATATCGCCTATCAAGAGAAAAGAAACGGCAAAACCGTGAATTTCACGAAGCAAGAATGGCCGCGATAAAAGCTGGCAACCTAAACGTAATCAATATGGACGATAGCAATGAATAAAGTCGTCGTTATCTTCAATGGTGCCATCGTTTCCGTGCCAGCTGTCGAATCTGATATTGGTAATGGCGGCAATGGTCAAAAAAAATTAGTGCCACTGGTGCCTGCTGATTGGGTTGATGTAACCGCATTAAACGCCGCATACCCAACATTTCAAGGTAAAACCAAGCCGCCAGTTATTAAGCAAAGCAAGCAAGACGATTTAATCGAGCATCTTCAGGCGCTAACGTTAGCAATGACAGCCCAAACCGCAGCCATTACCGCCCAAACAACAGCGATAAGCCAACTGGTGAACAGTAATCTGGATATTGTTGATCAGATGATGGCTACCGAAGACGAACAGCAAGATGGCTCTTCACTCTATCTGGACGGCTCCGGTGAACTATGAGCCAACCAAGCTGGCGCGATGACAAACGCAAAACCGCTGAACGTGGTTACGGTGGACGCTGGCAAAAAGCGCGTGAAACCTTTTTAAAGCGCCATCCGCTATGCTGCTTCTGCGAGCAAAAAGGCATTATCACCGCCGCAACGGTAGTGGACCACAAAACTCCGCACAAAGGCGACACAACCCTATTTTGGGATACCAACAACTGGCAACCGCTGTGCAAGCCTTGTCACGATAGCACCAAAAAAATAATGGAGAGCAGAGGGGTAAAGCTTGGCGCCGATGAAAGCGGCAAGCCAACAGACCCAAATCACCATTGGAATAAATAGCGAGGTAAAACGTGGCAGTAGGACGAAAAACCACGCCAACCGCGCTCAAGCTCGTTACAGGAAACCCCGGTAAAAGGCCGCTCAATAAAAAAGAGCCAAAGCTAGAAGCGGGGATCCCGCGAATGCCGGCTTATCTCAGCCCAAGAGCAAAAGCAGCATGGAAAAAGCTAACAAAACTGCTTAAAGACATGGGCGTGCTCACACTGGCCGACGGTATGGCGCTTGAGCGGTTATGCGACGTCTACTCAGAAATCCTCGACCTGAGGGACGAAATAAAACAAAACGGCCGAACGTACCAAAGCATCAAAATCATCGGCGAAAATATCGATGAAGATACCCGCGAAGTCACCCAAGTCGAGCAAATGCTAATGAAGGCAAACCCAGCCGTTCAAATGCTGGCCGATGCCGACAGGCGATTTAAAGCCTATCTCGTAGAATTTGGGCTAACTCCATCGGCCCGTAGCAAAGTACAGGTAACTGATGGCGACAAGAAAAAAGACGAGATCGACGAGTTCTTCGGATAGCGTAGAAGATCGCGTCACTCGTTGGGCAAAAGAGGTCGTCTCAGGGGAGTTTCTCGCTGGCCCCGATATCCGCAACGCCTGTAAGCGGCACTTAAAAGACTTAGAGTCTTGCCACGCAACAGGTCTTATTTGGGATTTATCCGCCGCCAACCGCGCCGTTAGCTTTTTCCCAAAAGTATTGCGCTTAAGTGGTGGTGATCATGAAGGCAAGCCGTTCCATCTGCTCGACTGGCAAGCATTTATCGTCGGCTCGCTGTTTGGCTGGAAGGATGCCGACGGTACCCGCCGTTTTCGCATGTGCTATGTCGAAAGTGGCAAAGGCTCTGGTAAATCGCCGTTAGCCGCAGGTATCGGGCTTTACGGTTTAGTGGCCGATCAAGAGGCGAGCGCCGAGGTATATGCCGCCGCACCACTTGCGCTTGACACGCCAGTACCCACGCCAAAAGGATGGACAACACAAGGCGAATTAAAGGTTGGCGATAAAGTATTTGATGAAAATGGCAAACCATGCACGGTTACCTATCTATCACCAATCCTTAATGATAGAGAATGCTTTGAAGTAGAGTTTGATGATGGCACTGTAATTGTTTCAGATGCTAATCATCGCTGGCAAACTATCGATACTCGTGGCCAAAAACCATCACTTTATCAGCCTAAAGTTGTTACTACTGCTGAAATTGCTCGTACTTTACGATCTCCATCAGGTCGTTTAAGGCATAGGATAGAAATTGCAGGCGCAATCAAAACGACTGGTAAAAAACTACCAATCGATCCTTATACCCTTGGTGTTTGGCTGGGTGATGGCCGAGTAAATCGCGGTGCAATTTGCTGCCATAAAGATGATGTAGAGCATTTAGATCTGATTTCCGCGGCAGGCTATCAGCTATCAAGCATGAATTCTCAGGGAGATACTCGTTACTTCACCATTTTAGGGTTAAGAACTCAGCTAGGGCGTCTTGGCTTACTTAACAATAAGCATGTTCCTGATATTTATCTGCGTGCGAGCTATCAGCAAAGGCTAAGCCTATTAGCTGGATTAATGGATACAGATGGAACCTGCACAAAAACAGGTGAATGCCGTTTTACAAACCGTGAGAAAAGACTTGCTGAAGCAGTTCATGAGCTAGCCACTGGCCTAGGCATAAAATCAAATATTAGGCAGATAGAGGTAGAGCAAGCGCCGCATTACGTTGTTAGCTTTAAAGCGTCTAAGTCAATAAAGGTTTTCAACCTATCTCGCAAACACGCGAGACAAATTGAAGCAGTAGATACCAGAGCAAAAGCAAGATACGTAAAAGAAGTTAGACCCTGTAAAAGTGTGCCAGTGCGCTGTATAGAGGTTGATTCACCAAATCACCTTTACCTAGTCACTAAATCACACATCGCGACACACAACACGAAAAAAGATCAGGCCATGGTGTTGTTCCGCGACGCGGTTTCCATGGTTAACCAATCGCCTCAGTTAAGCTCAAGATTAAAAAAATCGGGTACCGGGCAGAGCGTTTGGAACCTTGCCTATCTCGCTAAAAACTCATTTTTTAGACCAATCAGCTCCGACAACGGCCAATCAGGGCCGCGTCCGCACATGGCGCTGATTGACGAAGTACACGAACACAAAAACAACAACGTCGTCGAGATGATGCGTGCGGGTACCAAAGGCCGCAAGCAAGCGTTGATCTTCATGATCACCAACTCAGGCCACGACCGCACTAGCGTTTGTTACTCGTACCACGAATACGGCAAGGCCATTTGTGCGGGTACCAAAGAAGATGATTCCTTCTTCGCCTTTATCTGTTCGCTCGATGAAGGTGACGACCCGATTAATGACGAAAGTTGCTGGCAAAAAGCCAACCCATCACTGGGGCACACCTTCACGCATAAATACCTGCGTGAACAGGTCACCCAAGCCAAGGGGATGCCAGCCAAAGAGAGCATTGTTCGCCGCTTAAACTTCTGCCAATGGGTAGATAGTGCCTCGCCTTGGCTATCCGCCGACACATGGATGGATTGCGAAGATGATTTTGATATCACTGAGCTCTACGGCGAAGAATGCTTCGGCGGGCTCGACTTATCTGGTACCCGCGACTTAACCGCCTTAGCGCTTTACTTCCCGCGAGTAAAAACGCTGTTAGTAGACTTTTGGACACCCAAAGACACGCTACTGGATCGCGAGCGCACCGATAACGTGCCGTACTCGGCATGGCTCAGGCAAGGTTTTATCCATGCGCCACCAGGTCACGCAGTGGACTACAGCTTTGTGGCCGAACGCGTTGCAGAGCTATCTGCACTGTTCGAGATAAAAAGCATCGGCTTTGACCAATACCGGATCCACTACCTCGAGCCAGAACTCGCCGAGGCAAATGTATTTATCCCGCTGGTTAAACACGGGCAAGGTTATTACAAAGCATCAGAGTCAAACCTCTGGATGCCGCGCTCAATTGAGCTATTCGAAAAGCTGATCACCAGTAAAGAGATCAGAATCAAAACCAATCCATGCCTAAGGTGGAACGCTGCAAGCGCAGTGCTTGAGGCCGACGCCAAAGACAACCGTATTTTTACCAAGAAAAAATCCACAGGTCGTATCGACGGCGTAGTCGCCTCAGCTATGGCAGTGGGAACGGCTGACCCAGTAAGTGATGCTCAGTCAACTTCAGTTTACGAGACTTCGGACGTTCTATGTTGATTTATATCGCTTTCATTATTGGTATAGCAGGGGTTTTATGCGTGTCTTACGGCGCGTGGCTGCTGCTTCCCGCGGTAGGGTTTATCACGCTTGGTAGCTTATGCCTGCTTTGGTCATGGATGGTGACTCGAGCTATGAGCACAACCAAAGGACCAGGTGAATAATGTTTATTCCGCAAATGTTCAAGGGCTCTCGCCAGCAAGGTAACGACTGGTGGCGATGGGTGAGCTCTATTAGTGGCAGCTCTACCGCATCAGGTATTCATGTTACGCCAGAAAAGGCGCTAGCGCTTTCTGCTGTACGAGCTTGCGTTACCTTATTGGCCGAGTCAGTTGCCCAATTACCCTGTGAGCTTTATCGCCGCGAAGGGGATGGCCGAGTCAGAGCCACAGATCACCCGCTATACGACATTATTCATAACCAGCCAAACCAAAAAGACACCAGCTTTGAATACTACGAGCAATCAATGGGCTGTCTCGGGCTGCGCGGCAATAACTTTGCTTTAAAAGAATATGATAGTGATGGTTACATCAAAGAACTTATCCCGATTAATCCTGACAAAATTCAGGTATTAAAAGGGCCAGATGGTTTGCCTTATTACCATCTAATCGATTTAAACGAGACGTTACCCGCAAGATTAGTCCATCACATAAAGGGATTTAGCCTTGACGGTTACATTGGCCTATCACCCATTCAAACCAATGCCGATGTATTTGGGCTGGCGTTAGCGACTGAACAACATGCAGGCAATGTCTTTGCCAACGGCACCACGCTCAGCGGCGTTATTGAGCGCCCGCATGAAGTAAAAGCGATTGACTCACAAGATAAAGTCGATGCAATCCTAAATAAATTTAAAGAGCGTCACTCAGGCCTGCGCAATGCGTTTTCCGTGGCCATGCTGCAAGAGGGTATGAGCTACAAGCAGTTATCAATGGATAACGAAAAAGCCCAGCTGTTAGAGAGTCGTGGCTTTGGTATCGCTGAAGCTTGCCGCTTGTACAAAATCCCGCTTCACATGGTGCAGATGACGGAGAAAACCACATCTTGGGGTTCTGGCATCGAGTCAATGTCACTTGGCTATGTGATTTACTCTTTGCTGCCATGGCTAAAACGGATTGAAGCCGCGCAAACCCGCGACTTGTTACTGCCATCCGAGCGCGGTCAGTACTACATCGAGTTTAACGTTCAAGGGTTGCTACGTGGTGACCAAAAATCCCGTTACGAATCTTATGCAATTGGCCGCAACTGGGGCTGGTTGAGTGTGAACGATATCCGCCGCCTTGAGAACATGAGCCCAATCACAGGCGGTGACACCTATTTAACCCCGTTAAACATGGTTCCAAGCAACTCAGCGCAACAACACCTGAACGCCACACCAGAGCAAATGCAGCAAATCGAGGCAATACTATGCAAGTAAACTACCCAAATTTAGCCAGCATGGTATTCAATACCCCATTGCTAGCCACCAGAACTGCAGTTGATGCCGTAAAATCAGTCCTGATCCCGCGCATCACGGGTAACTTGTCAATCGACATTCCATCACTGCAACAAGATCAACAACCGCCAGAGCGACTTGCCACCATTGCGGATGATGACTGCGATGTTTCTGGCATGTACACCATTGCAAATGGCCGAGTAGCAGTTATTCCTGTTCATGGCCTGTTAATGGCTCGCCGGGGCCACATCACCGCCGCCTGCACCGAGCTAAACAGCTATGAAAAGCTGCAAGACCGTATGACACGGGCGCTTAACAACAACATGGTCGAAGAAATCGCCTTAGATTTTAATACTGGCGGCGGCATGGCAGTTGGCTGCAAAGAATTGGCTGATTTCATCTATCAATCGCGCCAAATCAAGCCCATTAATGCGATCGTCAACTACAGCGCCTATTCAGCTGGCTATTTTATGGCATCTGCGTGTTCAAAAATCATTGTATCCGCAACCTCTGGTGTAGGTTCAATCGGCGTGATTATGGAACACATGGAAGTCAGCAAATTAGAAGAAAAAGAAGGCCTTAAATTTACAACCTTCTACCGTGGCGATCATAAAAATGATGGTAGTCCACACGAACCCATCACCGAACAAGCGATCATCGAAATTAATGCTCGCTTAGACGAAACCTATCGAATGTTTACCGAGTCTGTCGCGCAATACCGCGGCATGGAAGTGCAAAAGGTTATCGACACCCAAGCCAAACTATTTGGCGCAAGAGAAGCCAGCTCAATGGGGCTAGCCGATGAGCTAATGACGCCATTTGAAGCCATTAACGCCATTGCAAAACCCTACATGACGCAAAGTCGCCCAACAAGAAGCATTGGCATGCAAGCCAAAGCCATGAATATCAAAAACCAGCTCTAGCCAAGCGGCGGGGCAAACAATGTGCAGCCAATAGGCTGCATTTTTTTCACCTGAAGGAGCTTTACCATGTTTAAAATCGAAGAACTTCGCCGCAAACGCGCAGAGATTAACGCTCAAGTGCAATTGCTAGCGGCAAAAGACGCTGAGGCCTCTTTGAGCGCCGAAGAGTTAACTCAATTCGAATCCTTATCCAAGGAATTTGATGAGATTACCGCTCAAATCGGCCGCTTAGAAGCCGCAGAGCGCATGAATGTAACCCACGCAAAACCAGTTAAAAATGGTTCTGCTGCCGTACACACCCCAAAAGAAGCCGAGCAGTATCAAGGCGCAACATTTGCGCGCTTGGCAATGTCAATTGCGGCTTCAAAAGGGGATTTGGAAGGCGCTGCGCGTTTTGCTAACGACACCATTGGCGACGGTAACGTAGCTTTAGCCATTGAAACCTCAGCGGGTTCTGGTGGCGCATTGGTGCCGCAAAATACCGCAATGGAAGTTATCGAGCTATTGCGTAATCGCACCATTGTGCGCCGCTTAGGTGCGCGCTCAATGCCATTACCAAACGGTAATATGTCATTGCCACGTATGGCAGGTGGTTCTACTTCATCCTACGTTGGTGAAGGAAGTGATGTTTTAGCATCAAATGCAGCACTGGATGATGTTAAATTGTCAGCCAAAACCATGATCACCTTGGTGCCTATTTCTAACCAGTTGATTGGTCATGCTGGCCGTAACGTCGAAAACTTAGTGCTGCAGGATATGCTGGCATCAATGTCGGTGCGTGAAGATAAAGCCTTCTTACGTGACGACGGATCATCATCAACACCAAAAGGCTTTAAAAAGACTGCCATGGATGCAGGCCGTACAGTACCTTGGTCTGGCTCGGCAGGTCTCGCCACTATCGATGCTTACCTCGATAGCTTGATCCTGAAATTGATGGAGTCAAACTCGCTGATGATTTCCCCTGGTTGGGGTTTATCACCACGCAGCTATATGACGTTATTTGGCCTGCGTGATGGTAATGGTAACAAAGTTTACCCAGAAATGTCTTCAGGCATGCTGAAAGGTTACCCAATTCAACATACCAACACCATTCCATCAAACCTTGGTACCGGCACCAACGAAACCGAAATCTACTTTGCTGACTTTAACGATGTGCTCATCGGTGAAAGCGGTAGTTTCGCAATCGACTTTAGCCGCGAAGCAACCTACAAGGACGATCAAGGCAACTTGGTTTCAGCGTTCAGCCGCAACCAATCGTTAATCCGTGTGGTTACCGAGCACGATATCGGCTTCCGCCATAACGAAGGCCTAGTATTAGGTACTGGCGTCACTTGGTAATAAGAGCTTGGTAATAAGCGCTCAGTAATCAGTTAACTGATAAGTAACCAACAAAAATGGGGCGTTTGCCCCATTTTTTAGAGGAAATTGCAATGGCAAAGCCACCTGTAAAAAAAGAAGCCTCGACTGAATCTGCAAAAGTCGTCGTTGTTTTCACCAAACCATGGACCCGTTATTCACCTGAAGATGTAGCAGGGTTTGACGCAGAAACCGCAGAAAAACTAATCAATATTAAGGTTGCAGAACCTTTTGAAGCCACGGCAGAACAAGCCGAAGGCAAACAGGAGTAAGCGAAATGCCGCTGATCACCATTGAAGCTGCTCGGCGGCAAGTTAACCTGCTCGAGTCAGAAACGTATCACGACCCATATTTACTACAACTTATAGCCGCAGTTGAGGCGCACATTCGCCGCCGTTTGAACTGTACCTTTTTTGATACTGCAGCCGAATATGAAGCGGCAGATCCAAAGCCGCCAAAAGCAATCATCATAGAAGAAAGCCAAGACTTAACCCATGCAGGGTTATTGCTATTGTCGCATTGGTTTAATAACCGTGAGGCCGTATCAACGGTGCAAATGGTTGAAGTCCCCGCGGCATTTGAAAGCCTGATCTTTGAATTTAGAGACTTGGCAATAGGATAAGCTATGGCAAGCGGCAAACTAAGGCATCGAATCGATGTTTTTACATCGCAAAAGCAGCAAGACCCACTCACAGGCGAAATGCAAGATCAGTGGACGTTAGCATTTAAAACCATGGCCGGATTTGAGCCGCTTTCAGTGAAAGAATTTATTGCAGCATCCGCTGCCCAGTCGCAAATTTCAGGCAAGTTTGAAATCCACTTTAGAGCAGAATTCCCAAGCGAGTTTCGCATTCGCCACGCAGGCAAGGTTTATAAACCGGAAGGCGCTTTACCCGATAGCCAATCAGGCCATCAACGGATGATCATCCCGGTATCAGAAACAAAAGACGTTTTAGTAGGTTAACCATGAATACACCTCAGATTTTCACCATTGAAAATACCAGTGAAATAGGTAAGCCTGTTGAGGTGTTTTTAAATGGTAAAAAAGTGGACCACTGTGTTTATGCCGATACTAAAAAAGGCAAGGTGGTGTTTTGTCCGCAGCCACTTAAAGTCCATAAACATAAAAAGAAAGTGATCTGCAAAACGCGTTACGGCCGCGTCACAGTTGAGTACCTAAACAGCCAAAACAAAGCAGGTTAACCATGGCAACCTCAGATTTCAGCATTGTTGGCTTAAAAGAAGTTAAAGCCAAAATGAACAAGGTTAACCAAACCGTGCTTGATACAGGCACTCGTTCAGCGCTTCGCAAAGCCGCTGGCATTGTTAAAAAAGCGGCGCAACAAAACGCGCTGGGAGTGGATGACCCAAAAACAGGGCGAAGGATCCGCGACAACATCACCCTGCAGTTTGCTAGCCGGTTATTTCAACGCAATGGGGTGATTATGTATCGCGTTGGTGTAGTAACCAATCGCGGCCGTATTCCAACGCCAAATGCCGACGAAGGCGCCCGCGGAAATACACCACACTGGCATTTAGTTGAGTTCGGTACCGAACGCGCCCAAGCACAGCCATTTATGCGCCCAGCATTGGCTAACAATATCAACCAGGTGATAAACAGCTTTACCTTTGAATTTGATAAAGAACTCGATAAGGCACTTTCATGAGTACCGCGCCTATTTTTGTGGTTTGCCGCAATAGTCCAGAGGTAACCGCGCTACTCGGTACCAACCCAACAAGGCTCTTCCCCTTTGGCCAAGCACCGCAGGACGTAGTAAAGCCATATGCCGTTTGGCAAGTGATCGGCGGCAGTCCTGAAAACTATTTAGCCGGCAGACCAGATACCGATGCATTCACCCTGCAGGTGGATGTATATGCCGACTCAGGCAGCACAGCCTCAGCGGTGGGTGATGCCATTCGTTATGCCATTGAGCTAGATGCCTATACCACCAATTACAACGGTGATGACCGAGATAAAGAAACAGGCAATTACCGCCACAGCTTTGATATTGATTGGCTAGTCACCCGTTAGCCACTCTCAAAAATACCGCACTTAAAACCAAAAGCCTCTGCAACCGCAGAGGCTTTTTTGTATCTGCCGCAAGGCTATTGTTAGGAGCAACAACATGAGTATGAAAACGCAGGGCACCCAGCTCTATGCACTAGATCCGGCAGATGATTCTGTTTTAGCCATCATTGCCGTGACAAGTATCGACGGTATCGATAGCCCAGTAGACCCAATTGAAACCACTCCGCTTGAAGCTGATGCCCGTGAATTTGTGGCTGGTTTAAAGTCACCAGGCGCGGCGACATTTGGCATTAACGTAGACCCAAAGCATGAATCACACCTACGTTTGCACCAACTCAAAACCGCAGGTACTACCCTTAAGTGGGCGCTTGGTTGGTCAGATGCTAAAGATGTTCCGCCAACAGTTACCAGCAAAGCCTTTGTATTGCCAACAAGTCGTACATGGATCACCTTTGAAGGCTTTATGACGGCCTACCCATTTGCCTTTGCGCAAAACGATGTGGTTAAAAGTACTATCGGCATTCAAGTATCAGGCGATCCTGTGCTGACTCCTGCATCAACAACGCCGTAATTTCAGTTAAACCATACAAAAGCCCACCTAACCGTGGGCTTTTTGCTTTTTCATCTTAACTAACTTAATCCTAAGGAATAATCATGGAATTAAGTGTTGCAAACCTTCTTAAGACTGGTTCATATTCGCCAGCCAAGCCAGAACGCCGCGAAATTTCGTGGATAAACCCCGAAGGTGTTACTTGCACTGCATTTGTGTACATCCGTAAAAAGTCATTCGCTACCGCTAATATCGAAGCCAACAATTACAACAATGGAGTCGATTCGCTTACGTCTCGCATTGTTTCAAGTGTTGTTGATGAGCAGGGAAAACCTCTATTTGAGATTGACGACATCCTTGGTAATAAGGCTCACGGGCCCATTTGCGACTCATTAGGCATGGCCTTAATTGGTGCAATTAACGAGGTTAACGGCATTGGGCTAAAGCCAGACCCGGAAACCTTACCGCCGACTCAGAATTCTGGCACGAGCTCGTGCTCGCAGGAGTCGGCGGACGAACTATCGAAGAAGCCCAGCAAAACCTCACGCATCGAGAAGTTATCGACTGGATCGCCTACCGAGCAAAGTTCGGCCCCTTAAGCATCCAAGCGCGGCAAGAGCGCATTGCCGCAGCACAAATGCATCACATCAACACCATTCACGGCGGCAAAGCCAAGTTTGAAGATTTTATGATCTTCAGCCAGTTAGACGAGGCAGCTCAGCCAGAAGCCACCGTTAACGATGTATTAATGATGCTCAAAGCCAGCGCGATTAAAAAGCAAACCGATTAACAGCAATAAGGCCAAGGACGGCCACCCATCAAGCAGAACACCAAGCAGGAATTCCCATGGCGAATAAGTCTCTCGGCACACTCACGCTAAACATGGTTGCCGAAACAGGCAGCTTTGTTGAAGGCCAAACTAAGGCAGAACGCGCCTTAGCAAAAACCGAAGCTGCCGCAGCCAAACAAAAAGCCGAACTTAACCGCTTACTTGGGCAAATTGATCCGCTAGTTGCTGAGTACAGCAAGCTAGACAAAATGGAGCAGCAGCTACGCCGCCACCGTGAATCTGGCTCTCTAGGTCAAAGTGAATACGATACCTACAGCAAAAAAATTGCGCAGATGCGCAATGATTTGGCTGTTACAAATAAAGAATACGTTTCCGGATATAAGTCGTCACAACAATTATCATGGGCTATAAGATCGTTGCCAGCACAGTTTAACGATATAGCAGTATCACTCCAAGGTGGACAAGATGCTCTGACAGTATTACTGCAGCAAGGTGCTCAAATCAGCGATATGTTTGGCGGCATCGGTCCCGCTATTAGCGGTGTTGGTACATATATTTTAGGTTTAGTTAATCCATTTGCCGTAGCTGCTGCGGCAGCGGGTGTAATGGCATTGGCCTATTATCAGGGCAGCGTAGAAGCCGATAGGCTGCGTAATGCGCTGATATTAACGGGTAACTCAGCGGGTGCAACCTCTGACCAACTCATGGGCGCCGCCAAGCGTATTGATGCCATTAGCGGTACTCAACGCCAAGCCGCTGCAGCACTGGCAGAGGTCGCCAATACAGGCAAGTTTACCGCCAGCCAAATTGAGTTAGTCGGCCTTGCCGCTGTGCAAATGGAAAATACCACGGGTAAAGCCGTTGCCGATACGGTGGCGGAATTCGTCAAACTGGCAGATGACCCGGTAAAAGCCTCCGAAGAGCTCAACAAAAAGTTTAACTTCCTCAGCGCCTCGACCTATGAGCAGATTGTCGCCTTAAAAGAAGCGGGTAAATCCACTGAGGCCGCAGAACTCGCCTTTAGTGCCTATAGCAATGCTATTGATCAGCGCACTAAAGAAATCACCGGCAACCTTGGCACCATCGAAAAAGCATGGAAGGCAATTAAATCTGGCGCGGTTGAATCGTGGGATCAAATACTCAATATCGGTCGTGCCGATACCTTAAAAGAAAAGCTAGCAGCGAATGCTAAAGAGATTAACGATCTTATTGCTCTAGGCAAGGGTTCTGGCGGCGAGGCAACCCGTCGTGAAAACCTATTAGCCAAGTTACAGGCAGAAGGTAATGAGCTGGTAAAACAGCTGCAGTTAGAAGAAAAAATAGCAGCAGAACAAGCTGAAAGAGCCAAACTAAACCAAGACTCCATCGAAGCCCAGCGTGCCATTGCCAAAGTTACCGAAGAAACCCTTACCAACGAGCAAAAACGCAATAAGGCGATTAAGGAATACAACGACAATATAGAGAAGGTGCGCGAAGCCGATCCCAATAGTGCCTTGCTGAATGCCGATAAAATCAAACGTGATTTGGCATCGATTGAAGAAAAGTTTAAAGACTCAGCCAAAACCACTAAAGCCTTTGCCGATGATGCTGCAACTAGCTACCTTATGCGCCTGCGCGAAACTCAAGCAAGTTTGCAAGGCCAACTAGACAGCAACACTAAGCTCACGCAATCACAAAAAGAGCTATTGCAGTTTGAGCAGCAAATTGCTGATATCAAAAATAAAGAAACCCTAACCGCACAGCAAAAAAGCCTGCTAGCTGAGCAATCAGTGATCCGCGCCCAGCTTGAAAAAAACGTCGCTCTCGATGAAGAGCTTAAAAAACGTAATGAGGCGCTGCGCCTACAAAGTTACAGCGCCAATCTTGCTGCCAACTTAGCCGCAGAGCAACAACGCAATGCAGACAAACTCGCCAGCTTTGGCTTAGGCGATAAAGCACAACAACGCCTAGGTGATCGCCAAAGCATTGAGCGCGATATCGAACGCGCCCAAGGTAAGGCATTGTCAGACAACCTTGCAGGCCGCACCACCGATGAAGAGTATCAAGCCCAGCTGGCGATGCTTAAGCAAAACCTCAGCGAACGATTAGCCGCGCAAGATGAGTACTATATTGCCCTTGATGCCAAACAAGCCGACTGGACAAATGGTGCCCGTTCATCAATGCAAAATTATATTGATGCCGCAGCGGATATGGCTGGCCAAACTGAAAAGCTGTTTGATAGCGCCTTTGGCGGCATGACTGACGCCTTAACCGACTTTGTGACCACTGGTAAGGCCGACTTTGCCGGGTTAGCTAAGTCTATCTTGTCAGATCTCGCCAAAATCGCCATGCAAAAGGCGATTGCAGGTATCGCCAGCAATATTTTTGGCGGATTCGCTGATGGTGGCGCCGTTGGCTATTCATCCGGTGGTTACACGGGAGCAGGCGGTAAATATGAGCCTGCAGGTATTGTTCATCGCGGTGAAGTGGTTTGGTCACAACGCGATGTTGCCCGTGCGGGTGGCGTGGCCACAGTCGAAGCCATGCGCAAAGGCCACAAAGGCTATGCGGACGGTGGTGTCGCAGGCGGCGCAGCCTATAACGGTGTGCCAGCAGCGGCCATGGCTGGCGCTGGCGTGGTGCATGTTGAGGTGAATATTGACCAAAGCGGCAAAGCAACGACCACAGCTGATACGCCAGCATTAAGCCAGTTCGGCAGCGAATTAGGCAAGTTTGTTGAGCAAAAATATCGCCAATTACTTGCCAACGACTTAAAGCCTAACGGCCAAATTGGTCGCACCATGGCTGGAGGTTATCGTTAATGCCGCAAACATTCACATGGGCACCCGATAACGGTGCCACAGGCGATACCCAATATCGCACTCGCACCGCTCAGTTTGGTGATGGCTACAGCCAATCAGTAGGCGATGGCATTAACAGCAAGGTGCAAAGCTGGCCGCTCACGTTTACCAAAAATAAAGCCACGGCCGAGGCGATAGTCGCCTTTTTTGACGAACACCAAGGCGCTAAGTCATTTATCTGGACGCCGCCCCTAGGCACCGCATCGCTATGGCAAGTTAAACAGGTCACCAACACCCCATTAGGCGGCGGCATGTATCGCATCGCCGCCACTTTCGAACAAGCATTTCATCCTTAATTAGGGCGCAATCCAATGGCATTTGAAACAATTAATCTAGGCACCCAGCCAGCGGGCACGGGTGGCGATACCGCTCGATCAGCATTTGAAAAAACCAACCGCAACTTTTTAGCCGCAGATGTACTCTCCGCCGCAATGTCACAAGCGCAGTTTGAAGCGATTCGGGCGCAGAACAAAGAACGCTATGCCGCGAGCGGATGGGTTAGCTTTGGTAATCATGAATCAGCAAAACAAGTCAACGAATGCAAGCCGGGGCTTTATACATCACTCACTACACCAAATACCTTGTTGATTGGTAAAGCTGGCGGGGTTGGCGGCTCTAAAACTGATCATGCATCGGTACATATTGATGGTGTTATTTTCAACTTAACCAATCAATTTGTACTAACTCTGCCATCACATCCAACCTCTGTTTTACCTGAACGCATGGATATGTATGGTGTTGAGTCAGAAAAGGTGGAAATAAGCTCAGCATCACCAAACGCCTACCAAGGTGGGCTGCGTGGAGTAGGTGCAGCAGTTAACTTATTTACTGCCACAGATCAGCAGAAAAAAGACTTCTTTGCTCAAAACTCAAATACTACGTTTATCGGCTCTGACGGAAAAATATATCAGTGGCAGTTGTACAAGATTGCATTTGCTGGCACAACTGGCGGAGTGCCATCCCCTACGGAACAGGGCTACTCACTCAATTCATTTGGTGATCTATGGCTTAAAGCGGGTAAAAACTTACTCTATTTTGGTAATATTCTGCGGCTAAATGATGGCGGGTATCATCCTTCTTTCAACCCGCTTGGCGCCGCAAAATTTGTAGGAGACACTTTCTGGTTTAATACATTAACAACTATTACATCAAGAGCTGATTGCTTTAACCCTGATAAGTTGCTAGCTGGGTCTGGATTAATTGCAAGCGGTAAATCTGGAAGAGAAGTTGACGGCAGGTATGCAGATGTAATTTATGAAGCTGGATTTGGTGGCGTCTGTAGAGATATGCGTTATATAGCAAAAGGTATTAAAACGTCTGATTGCTTATCTTATGAAATAAATGCTATATCAGAAAAATGCAGAGGTTTTGAAATAATAGAAAGAACAAAAGGTGCAGTTGTAACCATCTTACAATCCCCATTTGATGCATTTTTAAACGGCGTTGATTGCAGAATTTATAGAACGTCAGCAAATATAAATGATTTTGCTATAAAAAATATAGATGTTAACTCACCATTGAACACTCAGAGACGTAGTGCCCTAAAATATCAAGGGGTAACTTACAGGGGCGGGGTGCTATCAGGTAATGGATATAACATAGATTTTATATGGGTAAAATCTGATGGTGAAAGCCCAAATATTACTGCTAACGATGAGGTTACTGTGATAATTACTGGGGAAACAAATAAAATAATTGGTGGACCATTCTTGCAATTAGATGTGTTTGCAGATCCTGATTATATCATATCAAACAGTCACCTATCAGGTGGTTGGAATGGAAATCTTATAAATGGAATACCTGATGGTACATCAAAAGAGATCGAATACTCACGCCGTAAGATTGGTGAAGCAGCAAATAAAGGGTTTGCGATATGGACATATGACTCAGGAATGGTTTGGGATGCTGGCACTTTAACGGCATCTGGAAATGATACCAAAAACACGTTCGCAGAAATTTCAGTCCAATCTAATTTTCTTGCCATAATACCGTATATCGCCTTTGCAAAACTAACTGAGCCTGCAGTTAATTCAATAATTGAGGGTCTAATACCATACAACGTCTTTGCTTCTTCGGACTATCGCCCTGAAAACGGTGCTCTGTTGGGTGAGTCGTTAATTGGAAAAGTGTTGAAAAACAATTCAGGCGTATCAGTTAATAATAAGTCGTTATTATCTTGTGCCATTGATAGCACTGGTAAATTAACATCAGCCGCTAATTTTGACGGGATAACTCACCAAGCATTAACGCTTGGAGCGCCAGCAAATAATTCACCTGCGTTTAAAGTGGTGAGCTATCTAGCCAACATCAACCAGCAAGCCGTTCCTCACTTTGCATATACCGAGCTTAGACATAACGGCACAAGCTTTGGTGATGATGGCAAGCAAACTATTGTCGATAACCAATCAACCAAACTAAATGATCATGGTGTGACCGTAGTTGTTGGCACAGCTCGCCTCCGTGAGCCTCTTGGCTGGTTTAAAAATAAGGTCTAATTCTCATGGAAATGTTTTATGAAGAGGTCACCACTGGCGAAAATGGTGCGCAAACATTGCCAGAGAAGGCTATTAAGCAGAGACCTTATGCAGCGTCACTCGATGATGTGCTTCGAGTGGTAAAACTCCATGCTGCTAATCCAGCAATGCATCATGTGATCGATAAGTTTATCGAGTTGTACTCCGTTACGTTGCAATGGGATTGGTTCGAACAATATCAAGCATGGCTTGTACGTAAAGCTGATGCCGAGCTTAATGCGCCAGCGCTACCGATAGAAACCCAAGATCAACAAGTGCTTGAACGTCAATTATTTGCAGAGCCTGAGCCTGTTCGTCCTGAATTTAAAACGATTGAGCAATATCGCGCTGAAATATTGATTGATGGCATTAGCATTGATGAATACCTATTCCGTACCCAACGAACTGCTGCAGTTAACTCAATTACTGTTGAAGTCGATGGACTGGTGTTTGATGGTGACGAACAATCACAGCGCAGAATGTTGGCGGCAATTCACGCTTCAGAAGATGCTGGGATTGAAAGCACTATTTGGCGCTTAGCAGATAACACCGAAGCTGCCGTCACTGTAGAGCAAATTCGCCAGGCGCATTCGTTGGCGATTATCGAGAAAGGCAAGCTATGGACTAAAGGTGCCGCCGATGCTTAGTGCCGATATTCAAACCCTCGAACCTGGCAATGAGGTTATTCTCTATGAAATAGATGGTACCGCCTTTGGTGCCGATATCCTGCGCTTTCATGCTCACAATATTCCTTACTCAGATGCGGACCTTAATCAACCAAATTTACCCGCGCGGATCATCCATTGGCAAGGCGAGCAATATAGCGCATGGCCAGCTCAGTTAGAAGGGGTGGAAGTTAACTCCGATGGTTCACCCAGCACACCAACGTTAACCGTTGCCAACATCGATGGCAGTATCAGTGCCCTGTGCTTATATTTTCAGAACATGGAACAAGCCAAGGTTACGATCCGCAGAACGCTGGCTAAATATCTCGATGCAGCCAACTTTCCCAGTGGCAATAGCGAAGCGGATCCAACGCAAGAAGCGGTAGAGATTTGGTATGTTGATAAAAAGGTGAATGAGGATAATGTCGCCGTCACTTTTGAGCTCTCAAACCCTGCTGACTTGTCAGGCCAAAAAATTGGCCGACAAATGACTGCTTATTGCTCATGGTGTCAACGCGGTGAATATCGCGGCGCCGATTGTGGCTACACAGGTGAAGCCATGTTTACCGAAGATGACGAGCCGACTGATAACCCAGCACTTGATCAGTGCTCTGGCACGATAGCCGGTTGTACTTTGCGATTTGGCGAAAATGAAGAATTACCCCACGGCGGATTCCCCAGCGTTAGGCTTATACGTTAAGTGGGAATCATCAATTTATATGTTTTATCTTATGCTTTTATCATTTTTTTAATGAGTATGTTTTTATATTTATAGTGTTAAGTTATTCTCTTGCTGAAGTAAATTAATCCTTCATAAATCTAAGGAGATGTCTGTGGCTGAAGAGGCTATTGGTAAGGAGCAGACACAGGTACAAGGAAAAGAATTTGATGAACCATTATTGATGCATGGTGGCATCGATATTGAGCCTGAGAGGTATATAGCTGAGAAACCTTATGATCTAACAAAATATGAGTTTAAAGTTCTTAAAACCTCTTCATCTTCAGAGCTATGGTTTAACTTGTGCGCTGGCGGAACTGCTGGGATTGTTATTGCTGTTATTGGGAAAGTGTTATCATCTTTGATTGAAAAGGCGGAACCTTCACTAGAGATTTGGGAAATATTTGCTATCTTTGCAGGCGTTATAATGAGCATTATCATAAAAAAATGTTATAGAACGAAAGACGAAGTGGAGAAAGAACAGTTGTTAGACGTTGTAGAGTCACATTTTGTTCAAACCAGAATGCGCAGAGTTCACCTGACTGGTAGGGAGAGCAATAATGAGAAGTGATTCTTTGCCTAGTAATTTTAAACCCCCTAGGAAGATGAAGATTGGAACCAATTCATTTGATAACACGACTACGCTTCTTAACTTTAAAGGGTATGTTCCAATTTTGATTGGTGAGGGTGATAACCCTCATATATGGATAAATATTCCTGCAAATCAAGATGGAAGCGAGTGGTATCCTCTTGTTAAAGATAACTTTTCTACAAATCAATCTGTTATCGTTATTAAGAGTGATAATAGTGTCAAAGTAACTACTCCTGAAGGCGTCATCATCGATTGTGAAATTAAAAATGATAGAAGTATTTATGTAAAAAAACTGAATCTTAAACCATTTGGTATCAATGTATTTGCGGATGAGAAATCCATGAATATTATGGGTACATCGTTTACTTCCAGTAGTTTCTCTAATGTTGGTACAGTTGTTAGTATTCGCTAAAGCTCCATATGCAAGGTTGCAGCCCAACCTTGCTTCAATGTTAGTTTATCGTTTTTTAGCTGTCTTTGATTTAACATGAATCTAGCCTGTGTATTTATTTTATACGAAATTATATTGCTTATCTAAATCCATCAAGCATTTTCCCGCCGTCGGCAAAATGGTCTAACACAACCTAAGCAGGTCCCTATGCATCAAACGCTCTTGCATGCTTTTACTCAGCATGCGGCCAACTGCTACCCCAATGAATGCTGTGGACTGATCATCCAGCAAGGTAACAAGCCTTGTTATGTGCCATGCGATAACAAGGCAACCAACAAAGCCGATGAATTTGTGATTGATCCACTGCAATATGCTGCCATTGAAGAACAAGGGCAGATCATAGGCATCTGCCACAGCCACCCAGATGCGAGCAGCAAGCCTAGTCAACGTGATATTGCCATGTGTGAGGCGAGCGGCTTACCTTGGCATATCCTAAGTTGGCCAGACGGCGACTTACGTTCTATGGTGCCAACGGGTGAGCATAAACCGCTACTCGGCCGTCCCTTTGTGCATGGTGTATGGGATTGCTATAGCTGCGTGCGCGACTGGTACAGTGAGATGCAACAAATCCATTTGCCAGACTTTGAGCGCCAAGACGGCTGGTGGGAAGGCGAACAAGAGCTTTACCTAGATAACTTTGCCAAAGCGGGATTTGTGGCGCTGCCAAATATCAATCTAGCCGATCTACAAATTGGCGATGTGTTCTTAATGCAAATCCAAAGCCAGCGAGTTAATCACGCTGCTGTTTATGTTGGCGAAGGCAAGATCCTGCATCACCTCTACGGGCGCCTTAGCCGCTACGATATCTATGGCGGATACTGGCAACGCAATACCCGCTTGATAGTACGCTATGCCAATGCTGAATGATTAAATTTAAGCCACCAAATCGGTGGCTTTTTTATTGCCTCAAATTCATGTTTTTGCGGAAACACCATGATCACACATACCACTATCAAACTATCAGGATCCTTAGCGGCTAAGTTTGGCCGCGTTCATCAGCGCTTGCTCGAAACTGGCACCACTAATGAAGCCTTTAGCGCCCTTAAAAATACCTTGCAAGGCTTTGAGCTATTCATCAAAGAACAGGCAAAGCTCGGCTTGCGGTATGCCATTTTTCGCAATGGCCGCAACACTGGACAGGATGAATTTGATTTAGCCGGCACCAATGAAATCCGCATTGTGCCTGTAATCGCGGGCAGTAAGCGTGGTGGCATTCTACAAACCATCGTCGGCGCTGTGATGATTGTGGTTGGCGCCTATTTTGGCCAAGGCTGGTTAGTGCAGGCGGGTGTGGGTTTAGTGGCTGGTGGAGTGGTGCAAATGCTGTCACCTCAGGCAAAAGGACTAAATGGTAGGGAATCCGACGAGAACGCGCCAAGCTATGCCTTTGGTGGCGCGGTCAACACCACGGCGGCGGGTAATCCTGTTGGCATTGGTTACGGCAAGCGCCGTATTGGTGGCGCCATTATTAGCGCAGGTATTTACGCAGAAGATATAGCAACCACTAAGCGCCCCATTCAATCCGGTGGCGGCAATGGCGGCAATCAACAGGAGCCTTAACTAAATGGGTATTCCCGCATTAAATCAACAACTCGTTATCCATGGGGCTAAAGCAGGCGAAAGCGAGCAGCGTACTCCGGTTGAGTCGCCAGATGATCTGCGCTCCATTGCCAAAGCTAAAATCCTGCTGGCAATTGGTGAAGGTGAATTTGAAGGCCAATTATCCGGCCAAAATGTGTTTTTAGATGGCACACCTCTGCTAGATGCCAATGGCGCTGAAAACTTCCCCGGTGTGATTTGGGATTTTCGTCCGGGTTCTGTACATCAAACTTATATTCCTGGCTTACCATCGGTTGAAAACGAGGTGGCATTAGGGATTGAGTTAAAATCAGAGCAGCCATACACCAAAGCCATTACAAACTCACTGCTCTCTGCAGTTCGGGTGCGCTTTCGCTGGCCAGCGCTGCAACAGCAGCTTGATAACGGCGATGTAAACGGCTATCGCATTGAGTACGCTATTGATCTCTCTACCGATGGCGGTAGCTATCAAACCGTATTAAGCACCGCGGTGGACGGAAAAACCACTCAGCCCTATGAGCGCAGCCACCGTATTGATTTACCTGCTGGTAACAGTTGGCAGATCCGTATTCGCCGCTTAACGCCAAACCAAAACAACAACCGTGTGGCCGATTTAATGCAAATCGCGGCGATTACCGATGTGATTGACCGCAAACTAAAGTACCCAAATACGGCATTGCTTTATGTGGAGTTTGACGCCAGCCAGTTTCAAAACATCCCCGTGGTGTCGTGCGAACCCTTTATGCGAAAAGTAAAGGTGCCGACGAACTATAATCCGCTTACCCGAGAATATACGGGCGTGTGGGACGGTAGTTTTAAAATCGCATGGACCGATAATCCAGCATGGGTGAGTTACGACATTATCCTCGACGATCGCTTTGGCACTGGACGCAGGATCAATGCGTCGCTGGTGGATAAATGGGAGCTTTACCAAATTGCGCAATATTGCGATCAGCTGGTGCCAGACGGCAAAGGCGGCATGGAGCCTCGCTATATCTGCAATATCTACATTCAGCAGGCAACAGAGGCGTGGCAAGTGCTGCGCGATTTGGCGTCTATATACCGTGGCATGACCTACTGGTCAAACGGGCAAATGTACTCCGTTGCAGACATGCCTCGCGATATGGATTTTATCTACACCAATGCCAACGTGATCGACGGTAAATTTAGCTATTCATCCAGTAGTGAAAAAGTTAAATACACTCGCGCCTTGATCAGCTGGGATAACCCAGATAACGCCTATGAGTCCGATGTTACCTCGGTATCAGATCAAGCCTTACAGCGCCGATATGGCGACAATGTAGTCGAATTATCCGCCTTAGGTTGCACCCGCGAATCAGAAGCCCAGCGCCGTGGCAAATGGGCGATCTATACCAACAACAATGACCGCGCGGTGAATTTTAAAGTGGGTATGGATGGTAGCATCCCATTACCTGGTTATGTGATTGGTGTAGCCGATCAACTGATTGCTGGTAGCCGCATTGGTGGGCGGATCTCGGCGGTTAACGGCAAGCAGATCACATTAGACCGTGCGGCTACAATCGCGGTTAACGATCGCCTCATCATCAACTTGCCCAGCGGCAAGGCTCAGGCGCGTACCATTGAGGCCGTTAATGGCCGTGTGGTAACGGTAACCACCGAATACAGCGAAACTCCATTGCCACAGCTGTTATGGTCGGTTGAGTCAGACGAGCTAAAGCTACAGCAATTTAGAGTGCTGCGTGTCGCCAAAGCCAATAGCGACAGCATTGAGTACGAGATCACCGCAGTTGAGCATAACCCAAGCAAATATCCTTATATCGATACAGGCGCACGGTTAGAAGATAGGCCAATTAGTAAATTGCCCGTTGGAGCTCAAGAAGCACCGGCTAGCGTGACCATCAGCCAGTCAACATTTACTGAGCAAACACTGTCAATCACGACTATGACAATTCAGTGGGCCACAGCCAAAAATGCAGTGGCTTACGAAGTTGAATGGCGCAAAGACTCAGGCGAGTGGATAAAGCTGCCAAAAACTAGCAGCACATCGGTTGATATCCGTGGCGTTTACACCGGGCAATATATTGCGCGGGTGAGGGCGATCAACTCTGTCGACGTTTCGTCCGTTCCTAAGTCGTCCGACCTAACCAATATCACGGGTAAAACGGGATTACCGCCAGCGGTAGCATCTTTTACCACCACGCCGTTAGTGTTTGGCATTGCGCTAAATTGGTTATTCCCTGCAGGTGCAGAGGACACGCTCCGTACAGAGATTGAATACGGGCCCAATAATAACGACAGTGGCATGATCAAGTTAGGAGATTTTGCTTACCCAATTGCCACTCATACCATGACTGGATTAAGTGCCGGCGCTAGCTTTTGGTTTAGAGCTCGATTAGTTGATCGCACTGGCAACGTGGGGCCATGGTCAGGATTTGTTAGCGGACAGTCATCGACAGATCAAACTGAATATGATGAGTATTTCAGCGAGAGAATCACATCCTCAGCACTCGGACAAGAACTGCTAACAGAGATTGAGCTGATCCCGATCATTAAGATTGAAACGGATAAAATCCCTGCTATTCAAACATCATTAGATCAAAGTCAAAGTCAAATTGATCAAATACAAGCAGAGCTTGCAGATATTACAGGGGCTCCTGATTGGGATGGTGGTTCAGCATATCTAACTGGGCAGTTAGTTAAATATAACGGAAGCCTGTACTCAGCCAAACAAGATGTTCCAGGAGGAACGCTACCAACAAACACCACCTACTGGACAAAAATAGGCGAGTACTCATCTTTGGGTGAGGCAGTATCTGCTTTGACAGTGCGAGTTGATACCGTCGAAAGCTCGATAGAAACCATTGATGGCAAATTGACAGCAGAAACATCACGCATAGACGGTATATTTGCGCAAGTAAACCCGCCGCTTGCTGGTGATATTAGCTGGAATGCAGGATCAACTGTGGTATTTGCTGGCGTTTGGTCTGAGCAATATGCAAGAGCTGCCGCCGATGAGGCATTGGCAAAAAACATTGAAACTGTGGCCGCTAGCATTAATCAAAACACCGCCGCTATTATTACTGAACAAATGGCGAGATCCACTGCAGATGAATCGCTGGCAAACCAAATCATCAGCATTTCAGCCACAGCCAATGGCAATGCGGCGTTAATTAAGCAAGAACAAACCGCCCGTGCGGATGCCGACAGCGCCTTAGCAACACAAATCACCACGGTGCAGGCCTCTGCTACAGCGGCCAACTCTGCGGCCTCAACGGCGCAAACTGCCGCAGATCAAGCTAAAGCTGATGCGGCCGCTGCCGCTGGGATCGCCAATGGCAAAGGTAAGGTGATTATTCAATCGTCTGCGCCAGCGACAGCAGACCGTTTAGCGCAAAACCTATGGATTGATACCACTGGCAATGCCAATACGCCAAAACGCTGGAACGGCTCAGCATGGGTAGCAGTGACTGATAAAGCGGCCACGGATGCCGCCAGCGCCGCAGCAGCCGCACAAGCCGCCGCCGATGCGGCCAACACCAAGGCCACGCAAAACGCCGCCGCCATCCAGCAAGAACAAACCGCCCGTGCAGATGCCGACAGCGCCTTAGGTCAGCGCATTGATACCGTGCAGGCCACAGCAGGGGCTAACACTGCCGCTGTACAGCAAACATCTACCGCATTAGCTGATTTAGATGGCAAGCTGCAAGCCATGTACTCGATTAATGTTGGGGTAACGGCTGACGGTAAATACTACGGCGCAGGCATGGCGATAGGTATAGAGAACACGCCAGAAGGCATGCAATCGCAAGTTCTCTTTACTGCGGATAGATTTGCAATCATCAATCAAGTAACTGGCACAACGACTATTACCACCCCATTTGTAGTCGAGAATGGGCAGGTTTTTATGAATTCAGCATTTATCGGTGAGTTGCAGAATAAAACTTTAATACAACGAGAAGGAGGATTTTTATCAGTTTATGGAGCAGGGTTCGGCGTAAACAATGAGTTTATTGACTGGTACGGTCCAGATGTTGGCGATATATCAAACTGCTCAAAATCGAATGCGATAACCTACAGAACTAACAATGGTGATGCATACTTTGGTGGAACACTAAGTGCTGGGGTATTAAAAAATGGAGCATCATATACAACAAAAACAATCTATACATCAGCAATAAGCCCATTAACCATTGGCCCATTTGGGACAAATGGGAAAACTAAAAACTTAGTTTTTTCATACAGATGCACTGCTAGTTATGAGCAAGCTCTCGATCCTGGTAATTTGACAAATGCAGAAGTTCTTACAATGAAAGTTCAGCGGTTTGTTGGTAGTAGCTGGGTTGACGTTCCAGGCTCTGCTATTACACTTAACGGAAATGTTGAAAAAACTACAAATGATGAAAACATCCCTCCTACTTATAAAGTCTTTTATAGTTGCTCAGGAAGCGTAACTATTAGCGACAATCTAAGTAACTCAACAAGTGATGTAACATATAGAGTATATGTATCAAGTCACACACGGCCATTTAACAATGGCATAGTTAATAGTCAAACACTAACCCTAGTATCAACAGAACAGTAGATTTTTAAAAGCCGCATTAATTTTATGCGGCTTTTAATGCTGGTTTATGTTTCATATCCATTAAAATAGGGCTCACTGTACGACCAACTGCAATTAACGTATAATTATACCACTTTTGGAACTGTGTACATGGCTGTGTACATGCAAACAAAATATACAGAATGCGAGGTGACAAAATCCTTGTTTTCAAAAAGAATTTTATTGAAGATATAACTAATGAGTGAAAAATTGCAGAAAGTCTTGGCCCGTGCAGGCCATGGCTCCCGTCGTGAGATGGAGGCATGGATTGCTGCAGGCCGAGTTAGTATTGATGGCGTGATTGCCAATCTTGGCGATCGTATCGAAGCTGATGCAAAAGTACGTATCGATGGTCGAGCCATATCGCTCAAGTCTGCCGATGATGTGATTTGCCGCGTGCTGGCCTATCACAAACCCGAAGGTGAGATTTGTAGCCGTAAAGACCCTGAAGGTCGTCCAACTGTGTTTGACCGCTTGCCTAAAGTGCGTGATTCGCGCTGGGTTGCGGTAGGCCGTCTGGATATCAACACTTCAGGCCTATTGCTGTTTACCTCTGATGGTGAATTGGCAAACCGTTTGATGCACCCGTCTAACGAAGTTGAACGCGAATACGCGGTTCGTACCTTTGGTGAAGTGCCTGAGGCTGCGGTACAACGTCTGCGTACTGGCGTGATGTTAGAAGACGGTATGGCGCAGTTCGATGCCATTAAAGCCGCGGGTGGCGAGGGCATGAACCAATGGTGGCACGTATGTTTACGTGAAGGCCGTAACCGAGAAGTGCGTCGTTTATGGGAATCTCAAGAGGTGCAAGTCAGCCGTCTTATCCGTGTGCGTTATGGTATGGTGGAATTGCCTAAATCCTTACCCCGTGGTGGTTGGATTGAATTGCCAATTGAGCAAGTTAACTACCTGCGCCAATTAGCGGGTCTTGAACCTGAAACTCGTACTATGCTGGCCGCAGATAAACACAGCGTGGCCCGTGCGCAGGTGAAGAGTGCCAAAATTCGCCGCGCTGTACGTAAGCATAAAGTCACCTCAACGGGTAAACCGAAGCCAACGCGTCAACGTAGTTAATCGGTTTATGTTACCCAGTTAAAAGGCCGCTTTCGGCCTTTTTTGCTTTCTGTAGCCTATGGTTATGCTATAACAAGCCTAAAGATGACGAGGAGATGAACCATGGAGTTAATATCGGTCAAGCGAATTTGGGAGCAAGGTGAGCATAATGCTTTTACCGATCTGGTGTTATACCAAGGGGCGTTATTTTGTGTATTTCGAGAAGGCTCTGCTCACGTATCTCCTGATGGTGCTTTACGTATTCTTTGCTCCCATGATGCTGGGGAAAATTGGCAAAGTGTGGCGCTGCTGACTTCGGCTCATGCTGATTTACGGGATGGCAAATTAATTGAATTTCGAGGTGAGTTGTTGCTATTGGGTGGCGGCACTCAGCACGATAAATCAGGTTTACAGTCCTATCTTTGGCGCTCAAAGGATGGCGTACATTGGTCCGAACCCCAGGCGGTAGCTGATAAAGGTTACTGGTTATGGCGTTTAACTGAGCATCAAGATGCACTCTATGGTGTGGGATATCGGGCGGGGCCTGATGGAGATACCCGTTTCTACAAAAGTGACGATGGACAGCTCTTTAAACCTTGGATGCCTATTTTTAACGACCAAGGTTATGTAAATGAAAGTTCGCTGGTATTTCACCAAGGGAGTTGTTTTTGTTTATTAAGGCGCGATCCCGTGTGGAGTGACGAGTTTTTAGGTTTACTGGGTCACAGCTTGCCACCTTTCAAGCAATGGACTTGGCAAACACTCGATAAACGCATCGGTGGGCCAGTGCTGTTTGTCTATCAATCCCGTTTGATGGCGGTTGTACGTCTTTATGAAGGGAACATTTGCACTGCACTTATTGAAATAAATCAAGATACGGGCGCTATTCATGAGAGGCTCACGTTACCTTCGCAGGGCGATACTAGTTATGCTGGCATTGTTCTGAAAGGTGATCATCTTTGGGTGAGTTATTATTCAAGTCACGAGCAGGTATCGGTTCCCGATAATATTCAAGTCCAAAGTGATAACTTGCAAGAGAAGTCTAAAACGATGATTTACTTTGCTAAAATTAGACTCAGCGACTGAGTAAAAGTAAAGGGAACCATTCGGTTCCCTTTACTTTTATACCACAGCGTTTAGTGAGTCTTACTTACTGGGCATTGAATTGCTGACCGTTAATATCGCTAGAGTCCTGTCCCATTAAATACAGGTAAGTCGGCATGATTTCTTCGGCCGTTTTTAAATCCAATGGACTTTCGGCAGGGTATGCTTTAGCACGCATTTCGGTGCGCGTTGCGCCTGGGTTAATGCTGTTCACGCGGACTGAAGTGCCATCACATTCGTGGGCGAGTACCTGCATCATGCCTTCGGTAGCAAATTTCGAGAAGGCATAGGGCCCCCAGTAGGCGCGGCCCTGACGACCAACACTGCTTGAGGTGAAAATAATCGAGGCACTTGGTGCTTGGCGTAGCACTGGCAGTAATGCCTTGGTTAGCATCACTTGTGCGGTGACATTGACTTTAAGTACATCTTCAAGTGAAGGAATATCGATGTGTTCAAACGGACCTAGGGCGCCGAGTAAACTGGCATTATGCAGTAAACCATCTAAATGGCCGAACTGTTCGCTGATCGTGTCGGCCATATCACGGTAGTTTTGTTCGGTCGCACCTTTTAAATCCAGTGGCACAATGGCTGGCATCGGATAACCCGCTTGCTCGATAACATCGTAAACGGCTTCGAGTTTTTTAACGGTTTTACCGAGTAAAATCACCGTGGCGCCATGCTTGGCAAATTCGATAGCCGCCGCGCGACCAATGCCTGCTCCTGCACCAGTGACTAAAATAGTTTTACCTTTAAGTAAATCTTTTGCTGCTTGATATTCCAACATGAGCCTTTTATTCCTCTTGGCGAAAATGCCCGCCACTTCTAGAGTCGCTGAACTGCTAAACGCATGTTTCAAACAAATGAATGAAACTTTGTTATAAATAGCTAAAATCTTTGTGACAAACTTGTGGCTAACTCAATATTTTTACGTTAACTTGAAATGAGTTAGGGGCTAACATAAGCCCTATTAGTCATAGCTTTTGCGCTATTGTGACTAATTTCTTGGGGAAAACAAAACTATTACAACAAGATTTGGGGAAAAAAAATGAAAAGACTCATTTTGTGTGTTGCGATTGCATCAGCACTGGGCCTCACAGGATGTGGCGAGGACAGTTATAACGAACTCAAGGATAAGACGGAGCCGCTCATCCCTGAATCCCATATGGTATTCGACCCTGCTAACTCTAAAGTTCCTTTGCCAAATGACCTCCTGTTCAGCGGCACTAAGGATGGTACTTTATCTATACCGGGTGAAAGTTCTGGTAATTATACCGATCCTCAGATTGCACTCGGTGCATTAGATGGATGGTCAACTACGTCGCCCATTTCAATCGATATCGATTTAGCAAAAGATCATGATGGCACCCAGCTCACCCTGATGGCGGCATCTGTTGCCCAGCCTGGCGCGGTAAGAATGTTTGAGGCTACCGTGGGGGGCGCTTTGTCCTCTGATCCTGAGTGTAAAGCCAAACCGTCAGTATCAGCTTGTAAAGTAGGGGCTGAATTACAATTTGGTATGGACTTTGTTTCTACTGCCTCAGGCAATAAAGTCGTTATTATTCCACTAAAACCGCTTAAAGCGGGTCAGTCTTATATTTATGCGACCACTAAGTTAATTCAGGATTCAGAGGGACGCGGCATTGCCCCTTCAACAACCTATGGTACGTTGAAGATGGATATCAATACGCTGCCTCTAGAAACGCCAGATCAACTGATGTTGCAAACCTTAATCAACAGTTATGAGAAGGGGATTGCTGCTGCACATAATGTTGATACTTCAACAATTACCTACTCTGGCTTGTTCACTACTCAATCAGTCGCAAATGTTTATGAAACCACAAAACTGTTGATGGCAAGAGGCGCTCCCTATGCACCTAGTTTTGCACAAATGCCGACTCCTACTGGGTTAACTGTTGCTCAGGCTGCGGGATTAAAACCAGCAGATGGTATGGCTTACGTGGTTTCAAATTTAGCGGATGTCTATACTGCAAAAATTAAATTGCCAATTTACGGTGATTGTTCTTCTGTCAGTTGTTTATCTGCAGAAGGTAAACCATTAATAAATGGGAGTTGGAAAGCCCAAGGCGATAGCCCCGTTTCTGTGCTATTAGCGCTGCAAGCGGGTACCTTAAGCCAAACTAACTTTGGTATGCAGGCTGTCGCTAATGGTATTGCTAACCCCGCTGATGCATTAGCTAATCCTTCGCTAATGGCAGGTAAAACCTGGCTATTAGACGATGGTACTGCGGTTGATAAAACCAAACATTTGACCAAATTTAACCCAATCCCTGCGATTAAAGGTTATGAAACGGTACCTGTACTGATTTCTATGCCTAATGCCACTAAACTCGCGGCCTTCTATCAGCAGCAAGGCTTAACCTTTACACCACCAACGTCAGGCTGGCCAACCACGATTGCGCTGCATGGTTTAGGTGGCGGTAAGGAAATGTCTTTAGCTTATGCGGGTTCTTATGCGGCCATGGGCGTGGCAACGGTAGCTATTGATATGCCTTTACATGGTGCTCGTTCATTTGATGCCAATGGGGATGGTATTTACGAAGTTTCGGCAACCGATCCCTCTTTTGGCAATGTGATTGGTACTCCGGATGCCTTTAAAAATGGTAATCCGTTAGTCTTTGTCAATATCTCAAGCACACTATCTGTGCGAGATAACTTCCGTCAGGCAACCATGGATCACCTTGGCGTGCGTTTAGCCTTAACTGGCTTAGCACAAGGACTTGCGCAGGCTAATCAACCACAAGTATTTGATGTCTCTAAGATTAGTGCGCAGGGGTTAAGTTTAGGTGCGATTGTGGGAACCGATTTTGCTACCTATGCCAGCACGGGGATGAGAAATCCAACCACGGGTGAAGCCTTACCTAACCCTTATGTGATTAATGCGGCTTCTTTGGTTGCTCCTGCTGGTGGTTTAGCAGGCGCTTTTGCCGGTTCAGCCACCTTCGGTCCCGTACTGTTTAATAATGTCACTGCTTCGGCGACATTCAAAGCTTTAGTCGATAAGGCTAATACGGCAGGATATGAGCCTGGCAGCCCTGAATATGCGGCATTAGTTCAGGCTGTTTACGCACAATTTATTCCTACTTTTGCCTTTGCTGTGCAAACGGCTGTGGACTCAGCAGATCCGGTTAACCATGCTGGCATGTTAAAAGCAACAGGATTACCTGTGCACTTAATTGAAGTCGCCGGTGATGGTAATGGTAACTTAGCGGATCAAGTGTTACCTAATAGTGTCGATAACTTCCCATTATCAGGTACTGAACCGCTGATCTCTGCAATGGGTTTACCTTGCGTCGATGCTACGACGAAAGGGCTTGGTGTGGTGCGTTTTGCCAAGGGTCATCATAGTTCTATTGTTGACCCAAGCGAGAAGAGTTCTACAGATGGTATGGCTGCTGCGGCAACGGTAGAAATGCAAACCCAAGTAGCCACCTATGCATCGACTGCGGGTAAAGGTGAGGCCACTATTTACGTCACCGATCTAAGTGTGATCGCGACTTGTCCTAACTAATCCGAGTTAAATCCTAAAAACCCAGCCTTTGCTGGGTTTTTTTATGGCGCTTTAGGCTGTTAGAATAGCGCGCATTAAACCGGATCACCTTAGGTCCCAACGGAGAGTACTTTGGAATTTCTATACGAATATGGCATGTTTTTGGCCAAAGCTGTGACTATTGTTGTTGCGATTGTTGCTGTGATTATTGTCGTCCTCGCGTCCACTGTGAAGCACAAATCGGATAAAGGTGAACTGAGGATCACTAACCTTTCAGAAGAACTGGAAGAACTAAAGCACAGTTTGAAGGAGGAACTGCTGACGAAGAAGCAGTTTAAAGCCTACGAAAAACAGCTGAAAGCAGACGAAAAGGCGAAGGAAAAAGCGGCCGAAGAAGACCACAAAGGCAAGGTTTTTGTCATTGATTTTAAAGGCAGTATTGATGCCGCCGAAGTGGCTTCTCTGCGCGAAGAAATCAGCGCGATTTTAACCATCGCCGAAAAGGATGATGAAGTTATTGTCAATGTCGAAAGTGGCGGTGGCATGGTGCATGGTTATGGATTGGCGTCGAGCCAGCTCGATCGTCTGCGTCAGGCCGAGATCCTATTAACGATTTGCGTGGATAAAGTTGCCGCCAGTGGTGGTTATATGATGGCCTGTGTCGCCAATAAAATATATGCCGCGCCATTCGCTATCGTGGGTTCTATCGGTGTGGTTGCTCAGTTGCCTAACTTCAACCGTTTGCTGAAAAAGCACGAAATTGATTATGAGCAACACACAGCCGGTGACTTTAAGCGCACCTTGACCGTCTTTGGCGAAAATACTGACGAGGGCAGACAGAAGTTCCAACAGGAGCTCGAAGAAACCCATGAGCTGTTTAAAGCTTTTGTAACCAAATATCGTCCTCAGCTCGATTTGGCAAAGGTGGCCACTGGTGAACATTGGTACGGTCAACAGGCGATTGAATTAGGCCTTATCGATGCGATTTCAACCAGTGATGATGTGTTAATGCAGTTAGCGGGCGAACGTACCGTGTATAAGCTGCGTTATCAGGTGCGCAAGAAACTAGCCGATAAAATCGCCCATGGTGCGTCCCTGTCGGTAAATGCGATTTTTAATCGATTAGTTGAGAAAAATCGTCCCATGTAAGCCGCCGCACTGACTTAATACCGATGAAAACGCCTGTGAATATGCAGGCGTTTTTGTTTTGTTTGGGCGCGAAATGAAATAATACATTTTTTTAACATTAAGTTTGGTTTAAGACTATTCAAAATAAGCGAGATCTTATACAACTAATCACCTAGGGAATTAAAAGCTGAACAAATCACATTAAGGATATTCCATGTTACAGCGCGTCGATTACAAGACGAACCTGATGGTAGGCGATCAAACCTATCCCGCATTTGAGCTGCGTAATATTCTCGACTTTATTGCCTCACAGTTAGGCGAAAAAGCCTTACAGCAAGTCTGTGGTCATATTGGTGTTGGCCGGACTGAGCTTAATCATTGCCAGTTTGTCTTTGTCTGGCAGGTGGAATATGCGATGGAGTTTTTACGCTTACAGGGTGGAGATCCCGATATTGGTACTAAATTAGGGCTGAGTTATCGGGTGAGTAGCTTAGATGTATTGTTGCCCCATCTTGCTCAACTTAGCTCATTGCAGGCCTGCTTACAGTTTGTGATTAATCACCCGAGTTTAGTTGGTAGTTTTACTGATTCTTTGGTACGTCTAACAGATGACAGTGTTTGCATTCGTTGGCTTAATACGGGTCGTATTGATAAAGCACAATACGGATTTCAGTTTTTACACAGTATTGGGTCACTATTGGGGCTCGCCAGAGAGCTGACTGGGGAGGCGATAACGCTAAGTCAAATTAATTTGGTTGAGTCAGGTCGAGACTGCCGTTTTTTAGAGGAGGCAACGGGTGCGAAAGTGCAGTTTAATTGCGAATATTACGAATGGAGTATTTCCCTTGATTATCTTGCTCTTGCAATAAACTATCCTTTCCCTAAATTTGCAGAGGTAACGCCTTCAGCTTTTACCACCTCCTTTATCGAAACCGTATTGATAGCGATCCGCGCACATTTTCCCCATGTACTTCATTTGGATGAAATGGCGGCGCAGCTGCATATGAGCGACCGCAGTTTTCGGCGTAAACTTGCTCAGCTGGGATCGAGTTATCAGCGTCTCGTTGATCAGGTGCGCTGCCAACGTGCGGTCGAGTTGATTTTAGCCAACAAGCTAGATATTGAGGCGATTGCCGAGACCTTAGGCTACAGCGATGTGAGCCATTTCCGTCAATCCTTTAAGCATTGGATTGGCCACCCGCCAGGGTATTTTAGTCGGCTTAACTGCGGCTAAAGGATAGTGAACTAGCTTAATTGGTTAAAAACGGACGCGATACTTTAAGGGAAACGGCGCTATCCTATATTCAATTTCATCCTTGTTTATCCCATTTATTTTTGTTTAACGTCACTCCATTGCTATGCAATGTGAGTGACATTAGGGCGTGTTGACGTTTCGAGATTAGATTTTGTTCGTTCAGGAAAGCACGTGCTCGCGAAACGAGGAATGATGTGTAGTTATTCTACTCAAATGACGAGCGGCTCTTATGACAGAAAGTAAGAGCAAGGGCTTGCCAGACGAACCCTTCGGGCAGCATTTGGCTGGCTTTTCTGCCGCGTTATCGTCCGTTTATGTAGAATAACTACACTGCACGGACTTTGCCTTGCATAAAAGCCAGCCACATTGCTGCAAAAATAACCCTGAAACGTCAACACGCCCTAGTACTACTCAGCACTTTCCTAAATACAATTCCCTAAACTCGGTGCCAGTGAATCTATCCATTGACGAATTAATTCAACGCCTTCTTGGTGCTCAAGATTGCGACCGATAGGCGGCATGCGATCTTTCGGTTCAGAGAGCGTTTGGCGATACAGCAAAATTGAATGTTCAGCATTGCCGGGGACAATATCGTAATCAAGTCCTTTCGCACCGCCATCCCATCCCGGAGGCTGCTTGCAGATCCCATATTGATAACTGGTGTGATCGATATAAAAACCGAGGCGTAATCCAGAGATACTGGCAAAGCCTTTAGCGCTATGGCAGTGGGCGCAGTTTACATCTAAATAGCCCTTAGCGCGGGCGGTTAAATCGGCTTGATGGTTGTCAATTGCATAGGTTTTGGCCACTTGGCTTAACTCGGGTAACTGCTCAAGCTTGCCTTGTTTGGCCCACAGGCTGAGTTGATTGACGCTTTGTCCTTGGTCGACGATGTCGCGATTCAATAAGTGGGCTTTAAGGCCAATCGGAATGATTTGGCTGCTGTTATCTTGGTTGGTTTGGTGACAAATTTTGCACTCGGCGCGGCTCGGTATGTTGTAATCGAAGCTTTGACTTTGGCCTTGGTTAATCAGGGTATGATGCACGCTTGCACCTGCGGTAAGCAGCTTTGCCTCACCTTGTTGCCATTGATAAACCAGACTCGTCCAACCTTGGGGGCGTTTTATCAATAGCCGCGTTTCGATTAGCGTTTCGTTGGCTATGCCTGTGATAGCCGTATCCTGTGGAAGAGCAAAGGTTTTAACCAGCACGGCGCCAGTTGGAAACTCAAATGCCTCCTGCGCTTGGTACTGTATGCTGCTGCCCGCGGGTAAATAGATAAAGCGGTATTTGCTGGCATAGTTAGAAAACAGCTGCGTAGCGAGCTGATAGCTAAACCCCGGAGCTTGTGGTTGTATGGTTGGGTTTGTCGGGTCGATAAAGAGACCATATTGACTTAACACTGGGCAGTCTTCTGCCATCAAGGCGGGCCAGTTAACTTGCCCTGAAGTATTAACACAAAGGCTAGTTGGTATCGTTGGATTGGTTGGGGTCGTGGGCGGCGGTGTTTGGCCGCTATCGCTGCTTTGGCTGTCACTACCGCCGCAGGCTGTGAGCAGCACAGTGATAATCAACACCAACGAAAGTGTTTGGCGATTTTTCATGGATTATCAGCTCGTTAAGATGTCATTAGAAAATAAGAAGGCCTCGAGTTGGCCTTCAATGTCAGGGGTCGCTCTGTCTTGAAGTGGTAAGCAAGTGGGTGATTGCAAGCATGCTTTCACCCACTGTTACGTTAACGCTAGCGTGAGCAGCTTGCTGCGGGTAGACGTTTAATCCATTCGCTGATCAACGCTACGCCTTCATCATGGGCTAAGCTTCGGCCAATTTCAGGCATACGATCGCCCGGAGTCGTGCTTTGCATTCTAAAGTGCAGGATGGACTCAGCGGCATTGCCTGGGACTATATCGAAACCTAAGTTTCCACCGCCATAGGCAACCGGTGATTTACAGGTGCCATGGGAGAAACCTGCATCATCGCTGTAGCCACGCCAGTACTCGAGTTTTAGGCCAGTATTAGAGGCGTTGCCCTCGGGTCTATGGCAATGGGCGCAGTTGATGTCGAGATAACCCTTAGCCGTTTGCATTAATGCGGTATCGCTTAAGCTTGCGACGGTCGCTTCGTCACCATCGTGGTAGGCGGGCACTTGTGGCACTTGGCTTAGGTTGGGCAATCCTTGCAAAATACCAAGGCTTTCCCATTTCAGCAGTTGGTTCATACTGCCATCTTGATAGCTGAAATTGCGGTTCAAATGGCGCGCCTTAGGACCAATAGGCACAAACACGGCGTTGCTATTGTTATCAGCTTTAAACTGGTGACACTGCTTACATTGGTTCATGCTCGGAACCATGTAGTTAAAGGTCAGACTTTCCCCTTTATGGCTCAACGTTTGACTGCTAATCGCTCCCGCTTTCGCCAACGTGGCATCGGTTTTATCTGCATTCCACACATAGGGCAGTGCGCTCCAGCCCGTTGGACGATGGATGAGTAAGCGGGTTTCAATCAAGCTCTCGTTGCTAATACCGCGCTTACTGGTATCGCTTGGCAAGGCAAAGGATTTGACGATAACGCTCCCCACAGGGAAATCAAACGCTTCTTTTTCGGAGTAACTGGCTTTTTGTCCCGAAGGTAAATACACAAAGCGATATTTACTGGCGTAGTCAGTAAAGAGCTGCGTGTTGAGATCGTAAGGGACACCACCTGAATTCGGGCCTGTGGTGGGGTTTTTGGCATCACTAAACAGGTTGTAATCCGACAGTTTAGGGCAGTTTGCTTTCAGCAGTGCATCCCAACTAACATTTGAGCCAGTCGCTTTACACAGACTTTGATCGCCATCGCCTACTAAACCCCCTTCGCCTTCACCGATAGTACCACCGCCACCGACCAATACGCCGCCATCACACCCTGCGGTATTATCGTCAACCCCGCAGCCAAATACTTGGCCTGCAAAGGTGACGGTATGCACAGGCAGACTCACTTGAGTACATTTCAGTAGGGCGTTTTGGGTCTTTTCATATTGCACATCGGCGATGCTGATATCCGTATTGCTGTTGGCATAGAGCCGGCCGTAGGATACGTTGCCGTTATCACTGGCGCAGACGTTATCGCTACCGTCAGTGGCAAAGGGCGTCTCTTTCAAACCGAGGTAAGCGGCGGTGCCGTTATTGGCAAGCATTTCCCCTAAGCCGTCGTAGAGTACGCCGGGTAACGTGCCATGATTTATGATATAGGCTCGAATAATATCTTGAATTAAATAACCTTTTGGCTTGCTACCATAATCGGTAATTACGTTGTCGTGTAAATAAATATTACGTGGTACAGGACGCCAACCATCCTCAATCGCTTGACCAGGTTGACCATAGTTGCCGACAAAGGAGGTCATATCGGGTTCTGCAATAAAAAAGCTACTCACAGTCACTCCTAGGGTGTCGTGACGGGTAATTTGGTTATTGAAAATTTCCACATCTGCGGTGGATAAAATGATCACTCCAGTGCCTGGCGGCACAATATGCACACCTGCGGGGTTAGCAGAAGCATTGGCGAAGTTCGGCGTGTTGTTGTCATACACTTTGTTGTTGAAAATCCGTACGCTAGAGCCGTATCTGTGGTTATTGATCGGCAAGTCGAACACTAAAATCCCACCCGTATTACCCATCGCTTCGTTGTTATACACGTCGGCATATTTGGAGTTTTCGATTTCAATCCCCGCCACGTTTTCTTTGGCGATATTGCGACGCACCACAATATATTGGGACTGCCCAACATAAATCCCCGCATCGGCACTGCCGCGAACATAACTGTCTTCAATCAGAATGTTTTCACATTCAACCGGATACAAACCATAGGCACCATTATCTTTATCGAGTTCGCCTTCCCATACTGCACCAACGCGGCGCAGGATAATGCCGTTAGTGTTTTTAAGTTTGATACCATTGTTTTTTGCCTCATTAACCGACAGATCTTGAATGGTAATGTTGAGAGCGTTTTGGACGAAAATCCCATCTCCCGAGTTCGCTTGGGCGAAATTAAGGATAGTGTCCTTCATCCCGTAGCCCATGATAGTGACGTTTTTGGCATAACTGCCATCCCCATCTACATCGCCATCGAACAGCAAAGTTGAGTCGATATTAAAGGTTCCTTTAGGAAGCACGATCACTGCACCACTTTGCGCGTTAATTAAGGCTTCTTGAATACGCATCGTGAGGTTATCGCCAGCGGGGATTTTGATTGCACCTTCGGGAAAGGTGGGTCCAGTTTCAGGTGGCTGCACCACGGGTGGCGTTACCACTGGTGCAGGATCATCGTCTGAAAAACAACCTGTTAGATTGAATGCCATTAATAGAGCTATGCCTGTAGGCATTAGCCAATTCGCCTTACGATTGGGGTTGCTCGGCAAAAAATGACGCTGTTTGGCTGTCGATTCTTTGCCTAAGAGTGAGTGGATTGTCTTGTTGGACATAGGTGCTCCTGCTTTTGTTATAATTTCGTTAACAGGATGCGCTAGGAGCTGAAAAAGGCAATGTGAAATATGGCCAAAATCATGCCGTGTACAGTGAAGGATAGGACATGCAACCTATTCATTTTTTTAGAATGGTTAAGCCAAAAAAGCTGACCACTTAATGGCTGTTTTAAACTATTTGGGGAATATTTAAGCCAGATTAGAACAAAGTGTTTACAAGATGAATAAAACATCATGAAGCGAATGATTAATTAGATTGCCTCTCCAAAATCACTATGTTAAAAATCGTTCGATTAAATAGGGTTGAATAATAAAATAAAGTTAATTTTATTTTAATGTCCTATCAATGCTTATTGTTGATTTTATTTGCAGATTAAACAGCGCTTGGAGAGTAAAATGGGTAGGCGGATCCGTGTGATTATTAGTTTGATAATATTCACAGTCTCGTTGTTTCTGCTATATAACTTAGAGCAGGATTATCAGTTAAATGATATTTTTTTAGAGATTAAACAATTTGCACCATCAAAAATTTTATTAGCGGTTTTATTGACGTTGGTCAGTTATCTACTATTAACATTATATGATTATCTTGCCATTAGAAAACTAAAATCGCCCTTAAGTTATCAACAGATAGCTCCTGTTTCATTTCTGGCATTTACCTTCTCTAATACGATAGGTTTTTCATTATTGACCGGTACTTCTATACGCTACAAATTTTATTCTGAATTAGGTTTGAGTGGCAATAATATTACCCAGGTTGTACTCGCTTGCTCAGTGACATTTTTCCTTGGACTTTTCTTTATCTGCGGACTTGCTCTGATTAGTTTTCCTGCAGAGCAACTTTCCGACTTACCGTTGCCAACTTGGTTTTTCTCTCTTAATCGAGTGATTGGTATCTTGATGTTGCTGGGTGTCATTAGCTATTTTGTATTTAGCCTGATCTGGAAAAGGTCTATTCATTTTCGTGGGTTCGAATTGGCACCACCGATTTTTTCCTTATCTCTAAAGCAGTTTCTAGTATCGAGTATTGATTGGATCGTTGTGGGGACATTATTTTACTCTCTACTACCTGAGGTGGATGGATTAAGTTATTTACAGGTCCTTAGCATCTTTTTTGTAGCTAATGCAATCGGGGTGCTTGCCCATGTGCCTGGAGGGATTGGCGTATTTGAAACGGTAGTTACTGTTACCTTATCGCAATATTTACCTGCCGAACAAATTTTAAGTTCAGTGATTATTTATCGATTAATGTATTACATAGTGCCATTTGTTTTAGCGCTGATGTATTTTGTGGCAACCTTAGTATTAACTAATAAGGATAAGTTTTCTAAGTTAAATGTTAATTTACAGATTGTCAGGCAATTATTGCCACCATTATTAAGCATTAGTGTTTTTGGCGTTGGCTTAGTGTTGTTGCTATCGGTTGTTAACCCTTCCATTATTCATAAATATCATTGGCTAGGTGAGATAGTGCCGCTACCAATTGTGGAACTATCAAGTTTGATATTGAGTGCGAGTGCTATTTTACTCTTGCTATTATCACACGGTCTATTTAAACGTTATCAAAAAGCGTTTGAGTTAACGCAAAAACTCTTATTGGTAGCCATGGTGTTTATTGTACTAAAGGGCGCTCAGTGGCAGATATCCCTCGCACTTGGTCTTATCTATTTATTAATGCTGCCCTGCGAGCAGGTTTTTTATCGCCAAGGTTCTATTGTGGGAATTAAATATTCTTTTGGTTGGGCCTTATCGCTGGCGGCGGCATTATTTTTGATGATGTGGGTGCTATTTTTTGCCTATCAGGATGTGGATTACGATCATTCACTTTGGTTTACTTTTTCTCAAGATAGCCATGTGTCCCGTGCATTGCGGGGTGGGGCGGTTGCCCTAGTGATCTTGTTGATTTTTGCCTTTCGCTACGTGTTAGCGATGAGAAGACCGCAAACCCGTCTATTGGATGAGCATACTTTAAGCTGCGCTATGGATATCGTCGCTAACGCTCCAAGTAGCCACGGATTTCTTGCTTTAGTTCAAGATAAGTCATTGTTATTTAATGAAGATAACGATGCATTTTTAATGTATGCCCGCGCAGGACATTGCTGGGTTGTGATGGGCGATCCGATTGGAAATCCAGATAAATTTGATGATTTACTCTGGCAGTTTAGGGAGTTATGCGATGCTTACGATGGTTGGCCAGTATTTTATCAAGTCACGCAAAAGTATTTACCCCACTTTTTAGAACAAGGGTTGAGCCTATATAAACTCGGCGAGGAGGCCATAGTGCCCTTGGCGGAATTTGATTTACAGTCGAGTAAGTATCGTAGCTTGCGTCAAAGTCATGCGAAGGCTTTAAGGGAAGGGTTACGGTTTAAAATTATCGAGGCCAGTGAAGTGAAGGCCCTATTGCCAACGTTAGAGGTTATTTCTTCGAGCTGGCTTAAGGCGAAGCAAGGTCGAGAAAAGGGATTTTCAGTTGGGTATTTTTCTGCTGCTTACCTGTGCGCCACGCCGATGGCCTTAGTGTATTTAAACGACGAGCTTGTAGCTTTTTCCAATGTGTGGGCCAGTGCGGCCAAAATAGAGTTTTCGGTTGATTTGATGCGCTATGAGCCTAGTTTATCGGGCAGTAATATTATGGATTTTTTGTTTACAGAACTCTTGCTATGGGGCAAACAGCAAGGATATCAGCAGTTTAATCTTGGCATGGCGCCCATGTCTGGATTGACTGATAGAGCCTTGGTGCCATTTTGGACTAAGCTTGCCAAAACAGTTTATAAGAAGGGGAATAAATTTTACAACTTTCAGGGGCTTAGAAGGTATAAGGATAAGTTTAATCCCAGGTGGGAGGCTAAGTATTTGATTTGTTATGGTGGGCTCTCTTTACCTGTAGTGGTGGGTAGTCTGGTGACCTTAACGAGTCGTGGTACAACTGGCGTATTTAAAAAGTAGGTGCGAGATGACGAAATCCTTAATCAAGCTACTGAGCGTTTTACTTTTATGTTCTACTGCTAACGTCTTTGCTGATGAGTTTGCCGATAATCTGGGGCTGACCCTATTGCCTGTCGAATCATCAACTCAGGTAAACGCTGCGTCATCCCATGCCAAACCACCGTTGGTGATTTTTTTGAGTGGTGACGGTGGCTGGGCAACGCTTGATAAAGCCGTAGGGGGCATTTTGCAGCAGCAGGGCTGGCCTGTCGTCGGCTGGAGCTCGCTGAAATATTATTGGAAACAAAAAGATCCTAAAGAGGTCACCCAAGATACCTTAGCGATTATTGATAAGTATCAGGCGGAATTTGGCACGCAAAAAGTGATTTTGATTGGTTATTCCTTCGGGGCCGAAGTGATTCCCTTCGTGTTAAATGATATGCCCGCTCAATATCGGCAGAATGTCTTGGGCGCTGTGCTGCTTTCTCCTTCACAATCTTCGGATTTTGAAATCCATGTGAGTGAGATTGTCACCTCGGATAACCAATCGGCTCGTTACTTAACCTTGCCCGAAGTGAACAAACAAACCACTGTGCCTATGCTTTGTCTCTACGGTAAAGAGGACGATGCGCCGCTGCATTTATGCCCAGAGGTCAAGCAGCCCAATGTCACTGTGATGGAATTAAGCGGTGGCCACAGTTTTGATGACGATTACGATAAAGTGGTCAAGTTGATAAAAGGTTGGCTGAAGTCAAGTTAGCGCGCTTTAGTGCAGGGTATGGTATAAGCGTAATACTTTGGAATAAAAGATAAAAGGGCGCAAATGCGCCCTTTGTTTAGGTCGTGCTACAGCGAATAATTAGAGCTGGTAGCTAATGTGCTGATGGAAGCGCACCACGAGATCTTCACGCTCAGGGTCTAGCCCAATCTCGGCGGCAAAGGTTTTCAATGCGGCTTCAACGTTATTCATAAAACGGCCATAGCCTGAGTCATCACAGTCCTTCGCACCCGCGACAATAGTAAAATGCGCGGCTTCGACTAAGTTATCAGCATCCCAGCGGCGAATTACTTGCTGCTCAGTTGCGTTCGGGTCAAAACCAATCATCTGCACTTCGGCCTTGCTGTCGAGTTTTTCAAACTTACTGTTACGCACTAAGGGAGTTAAGCCGTTGGCGATCATAGCCAAGCGCGTTAATTGCTTATTGGTCGCCGCCTTGATGAAATTATCCTCAAGGTGTTGATATAACGGGCTAAAGTCAGTTGCTGACTCTGGTAGTAAACCTTGTTTGAGTTTGCGACTCAGCGGCAGGCTGACGGTGACATAGGTGAGTGAGCTGACATTTTCCGGCAGGTCACATTTTCTGGCCTTGTATCTTGGTGCAATGGCTCTGAGTTTATAGCCGTAGGTTTCTTTATTACCTTTTGATTTGGCGAATAAATCATAGGATAAATGCTGGTGGTCGCGGATCTTTACCTTAAGATCTTTAATCGGCAGCTTAGGCATTAATTCGTTTAATAGCTCCCGTACACGGGTATGGAAATTAGCTGAGTTGCTGCGGATTTCATCGCCAGTCGCTAAGAAAACAATACGCAGTTTGCGGGCGCGGTAGTTGTCCGCAGTGAACAGATTTTGTGCCTCGTGATAGGCGGGATTGTAAAAAAACAGAATTTGTTCAGCGGTTTGGAAACAATACGCTTCGGTATGGTAACGCACGACTGGCAGTTTATCGTTAGTGATCACATGGACGTTACGGAGATCGTGTTGTTCTGCCAAATTAAAAATAATGCGGCTTAAGGTTTGATAACAGCTATGGTAATCGGGGTATTGCGCCAGTAATTCATCCGTGACTTTAATTTCGGCGGTGATGTACTGATTGGTACGAGCTTCCTTGGGTATGTACACTTTTTGCTGATGGCTAAGGGACATATTGACTCCTTGTTGGGTTAACCATTTGCTAACACGAATTTTACTGTTTATCTCAGGCGTTAATGTTGCGTTGGAGCATGTTTTTATCGCTTAAATACAAGTTTACATCAGCAAGCTGTTTATTAGCTTAAAATTGCAGCGATTTTATTGAGTTAAGGCTTTTTCAATCCAAGGTTGCATCCAAGTGGCAATCTTCTCTTGGGCCTTTTCATTGGGATGAATACCGTCTCTTTGCATCAACTCTGGATGGGGAGCGACCTCCTGCATAAAGAAGGGGATAAGGTCAATATCCTCATCTTTTGCAATCTCTTGATACACTTGGGTGAACTTTTGGCTATAGCGAGGGCCATAGTTAGGCGGTACCATGATTTCGGTCAGTAGCACTTTAGCACCGCTATTTTGGGCTAGGGTAATGATTTGGGTTAGGTTATTTTTGAGTTGCGTCGGGGGGAATCCACGTAGACCATCGTTACCACCGAGTTCGACTACTACCAAATCGGGGGCAACGGAATCGAGCAGCGCAGGCAAACGACGCAAACCGCCCGCTGTCGTTTCACCGCTCACCGAACCGTTGGTAAATTCATGCTCGGGTAAGTTTTTTTGCAGCAGCGCCACCCAGCCTACTTGTTCCGACATGCCATAGCTGGCACCTAAGCTATCGCCGAGGATCAACACTTTCGCCGCCTGAACTGGCGTGGTTATAAATAGACTTAACAGGATGCAGGCGCTCACGGCCTTTGCCATAGGCTTGCATCTTAGCAATTGACGCAAGAACGATTTGTATAAGAAGGATCCTATGTCTAACGTCGTTTCAAAAAATAGTGCCATTAATGTGGTTAACCTCGAAAAATCGGTGACTACTCAGGAAGGTTCGCTCACTATCCTCAAGGGCATTAACTTAGATGTCAAGCAGGGCGAAAGTGTTGCGATATTAGGACCCTCCGGCTCGGGTAAATCGACGCTACTTGGCTTACTCGCCGCGCTCGACACCCCAACGGCGGGGGAGATTTGGCTCGATGGCCAGGCCCTATCACCGCTCAATGAAGAACAGAAAGCCGCGCTGCGTAAGCAAAAAGTAAGCTTTATTTTTCAATCTTTTATGTTAGTTGATACCTTAACCGCCCTTGAAAATGTGATGCTACCGGCCGAGCTTGCCGGGGTTAAAAATGCCAAGGAGAAGGCCGAGGCCATGCTGGGGCGCGTGGGGTTATCCCACCGTTTGACTCATTTACCTAAACAGTTATCCGGCGGTGAGCAGCAAAGGGTTGCGATTGCGAGGGCCTTTATTTGTGAACCTAAAGTGCTATTTGCCGACGAGCCAACCGGCAATTTGGACAGTGTTAACGGCCATAAAATTGCCGATATGTTGTTTGAGCTGAACCAAGAGAGCCACACCACGCTCATCCTAGTCACCCATGACTTACAACTGGCGAAGCGTTGCCAAAGGCAACTGGTTATGGACAACGGCCACTTGCAGGAAGAGTTGGATTCGGCCCAATCGCACAATGTGAATGACAACCTTGAATTAAGCGCCAAGGAGGCCTAACCCATGGAGCTTAATTTGGCATGGCGCCTGTTTAAGCGCGAGTTGCAACAGGGGCAGTTGTTATTGATTATCCTCGCCATTACTTTGGCGGTGCTGTCGGTTAGTGGTCTTGCGCGGGTCAGTGAGCGTTTGCAAGTTGCTATCAACGGACAAGCGACTCAGTTTATCGCCGCCGATCGTATTATCGACTCTCCCGTTCAAATTGACGCCAGCATTCTGGCCAAGGCCGATGAGCTTGGCCTTAAGCATGTCACCAATATGCAATTTAATTCCATGGTGTATGCGGGGGATAAGTTTCAGTTAGTCACAGTGCGTGCGGTTGAGTCCGGTTATCCACTTAAGGGAGACATCGAACTTAAAGCGGCCAATGGCCCAGATGTAAAAGCCCAAGACTTGCCCCACGCCGATGAGGTGTGGTTCGAGAGTCGCTTAGGGGGACTCTTGGGATACCCGCAAACACTGGAATTAGGCAACAGTGAGTTTCGTTTAAGTCAAGAAATCAGCCGCTTACCCGATGCGGGCTTTAATCCGTTCGCTTCTTCCCCCGTGGTGTTAATGCGGATTGAAGATGTCGCCAAGACTGGGGTTATCCAACCCGGCAGCCGAGTGACGTATCTGTATCAATTTGCCGGTGAAGAAAGCGCCTTAAGCGCCTTTGAAAATAGCGTTAAACCGCTGCTGAATAATTCCCAGCGCTGGGTCGATGTGCAGTCTGGCGACTCACCGATAGCGGGCGCGGTGAAGCGGGCGGAGCGTTTTTTACTGCTGGCAAGCTTGCTCGGTATTGCCCTTGCTTGCGCCGCGATAGGGATTGCCGCCCAGCGTTACTGCCAACGTCATTATGATGTGGTGGCTATGCTTAAAACCTTTGGCGCCTCATCATCTCAAATCCGTCGACTATTCGGCATCCATTTACTGCTAGTGACACTGTTTGGCATTGTGCTGGGGTTAATCGGCGGGGCACTGCTGGATTTAGGCATTAATCAATTGTTACCCCCTGAAATCGCTGCCTATTCGCCGCCATTGACGCGGCCGCTACTGCTTGGGATCAGCACAGGGCTTATCAGCGCCTTTATGTTTTCGGCCTATCCTTTAATGCGTTTACTGGCGATTCCGCCACTGCGAGTCTTACAAAGGCAACTCGAAGGCTTGCAGCTCGGCATGTGGTTGCATTTACTCTTAAGTTTAGGGGCGATGGCACTGTTGGGATATTTGTATTCCCAAAGCTGGGCGCTGACACTGACGGTAGTCGCGGCTGTGCTGCTACTCGGCGTATTGCTCAGTATTTTAGGTTTTGTGATGATCCGCCTTGGCCACAGTGTCGGCATGAAAACCACCAATCCCTTGCAACTGGCACTTGCGGGGTTACGCCGCCGTGCGCGGCAAAATGCGGTGCAATTGGTGGGCTTTAGTGCGGCTTTGGTATTGTTACTGACGATTTTGGCGCTTAGACAGGATTTACTCAACGAGTGGCAAAAACAGCTGCCCGAGAATGCACCTAACTATTTCTTGGTCAATATCGCCCCCGATGATGCTAAACCATTAAACGACTTTATGGCACAAAAGGGCATAGCAGCCACGGATATCTACCCCGTCATTCGTGGCCGGCTAACGCAAATTAATGGTGAGATCTTGATCTCTAACGAGCAGGCCGAGGCCGGAGAGAAGGGGCGAGTAGGGATTTCCCGCGAGCTTAATCTCACTTGGCGCAATAGCTTGCCTGCCAACAACGAGTTGATTGAAGGGCATTTTAATCAAGCTGCTGATGAGGTGTCGGTGGAATCCGGTGTTGCCGATCGTTTAGGGCTAAAACTGTGCGATACGCTGACTTATATGATTGATAACCAAGAGCTAAGGGTTAAGGTCGCCAGTATTCGTGCCGTGCACTGGGAAACATTACAGCCAAACTTCTTCATGATCTTCACCCAAGAAGCGTTGGCGCCCTTTGCTTATACCTCGATGGCAAGCTTCTACCTCGACGACAAGAATGCGGATTTGCAAGGTAGTGATGCCCCGAAGAACACAGTGATCCTCGAACTTATCCAGCAGTTCCCAACCGTGTCGATTATCGATGTTGGCGCCATGGTGGGGCAATTGCGGCAGATCATTGAGCAGGTGTCACTGTCGCTGACGTTAGTCTTGATCCTCGTCTTACTAGCGAGTTCCTTAGTGCTTATCGCCCAAACCGAGGCGGGAATGGCGACGCGCCAGCGTGAACTCGCGGTGCTGCGTACCTTTGGCGCCTCGGGCTGGTTACTGCGTAGTGCCACTGGGCTTGAATTTGCCTTACTGGGGGGCATTGCTGGTGTGCTTGCAGTGATAGTGGCGGAATTTGCGCTGTATCTGTTAAAGACCCAAGTGTTTGAACTCAATGTGTATATGCACTGGCCCTGGTGGGGGATTGCCCCAGTCTGCGGCGCCTTATTGGTCGCGCTGCTGGGTGTATGGCGCTGCCGCCAATTACTCAATCAATCCTGCGCTGAATTATTAAAAGTGGGCACTTAAGATGAGGTCAGTTTGGAGCTGAGGCAAACGCTGTAACACCCCATTTGTAAAATGAAAAGCACTGGCATAAACCAGTAATGCCGTTCACTTAAGAGTGAACGGCATTTTTCTTTGGTCTAACCGGAAACTTGTTTTTGCTCATTTTAAGGACTCGTGGATATGCCCTTTCCCGTTTACCATCCAGC